>NZ_JAQZRK010000006.1:0-197504 GCF_028737495.1 Enterobacter cloacae complex sp. 2022EL-00981
GAAGCTGATAATCGGAGCAATGATGCGTAAGCTGGCGCAGGTGGCGTATGGCGTCCTGAAATCAGGACGCCCGTTCGATGCCACACTGCACGAGAAAAATGCTTGCGTGGCATAACAGTATCTACAACTCCCCCCGTAGGCCGGGTAAGGCGAAGCCGTCACCCGGCAAAAAAAGTTACTGCGGGAACCACTGGTCGCTGATTTTCTGATACGTACCGTCAGCTTTAATCGCCTTCAGCGCGCCGTTCAGTTTTGCCAGCAACGCTTTGTTATCCGGACGCACCGCAATGCCCAGACCCGTACCGAAGTACTGCGGATCGGTCACTTTTTCGGTTGCCGTACCGAGCTGCGGGTTGGTTTTCAGCCATTCGTTTACGACCGCGGTGTCACCAAATACGCCATCGATACGGCCGTTTTTCAGGTCTATAATCGCGTTCTGATAGCTGTCATACGCCACGGTTTTCACTTCAGGATGTTTGTCCTGCAGGTACTTCTGGTGCGTGGTGCCGTTTTCCATCCCGATGCGTTTGCCTTTCAGCTCATCAAAGGATTTATAAGCCCCTTTCTTCGCAATGACCACCGCCGAGTTGGCGTAGTACGGGTCGGTGAAGGCCACCTGCTTGCTACGCTCTGGCGTGATGTCCATACCGGAGATCACCGCGTCGTATTTTTTAAATTTCAGGGACGGGATCAGGCTGTCAAAGGCATGGTTGGTAAAGGTGCAGTCGGCCTGCATCTGTTTGCACAGCGCTTTCGCCAGATCGATATCAAAACCCACGATCTGGTTGCTGGCATCCAGCGATTCAAATGGTGGATACGTGGCAGAAACGCCGAAATTGATTTTATCGGCAGCCGTTGCGCCTGCGGCAAACGTTGCCAGTAATGCGGCCAGAACTAACTTTTTCATTGTAATACTCCCGTCTGTAGGTCTTATGAAAGTACAATGCCATTTAATGAATTTATATTCAATATAAATGATTAAATATTTATTGTGGAATAAAAAAAAGCGGATAACCCATCAGGTTACCCGCTTTATCAATACCGTTTTATGCATTTACGTGATTAATTTCTGCGCTCAAATGCCAGCGCTTTACGCTCGATCAGGCGCATCATCAGCGTCAACAGTCCGTTAACTACCAGATACACCACGCCTGCCGCGCCAAACACCATCACATCGTAGGTGCGTCCATACAGCAGTTGCCCGTGGCCCATCACTTCCATCAGGGTGATGGTGTAGGCCAGCGAGGTACTCTTGAACACCAGCACCACTTCGTTGGAGTAAGAGGAGAGGGCACGCTTAAAGGCGTACGGCAGCAAAATGGCCAGCGTATCTTTTTTGCTCATGCCGAGCGCGCCGCAGGACTGCCATTGTCCTTCCGGAATGGCGCGGATCGCTCCGTAGAACAGCTGAGTGGTGTAGGCGGCGCTGTTCAGTGAAAGGGCGATCAGGGCACACAGCCACGGCTCAGAGAGCAGATGCCAGATAACCGGATACTCCTGCAGCGACGGGAACTGGCCCGGGCCGTAGTAAATCAGGAAGATCTGCACCAGCAGCGGCGTACCGGTAAAGAGGGTGATATAGCCGCGCACAATCCACACCAGCACCGGCGTTTTCAGCGTCAGGATGATGGTAAAGATCAGCGACAGGATCAGCGCCACGATGATGGACGCCACGGTCAACGTCAGGCTGGTGTGCAGCCCTTTCATCAGCTCGGGTAAATAGTCCAGCATCAGCCTGGTCTCCGTTCAAAGCGCGTCGCACGCAGGTCAATACGCTTAAGGATGTACTGACTCAGCAACGTGATCACCAGGTAGATAGCCGCCGCCACAATGTACCAGGTAAACGGCTCCTGGGTGCGGGTAGCGATGCTTTTGGTTTGCAGCATTAAATCGTTAACGCTTATCAGGCTCACCAGCGCGGTATCTTTCAGCAGCACCAGCCACTGGTTACCTAAACCCGGCAGGGCATGACGCCACATCTGCGGCATCACCAGGCGGAAGAAGATCGCCGCTTTCGACATTCCCAGCGCCTGGCCAGATTCCCATTGTCCTTGCGGTACCGCTTTCAGCGCACCGCGCAGGGTTTGCGACGCGTACGCAGAATAGAGCAGGGAAAGGGCAATGACACCACAGAGGAACGGGCTGACGTCGAAGTTTTCAATCTGCATCTGCACCGGGATCTGCACGACGCCAAGATTGAGGGTAAAGCCGTCCGACAGCGTCAGCAGCAGCTGTGAGGAACCGAAATAGATAAACAGGACCACCAGAATCTCCGGTAGCCCACGCAGCACGGTGACCAGCGCGGAGCCGGTCCAGGCGACAGGGAACCATTTTGCAGATTCCCATACCGCAAAGAACATTGCCAGCACCAGGCCGATAATCAGTGCGCAAACGGCAAGGCCGACGGTCATCCCGGCGGCGCTTGCTAAAGGAAGAATTTCATTCATCAGGAATTACTTCTGGAACCATTTTTTATAGATGGTTTCGTAGGTGCCGTCTTTCTTCACTTTTTCCAGCGCAGCGTTAAATTTCTGCTGCAGCTCAGTGTTGCCCTGACGAACGGCAATCCCCAGACCTGTGCCGAAGTAGTCCTTATCGGTCACTTTGTCGCCCACTGGCGCGAGTTTATCGTTGGCTTTCAGCCATTCGGTCACAACCGCGGTGTCACCAAACACGCCATCGATACGGCCGTTCTGCAGATCCAGCTTCGCGTTCTGGTAGCTGTCGTAAGGCACGGTGGTGATTTCCGGATGTTTATCCATGATGAATTTCTGGTGCGTGGTGCCGTTCTGTACGCCCACTTTTTTGCCTTTCAGCTGGTCAACAGAGGTAAATTTTCCTTTCTGACCAATGAACAGGGCGGAGTTGTCATAGTACGGCGTGGTGAACAGCACCTGCTTTTCACGCTCTGGGGTGATGTCCATACCGGCCATCACGGCGTCGATACGGCGGAACTTCAGGCTTGGGATCAGGCTGTCAAACGCCTGGTTGCTGAAGGTACAGGTCGCGTCGATCTCTTTACACAGCGCGTTAGCCAGATCGACATCGAAGCCCACAATCTTGTTGTTGGCGTCGATAGATTCAAACGGAGGATAGGACGCTTCGGTGGCGAAACGGATGGTCTGGGCTGCGGTAGCGGAAAGGCTGACGCTAGCGAGCAGCGCGGCAATCAATACTTTTTTCATTATCATTTTCCCTGGCACTCTCAGTGAGATAAGTAGTTTTTGAAGGCATCGGTTTGCGGGTTGGTAAAGCAACTCGCATCACCTTGCTCAACGATATACCCGTTTTCCATGTAGACCACACGGCTGGCGGTTTTACGCGCCACTTCCACTTCATGGGTGACGATGACCTGAGTAATGTTGGTTTCCGCCAGCTCACGAATGATACTCACGATCTGGGCGGTGATTTCCGGGTCCAGCGCGGCGGTTGGCTCATCAAACAGCAGTACCGCTGGCTCCATCATCAGCGCACGGGCAATCGCCACACGCTGTTGCTGACCCCCGGAGAGGTGCAGCGGATAACGATCGCTGTAGGGCTTAAGGCGCAGACGCTCCAGCAGCTTTTCAGCACGCGCCATCGCCTGATCCTTGCTCAAGCCGAGAACGCGGCAGGGCGCTTCAATCAGGTTTTGCAGGACGGTCAGGTGCGGCCAGAGGTTGTATTGCTGGAAGACCATGCCAACATTTTGACGCAGTTCACGAATCGCTTTATCGGACGGCGTTTTCGCAAAATCAAAGTGGTTACCGGCAATCGCCAGCGTTCCTGAACGGGGCATTTCAAGCAGATTAAGGACACGCAAAAGAGAACTTTTACCCGCGCCACTTGGGCCAAGCAAAACCAGCGTTTCGCCTTCCGGGCACTCCAGCGTGATGTCGAACAGCGCCTGGTGTGCGCCGTAGAAGCAGTTAATGCCGTTTAGTTTAATACTCATCGGGGCAGTCTTTACTCATCCAGGCAATCTATAGCAATTGAGGCCGCAGATAGTACCGTTGACAGAATAGTTATGCAATATTTCTGCGTTAAAAGTTAAATATAACCCGTAATACCCCTTAAACATAGCACAAAATAGCGAAGCCCAAGGTCGGCGAGTATAAATGTCGGCATTCCGCATGAAATGCCGCACATTTTTCGGGGTTTACAATTCTGAAACAGTGGGTTTAGCGATTCTCAATCGACTGGCGCAGCGTGCCTGCCGGGGCATGAACGCTCCCGCCGATATAGCGTACGTCATCCACCGCCCAGCACTGGCCTTCGCGGATCATCAGCACTTCATCCTGCCAGGTTTGGCTGCCCTGGGTCAGCTTCACGCGCAGGGGGATGTTACGCGCATCGGTGTTCGGGATGGTCGAGGCGCTGGCCACCTCGGCGCTGTCAGGCAACGTCGTGCGACTGGAGAACGGATCGGATTTCAGCTGCGCGTTGTGCTGCGGATCGCGCGTGGCATCGTTCAGCAGTTTTGCCAGCCCATCGCTCAGATACGGACGCAGGCCGGTGAGATCGTTGCTGCGGTGTTGAATGCGATAATCATAGAACTGTTGCGCCACGGTATCCGGGCCGCCCTCTATACAGGGGCCGCTGCGGGTACCGATATCCTTAAAGGCTGGCGTGACCGTGGTGGTACACGCGCTGAGCACCAGCGCGCAGGGCACCAAAAGCGTTAAAGCAGAGTAGCGCATGTTGATTTCCTTATTTATTAACTATCCTTTCAATCATAGCGTAACGAACCGATAATGCTGGTGAAGTTATGGGCTAAGGCATTGAACGCTAAAGAAGGAGAGAAACCATGCAGTTTTCAACAACGCCAACCCTGGAAGGGCAGCCGATTACCGAGTATTGCGGTGTGGTCACGGGCGAAGCCATTCTGGGGGCCAACATTTTTCGCGATTTCTTTGCCGGTATCCGCGATATCGTCGGCGGTCGCTCTGGCGCGTATGAAAAAGAGCTGCGTAAAGCCCGGGAAATCGCCTTTAAGGAGCTGGGCGAACAGGCCAAAGCACTGGGGGCGGATGCGGTCGTGGGGATTGATATCGACTACGAAACCGTCGGTAAAGATGCCAGCATGCTGATGGTGAGCGTAAGCGGTACGGCGGTGAAAACCCGTCGATGAAACGCGCGTTTTCAACACTCCTGCTGGCGCTGTTGCTGGCAGGGTGCGCCACGGAAAAAGGCATTGTGGATAAAGGCGCCTATGAACTGGATACCCGCCACCAGGCGCAGGCGGCCTATCCGCGCATCAAGGTGCTGGTTATCCACTATACGGCGGATGATTTTGACAGTTCGCTGGCCACGCTGACGGACAAGAACGTCAGCTCCCACTATTTGATCCCGGCGAAGCCGCCCGCACCAGACGGTAAACCACGCATCTGGCAGCTGGTTCCCGAGAACGAACTGGCCTGGCATGCGGGCATCAGCTTCTGGCGCGGCACCAACCGTATTAATGATACGTCGGTTGGCATTGAGCTTGAGAATCGCGGCTGGCAAAAAACGGCCGGGGTAAAACACTTTTCCCCGTTCGAACCCGCGCAAATTGCGGCCCTGGTGCCGCTCGCAAAAGACATTATTGCCCGCTATCACATTAAACCCGAGAACGTGGTGGCCCATGCGGATATCGCGCCTCAGCGCAAGGACGATCCCGGTCCGCTGTTCCCGTGGCGCGAGCTTGCAGAGCAGGGGATTGGCGCCTGGCCCGACGCGTCCCGGGTGGCGTTCTATATGAACGGGCGGCCACGGTATCAGGCCGTGGAGACCGCAGCGTTACTTGATTTGCTCGCGCGTTACGGTTACGAGGTTCCCGACAACAGCACCCCCGCTCAGCAGAAGCGCATCATTATGGTCTTCCAGATGCACTTTAGGCCGCAGCTGTGGAACGGCGTGGCTGATGTGGAAACGCTGGCCATTGCCGAAGCACTTTTAGAGAAATACGGGCAAGGGTAATCCTTCGGGATTAACCCGAATGCCTCGTTTTTGTGAGCATGATCATAAGATTAATCTTAAGTACATTCTCAATTCATTTTAAGTAAATTGATTTAAAATCGCCCTCAACTAAGATTGATTCATCGATTCAAAGCATGAATCAAATTAAAGAAACAGTCCTCTTTTGGTTTTTTTAATTTCAAAAAGAATACCAACATATTTTACGGCAACGTAACACCTTGCTGGACAATTTTCTTATTTAAACATCTTAATTGGGTATAATAATGTTAAGCATTTTTGGTAAAAAAACACGTCCCCATCATGAAATGGAAGCCATTATTTCTGCAACGGCTGGGTATGAAGAAAAAACGTTAAGAAAATGGCAAAAAATATCAACCTGCAACTCCGATAATATTCACATAATCGTCAGCGGAGAAGTCGAATTCCGCCGCAGTTCTGATGACTTATGTATGTTTACGCTACAGGGACAATGTATTTTTGGTCTCTCCGCTATTTTCTACAACTCTGCGCATATGCAGGGCGTGGTACGCAGTAACACCGTGGTTCGTACCATACATAAGGACGAATTCCAGCAGTTAATGACTCAGCACGGGCTGTGGCCTGAACTGACTAAAGTGCTGGCATGGTATGTCTGTTTGCTCAGCAAGCGGGATGACGTTTTAGTTGCCCGCAGCGCATATTCCGTCGTCCGTGAATTCCTGATAGAAATTAACGAACTGATTGTTGTTCATCAGCGAGATATTAACATTTATGATTATATTCAGGAATACACTAACCTGGCACGCAGCACCATAATTAAAATTCTCTCAGACCTGAAAAAAGGTCAATATATTGTGGTCGAAAAAGGGCGACTGATTAGCCTGACCACTCTGCCGGAAAAATATTAATCCCCTCCCGCGTCTCCTTTTATCACCGAAGGAGACGCATTTTGCGTTTCGTCAACCGGTGGGGCGGGCATTTTTCCCTTCTCCATATCATCCTGCTGCTGTTTTAGCGCCTGCATAAATAACGTTTTTAATGAATTGTCTTCATCCGGCTGCGTTGCCTGCGCGTGTTTCATCGCCTGTTCGTGCGCTTCGGTGCCGGGTAAGGTATCGCGCGAGGTATCATGCGTGACGGGGCTGTCCGGCAATGCGCCATCAGGTGCCTGCTGCCACTCATTTTCGTCGCTATTAATGGGCATATTGTCCATCGGCGGTAAATCTTCCTGCACTTTTACCGACTGCGGCTTTGGCTGCGGGTGCGGGAACGGTTTGGTGACATACACGTAATGCATATCAGAAAGGGTGGTGTCTGGCTTCGCGACGCTCACCTTTTTTATCACCGGTGCCGGGTGGCGCAGGTTCCAGTACACGTGCGCATAGAGGCCTGCGACGATCAGCGCGCACAGCCCCAGACACCAGAGCGTCACCACGCTGATAATTTTACTGAATGACGGCAAACGCCATGAGAACCAGACCGGTTCCCCGGTGGTATAGCTGCGCTGGGCAGCGAGGCAGATGGTAGACATTATGCGTGCTTCTCTTGCGTAGTCGGGTTAGCCTGGGTTGTCTGGATCAACACGCTCGGCGTGGTATGGGTTTCGCGCATCAGCTGCATCAGGGTGTCTTCACCCGGAATACCGTCGACGCGGAGGTGCATTTTTTCCTGGAATTCGCGGGTGCGCTTCATCAGTTCCGCCGTCCAGTTTTTATCGTGCGTCTCGCTTTCGCCCAACGCCACGCTCAGTTGCTGATCCAGCCACTCAAGATCTTTACTGTCGCTGGCGGCGGTGATTTCGTCTTTGCCTGACGGGGTCAGGCGGTGCAGAAGGGTGTAATTGCCCGTTGCGTGCTGGTTATACCACGTGCGGCTCACCTGCCAGGTGCGGTTGTTCATCAGCAGATCGAGGGAATTTTTCCCGGCACGCGCCACGACGGCGTAATTCATGTGATCGCCTGTTTTAATCTCGCTCACCCACGGATAACCATCATTCGCCAGGGTGTCCAGGGAAGCATTACCCTGTTTACACATCAGGTTCACTTTTGCGGCATTCTGGCACAAGGCATCTTCGGCAGAGGCGTCATAGCCCCACATGGCATAAAGCTGGTGCATGGCATCGGGCTGATTCACCACCTCATGTTCGATGACCGGCAGTACCGGCGCGTCTGGCGTTTTTACCTGCTGTTTCCAGCTGGCCGGTACCGGCAGCGCCACCGGCAGTTTTGCCGTAATGGACGAGGTCATCATCCAGCCGCAGGCGGCGAACAGGATGGACGCGAACAACCCGATGGAGGCCAGCGTTTTACCACGCTTAGGCGCTGGCAGGGCTTCACCGGTGGCGAGACGCAAATGACGCGGTCCAACGTTTGGCGCCCGTTCGGTCCAGGCGGCCAGCATGGAAAGATGAGCCAGTTCATTCAGCTTGCTGATGTTGCCTTTAGTCAGGGCGTGGATTTTTTTCACGCGAGCGGGCGTCAGCGGAGAGACATCCGCGCCGTGCTCGTGGCACTGGGCGTCAACGTAGCTCAGGAACTCGCGGCAGGTCAGGTTGCGCAGGGTGTGGCAGGTCAGCACATATTCCTGCAGGGCAGAGGCTTTCAGCATCACTTCCTGGTCGGCCGTGCCCATCAGCACAATCGACAGGCGAACATCCAGCTCCTGCGCACGGGTAAGCAGTATGCCCAGCACGTCATAGCCGCTGGCCTTCATCGCATGCGCCTGGGAAATGACCAGCACCTTGTGGGTCGACTTCGCATCGCGCCACTGGCGAATAATGGCGTCAACCGCCTGGAGCTTGTTCTTCTCTTTCGCTACCGGGTTGAGTTTGAAGAGCAGGCTACTGGCGCTCAGCTTTGGAAAGGCATTAATGCAGAGCACCGACTTGCTGCTGGCTTTGAGGGCATCGCTGAACTGCCCCAGCAGTTCGCTGTCGTGGTAAAAGAGCCCGGTGATCCCTGCCTGCTGGCTTTTCTCTTTCAGAAGATTAAACACATCCTGATGATAAGGCACCAGAAAATCGCCCGACTTGCGGGTGATATTTCTGAACGGCGGGGTACTGAATTTAAAATGGCTCTGATACATAACGACTTACCGTCTCTTCTCTTTAATAGCAATGGGCGAAAAGTACGGTAAGCCCCTGTCATGGTCAATTTAACACCAGAGTAAAAATAACCTGTCAGGCCGCATCTAACATTCCCTTTTTTTCCGGTCAATCATTTTCTTCATTAAAGTTAATAGCGAAGCCGGTGGTTTGCACTGGTCACGCTTATTACTATTTGCTCACTAAGTTATGCAGCATACCGCTGCGAATTCCTGCTTTGCTAAAAGGCCCGATAATAATGAGGAACGCATTCCTTTCCAGGCTAATGACGCCCTGCATAATGCTAGTCATGCTAATTTTTTGCAGCCAGCAGGGTTATGTCGTTTTTAAAGATTATAAAAAGGTTACGAATAAGTTAGCGAATGCTGATAAGGCGCCGCTAAAACCGCGTAACAGTGACAAAACGTTTGGTCTTTTTACGGCTGCGATCCGTCAGGCCGACGTTCCGGCGGCGGTAAAAGCGCCGCTGTCTGCAGAAATTGAAGGCATCATCCGCAGCGATGAGTCGTGGCTGTCGTTTGCCGTGATTAAGACCCCCGCCGGGCAGCAGAGCTACCGGGAAGGGGAACCGTTGGTGGGGTTCGACGATGCGTATGTGGATGAAATTAATAAAGATAACGTGGTTGTTCAGTACGAAGGCACGAAGCAAACGCTCGCCCTCAAACAGCCGCCTTATTTTAAGGGCGATGCAGGCAATAGCCCGGTGACGAAATCGAAAAAAGATGCCGGCGCGGACAGTCTGCATCTCGATGATTATCTGGTGTTAAAGCCGTTAATCGATAAAGGCCAACTGGAAGGCTTTAACATTAATCCACGCAATGCGTCGCCTTTTTACAGTGAAACAGGACTGAAACAGGGTGATGTGGTGGTGAAAGTGAATGACGTCGATATGACGAAAGAAGCGCAGGCGAAAAATATTATCGCCAACTGGTCGAAAATGAAAGAAGCGGAGGTCGTCGTCAGACGGCACGCTCACCTTGAAAATATTCGGGTTAATGTTCTAAACAATTAACAAGTGTAAATCATGAAGAAATTTCCATGGGCGTGCGTGGCGCTGACCGCATTGTCGTTATATTCCGGTTCGCTGTTTGCAGCCAACTTTAGCGCCAGTTTTAAAAATACCGATATTCGCGAATTTATCGATACGGTAAGTCGCAATCTGAATAAAACGATTCTCGTCGATCCGTCCGTTCAGGGTACGGTGTCGGTGAGAACCTATAACGTGCTGTCGGAAGAGGAATATTATCAGTTCTTCCTGAGCGTGCTGGATCTCTACGGTCTGTCGGTGATCCCAATGGATAACGGCATGATTAAAGTGGTGCGTTCCAGCGTGGCGCGTACCGCCGGAGTGCCGGTGGCCGACAGCAAAAACCCGGGCAAAGGGGATGAGATCATCACCCGCGTAGTGCGCATGGAGAACGTCCCCGTGCGCGAGCTGGCCCCGCTGCTGCGCCAGCTGAACGATGCCTCGGGGATCGGCAACGTGGTCCATTTTGAACCTTCTAACGTGCTGCTGTTAACCGGGAAAGCCTCGGTGGTGAACCGCCTGGTGGATCTGGTTGAGCGCGTGGACCGTTCCGGTATGCAGCGTCGCGAAATCGTACCGTTGCGCTATGCCTCGGCGAAAGAGCTCTCCGATATGTTGAACAACCTCAACAATGAAGAGCAGAAAGGGCAGAACGCCCCACAGCTGGCGACCAAAGTGGTGGCCGATGATGAAACCAACAGCCTGGTGATCAGCGGCACCGAAGATGCCCGCGCGCGTACCCGCTCGCTGATTGGCCAGCTCGACCGCGAACAGAACAACGAGGGCAATACCCGCGTCTTCTACCTGAAATACGCCAACGCCTCGAAAGTGGTGCCAGTGCTGACCGGTATCGGTGAGCAGCTAAAAGACAAAGCCGGTACCGCGAAAAGCAAAACAGCCACAACCAATAGCGAGCTGAATATCACCGCCGATGAGTCCACCAACTCGCTGGTGATCACCGCTCAGCCAAACGTCATGAACTCGCTGGAGAAGGTGATCGACAAGCTGGATATTCGTCGTCCGCAGGTGCTGGTGGAAGCCATCATTGCGGAAGTGCAGGACGGTAACGGCATGGATCTCGGCGTGCAGTGGACCGGCAAACACGGCGGCGTGCAGTTCGGTTCAACCGGTCTGCCCATTAGCCAGGTCAAAAACGGCACGATCAAAGGGGCCTCCTTTACTGGCCTGGCGACCGGTTTCTTCAACGGTGACTATGGCGCACTGCTGACCGCGCTCTCCACCAGCGGCAAGAACGATATTCTCTCCACGCCAAGCGTGGTGACGCTGGATAACAAAGAAGCGTCGTTCAACGTGGGTCAGGATGTGCCGGTGCTGTCGGGTTCTCAGACCACCAGCGGCGACAACGTCTTTAACTCGGTTGAGCGTAAAACCGTCGGTACCAAGCTGAAGATTGTTCCGCAGATCAACGACGGGGACATGATCCACCTGAAGATCGAGCAGGAGGTCTCCAGCGTTGACGCCAGCGCCACCGAAGATGCCAGCCTCGGCCCAACCTTCAACACCCGTACCATCAACAACGAAGTGATGGTCCACAGTGGCCAGACGGTGGTGCTGGGCGGTCTGATGGAAAACGTCAGCAAACAGAACGTGTCGAAAGTGCCGCTGCTCGGCGATCTGCCGCTGGTGGGACAGCTGTTCCGCTATACCTCGGAGGATACGTCGAAGCGCAATCTGATGGTCTTTATCCATACCACCGTCCTGCGTGATGACGACAACTACAGCGCGGCGACGAAGGAGAAATACGACCAGATCCGCGCCCGTCAACAGCAGCGTCTGGAGGAGAAAAAGCTCGGCATCGTTGAGAACACCGATAACGCCGTCCTGCCTGCCTATCCAAAGCAGGATCACTCCATGCCGGTCGGCGTGAGCGCACCTGCTACCACGCGCAACCCCTTCAAAGAGTAAGGGGAGGTGACGCGTGGATGAACTGACGAAACAGCTTTGCACCAGCGGCTTTGCGAAGGAGAACGGCATCCTTTTCTGGAACGACACGGTCTATATCCGTGATGACGTCCCCGCGTTTGCGCTACTGGAGATGCGCCGGGTACTGGGGCGCGCCTTTATGCCCCAGACGCTGAGCGCGGAAGCGTTTGATGAGATGCTGGCTAAAATCTGGCAGCAGAACAGCGGCGTTTCGCAGCAGCTGGTGGACGATATGGATGCGGATATCGATCTGATGGCGTTAACCGAGGAGATCCCGGACAACGAAGATCTGCTGGATAACGACGAAAACTCGCCGGTGATCCGCCTGATCAACGCCATTCTCGGCGAAGCGGTGAAAGACGGTGCATCGGATATCCATATCGAAACCTTTGAGCGCACGCTGAGCATCCGTTTTCGCGTTGACGGCGTGCTGCGCCCGGTGCTCCAGCCCGCACGTAAACTGGCCCCGCTGCTGGTCTCGCGTATTAAGGTCATGTCGAAACTCGACATTGCCGAAAAACGTCTGCCGCAGGATGGCCGTATCTCCCTGCGCATTGGCCGCAAGGCGATTGACGTGCGTGTCTCGACCATTCCGTCGCAGTACGGCGAGCGCGTGGTCATGCGTCTGCTCGACAAGAGCAACCTGAAACCGGATATCAACAAGCTCGGACTCATTGATGAAGAGCTGGAAAAACTGAAAGGGCTGATTAACCGCCCGCACGGCATCATCCTGGTCACCGGGCCGACAGGATCCGGTAAAAGTACCACCCTGTATGCCATTCTGTCGGCCCTGAACGGACATGAACGCAACATTCTGACCGTCGAAGATCCGATTGAGTACGAGCTGGAAGGGGTGGGGCAGACGCAGGTCAACCCGCGCGTGGACATGACCTTTGCCCGCGGCCTGCGCGCCATTTTGCGTCAGGATCCGGACGTGGTGATGATCGGGGAAATTCGTGACGGTGAAACCGCGCAAATCGCGGTGCAGGCGTCGCTCACCGGTCACCTGGTCATGTCTACGCTGCACACCAACAGTGCGGCGGGGGCCATCACCCGTCTGCGGGATATGGGGCTGGAGTCCTTTTTAATTGGTTCGTCGCTACTCGGCGTCATTGCCCAGCGTCTGGTGCGTCGGCTGTGTCCGCACTGCCGTACCACCAGTCCGCTGGATGACAATGAAAAAGCGCTGTTTAGCTTTATGGATAAGCCACCAAAGGCCATCTATCGCGCCGTTGGTTGCGACCAGTGCCGCCAGAGCGGGTATCAGGGACGCGCGGGCATTCACGAGTTTCTGGTGGTCGACAGCGCCATGCGTCGCGCCATTCATGAAGACAAAGATGAGATGTCCATTGAGACCGAGCTGTTCAAACAGGCCTACAGCCTGCGCGAAAACGGGCTGATGAAGGTCATCAGCGGTATCACGTCCCTTGAAGAGGTGATGCGCGTGACCGCTGAGCGTGGAGGCGATGAGTAATGGCTTTCTACGCGTGGACTGCGACCGATGCCGCCGGAAAAACCCAGCGCGGCACGCTGCAGGCGGAAGGACCTAAGCAGGTGCGCCAGTCGCTGCGTGAGCAGAAGCTGATGCCGCTCACCATCACCGAAACCCGTGAAAATGCGGCCAGCGCTAAAGCCAAAACCGGCGCCAGACTCTCTGTGCCGGTGCTGTCGATGTTCACCCGTCAGCTGTCAACGCTGGTTAACGCGTCGCTGCCGCTGGAAAGCGCCCTGAAGGCCATTTCAAAGCAGACGGAAGACAAAAAGCTGGCGGCTATGGTGACGGAGATCCGCGAGAAAGTGGTGGAAGGCCATACGCTGTTTGATGCCTTCAGCCAGTTCCCGCGTACCTTCGACAAGCTGTACTGCACGCTGGTGATGGCCGGGGAAAAAACCGGCCACCTCGGCGATGTGCTGGAGAAGCTGGCGGAGTACAACGAGCAGCGCCAGAAGATGAAAAGCAAGCTGACGCAGGCGATGGTCTACCCGATCACCCTGACGGTGGTTGCCGTGGCGGTGATCAGCATCCTGCTGGTGGCGGTGGTGCCGCAGGTCATCGAGCAGTTCGTGCACATGAAACAGCAGCTGCCGATCACCACCCGCACGCTGATTGCGGTGAGCGATTTTCTGCAGGCGTACGGGATCTACATTGCCGGGGGGCTGTTCGGCGCAATCGTGGGCTTTAAGACGTGGGTGAAGAAAACCACGAACCGCTTTCGCTGGCACAGCTGGCTGGTGAATGGCTCGCCGATCAAAAAGCTGGTTTGCGCCATCAACAGCGCCCGCTATATCCGCACGCTCAGCATCCTGCAGGCCAGTAGCGTCCCGCTGCTGGAGGGGATGTATATCGCGATGGACGGGATCGAAAACCTCTATGCCCGGCAGGTGCTGGGGCAGGCGGCGGATACCGTACGTCAGGGCGCTTCTCTGTATAACGCGCTGGACCAGGCGAAGCTCTTTCCGCCGACCATGCTGTACATGATTGCCTCCGGCGAAGAGAGCGGGGAATTAGGTTCATTAATGGATCGCGCCGCGGAAAACCAGGAATCGGCATTACAGCATCGAATTACGTTAACGCTGTCGGTATTTGAACCGGCACTGGTGGTGACAATGGCGACAGTGGTTTTATTTATCGTGCTGTCAATATTACAACCGCTTCTTCAGCTCAATAATATGGTGGGTTAAATATGTCTTTAAAACGAAATAGCCTGAAAGGTCAGGCCGGTTTTACCTTGCTCGAATTAATGGTGGTGATCGTTATTCTCGGTGTGCTCGCCAGTATGGTGGTACCAAATTTAATGGGGAATAAAGAAAAAGCCGATGCCCAGAAAGCAACCAGCGATATTGTCGCGCTGGAAGGTTCGCTGGATATGTACAAGCTGGATAACCACCGTTACCCCACGACGGAGCAGGGGTTGCAGGCGCTGGTCACCAAACCTGATATCGCGCCTATCCCGAAAAACTACCGTGATGATGGCTATATTCGCCGCCTGCCGGAAGATCCGTGGGGCAATGATTATATTCTGGTCAGCCCGGGTGAACATGGCGCAGTGGATGTTTTCTCTGCGGGCCCGGATGCCGAAGCGAATACCGCGGATGATATTACCAACTGGTCTTTAGATAAAAAAGAGAAGTAATGAATAAGCAACGTGGGTTTACCTTACTGGAAATTATTCTGGCGCTGGTGATATTTGCCTCCTGCGCCATGATGGTGGTGTCGACAATCCCCTCGCGCAGCGGCGCGGATATTTTCGGTCAGCAGTTAAAAGCCCTCGTTGAATATGGTTCAGACCGTGCGGTAATGGACGGAAATATCGTTGGGCTGGTGATCACCACCTCAGAATATCAGCTGGTGACCTGGGCCGAAAAAGAGGGCGAACGACACTGGGAACCCTTAACCGCCGGGCGCATTGTCACCCACGGCCAGTTCCCGGAAGAGATGCACGTGTCGCTGTCACCGCAGCGCATTGCTGCCACAACCGACGCCACGCCGCAGATTGTCTTTTTGCCGGACGGGGAGATAAGCCGCTTCACGCTGTCCCTGCAGAGTTTCGATAAAAAGCAGCGCTTTCGCGTGGTGTCGCAGGGGGCATCACCGGTTTCGGTAGAGAACGATGACTAAACGCAAAGAACAGGGGATGACCCTGCTGGAAGTGATGGTCGCTCTGGTCATCTTCTCCACCGCCGCGCTGGCGCTGATGAACTCCGTCTCGCTGAACGTGCGCTTTACCCATGGCCTGGCCGATTCGCTGCAGGCGAGCTGGGTGGCGGAAAACCAGCTGGCGGAAGCAAAGCTGAGCAACACGCCGTTCCCGGATGCCCTGCAGACAGGGACAGAAATCATGGGGGGGCGAAGCTGGATCTGGCGCAAGCAGCGGGTGAAAACCGCCGAAAATCGCTTTGCCGATGAAGTGCAGGTGTACGCCGAAGATGATGAAGACAAACCGGTGTTGAGCCTGCAGATACCGGAACCCGGAGAGGTGAAATGAGCAAGCACATTCAGCGTCAGCAGGGCTTTACGCTGCTGGAGATCATGATTGCGCTGACCATCTTCGCGGTTATCAGCACGCTTGCCTGGCAAATCCTGGACGGGGCGATGCGCACCTCGAACGCCACCGACGTGGCTGCGACTCAACTCAACCAGCTTCAGCGCGCCTATAACCTGCTGGAGCGGGATTTCTTTCAGCTTCAGGCACGCGCGCCACGCAACGAGCCTGACGTATTTGTCCAGCACGACGATGCGCTGGAGTTGACCACGCTGAACGGCGTGAGCGGTCAGGTCCAGCTGGAGCGCGTGCGCTGGCGGCTTGAGGACAAAAAACTGTGGCGCGATATCTGGCCGGTTATCGACAGCCCTGCCGATGTGAAGCCGGAAGAGGTGCCGATCCTCAGCGATGTCAAAGAAATGACGTGGCGCTTCTGGAAAGAGGGCTGGCAGAACAAATGGACCGACACGGCGCATCAGCCGGACGGCGTAGAACTTCTGCTGACCATGGAGAATGGCGATACCTGGCGCTGGGTATTTACCACGCCGGGTGATATGCCGGTCGCCCCGGCGGCACCAACAGAACAAACGCCTGCGCCATCGGGGGATGCGGCCACGCCAACGCAGCCACAACCGCAGCCGGTGCCCGCTCCGTCAGGAGAGAACAAATGAGCGGAAAATCGGTTCGAAAACAGCGCGGTGTCGCGCTGCTGGTGGTGCTAATTTTGCTGGTCATGATGTCGGCGCTGGCGGCCAAAATCAGCCAGCAGTTCTGCCGCAATCTGCAGAAAACCCGTTATCAGGTGAGTCAGCAGCAGCTGCGCTGGGCCATTCAGAGTCAGCAAAAAACCATAGAAGGTCTGCTTCAGACCTACGCCAGCGGTGACAGCCAGGGGCTGTCGCCCAAAGGGGAGTGGACAGAGCCGGTGGAGACAGAGGGTGAACACTACACCGTGGTGAGCCAGATTGAGGATGCCCAGACCTGCTTTAACGTCAATAACCTGCTGGCGGCCGATCCGACCCCCGCGGTACAGACCGCAGGGGCGCTGCCGGAAAAACCGGTCAAAGCGCGCATCGTTGAGCAGCTTCTGACCGACAGCGGCATTTCCGCCGGTGACGCAGAAGAGATTTACCTGCAACTAATGGACTATCTCGACGGTGATACCACAACGGCCAAAGAGGGGCTGGAGTCGGATGCCTGGGCCGGCGTTGAGCCCGCACGGCTGCCTGCGAATCAGATGATGCGCACCCCGGGCGAGCTAAAGCTGCTGCCTGCGTTTCCGGTGGCGGCCTACGGCAAGGTCAGTAAAGTGCTGTGCGCCTTACCCGACACCGCCAGCAAGGTGGATGTCAACACCCTGACCGAAGAACAGGCACCGCTCCTGGCAGCCCTGTTTATCGGCTCGCTGAGCGAGGACGAGGCCGCCCGTCTGATCGCCTCCCGCCCGGAAGAGGGCTGGGAGTCGATGGAGGCATTCCAGAAAGAGCTTGAGACAAATTATCCGCAGACCAAAGACGCCCTCAAGCAGGTTCAGGCGTTTCTTGCGGTAAACAGTCACTATTTCCGGGTCAACAGTACCGGCAATACCGATGATTTAACGCTGCGCGTCGTCAGCCAGCTTCATGTTGATAATGAAGCCGGGAAGGTGATTACCTGGCAACGTCGCTACCGAATGGTTGAATAACACAAGACGAATTCTATGAAACAGGTGCTTTTTATTCGTCCCGACACGCATGAGGACGGGAACATAATGTGGTGCGAGTCCGGTAGCGACCAGGTGGAACAGCGTCAGGGCGGGGCGTCACTGGCGGCGCTTGCCGGTCACGCGTTAGCCGCACGCGTCTGCCTGCTACTGCCGGCCAGCGAAATGATCTTCCGTCGCTTCACGTTGCCCAAAAAAGGCAGCGTTGAGTTCTCCTGGCTGGCAGAAGAGACGCTGATTGGCGATGTGGACACGCTTCACTGGACGGTGCTCAACCGGAAGGGGCGGGAAGTGGACGCGGTGGCCATTGATGCGGCGCGTTTGCAGTACTGGCTGGACCGCTGTGTCGATGCCGGGCTGACGGTAGTGCAGGTGCTGCCCGATGCGATCCTTCTGCCGGTAACCGAAGGCGGCAGCACGCTGGTCTCCACCGACAGCGGCTACTGGATGCGCTATTCGCCGTTTGGCGCCTGTGAAACCGACGCCGCCCTGTTGCCGCTGCTGTTGAGCCAGCAGTGCGCCGGTAACCTCGTCTGCTACGGCGATGCGCCAGCGGACGTGCAGGTGGATGAGCCACGGGCCTGGCAGCATCCGCTGGTGCTGATCCAGCCGCAGTGGAAAAGCTGCAAAGCAAACCTGCTGCACGGCGTTTTTAGCGCCACGGGTGCACAGACCGGTTTCCGTTATGCGAAACCGGCCCTTGCCGCCATGGCGGTGCTGAGTCTCGGGCTGCTGGTTGGCCCTCGCATCGGCATGGCCTGGATGCTCTCTAACCAGGAAAACCTGGCCCAGCAGCAGATGGTGGAATTGGCCCAGCACTATTTCCCCACGCTGCGCCAGACCACCAACCTGAAGTACCACTTCGGGCAGAACATCAAGAAAGAGAAGAAAGGGATCTTTCTTCAACTGGACGCACTGGAGCAGATCAAGCAATCGCTCCCGGCGGTCGAACTGAGTGAAGTGGGATACGACGACACCCAGAATCAGCTCACGCTGAACATCCGTTCGATGGATCCCACGGCGTTGCAGGCGTTCGTCAATAAGGCGAGTGATACCTTCGACTTTACGCTGCAGCCGGTCTCCAGTGAAGCGCCTTATACCGCTATCATCACAGGGAAATATAAATGAAAGAGAAAATTGGACAATTAAAAGCACGCTATTTGCGTTACAGCCCGCGCGAACGAACGCTGATTAAACTCTGTGGTTCGGCGCTCTGTTGCGCCATTATCTGGTACGGTGTAATGACCCCGCTGGATAATATTATTAAAAATGAGAAAAGCACGCTGCAAAAACAGAAACAGACCCTGAACTGGATGCGTGCAGAAATTAATAAAAATCACCTTCAGGCGAAAGTATTAAAAACCAGTAACCCGAGAAGCGTGGTGGAAGAGAGTGCCAAAGAGATCCACGTTGCGCTGAGTAATATCCAGCAGGACGGGCAAACCCTGACGTTTAATATTGATCGGGTCAACGTCTATGAACTGAAAAACTGGCTTCGGGAGGTGAATTTAACCACCGGGGTTCGTCTGGAGAAAATGGATCTCACGCCGGTTGATCACCTTAGCGATGTAAAGGCCCAGATTAAGCTCTCCTGGGCGAAAGTGGCATGAACTCGCTGACGCTGCTTCAGGGCAGCCAGATGCCCGCCCTTTGCCTGCTCAGCGGCACGCTTGGCGGCATTATCGGCAGCTTTCTGGGGGTAGTGGTCGAACGCATTCCCCCGCTCATCAAAGAGGAGGAGGGCGCCGGAAACCTGCTGTTTCCGGCCTCCCACTGTCCCGCATGCTCCCACATGCTCGCCTGGTGGGAAAATATCCCGGTTCTGAGCTGGTGTTGTCTGCGTGGACGCTGCCGCTGCTGCCAGACTGCGATCCCGCTGCGTCTGCTGTTGCTTGAACTTTCCAGCGCCCTGTTTTTTGCCCTGACGGCGGCGTACGCCCCGTCTGCGGCTGCATTGATGTCGCTATGGGTGCTCTGGTGTGGACTGCTGCCGCTGGCGGCGATAGACGCAAAACACATGCTGCTGCCGGACTGCCTGACGCAGCCGCTGTTGTGGGCGGGCCTGCTGAATCATGCGCTTTTTCATACCATACCTTTGTCGGATGCCCTGTTTGGCGCGGCGGCGGGCTACCTGTCGCTGTGGCTTCTCTACTGGGCCTTTCGCCTGACAACAGGACGCGAGGGATTGGGCTACGGTGATTTTAAGCTGCTGGCTGCGCTGGGCGCGTGGTGCGGCTGGCAGGCGTTGCCTTCGTTATTGCTCGCGGCGGCATTAAGCGGTATCGCACTGTATTTTGTTTTTTATAAAGCGGTTAAAGAAAATAGCGTTATTCCGTTTGGCCCTCTGTTGTCACTCGCCGGTTTGGTTATTTTTATTCTGCAGACCTTGCAATTCACATTCTGATTTACGCGGTCAAGTTTTTTTTGAAATTATTTCGCTGAGGGAGTAAAAGGACATCAATTAATTCCCGGAGTATTGTAAGAAACATAAGCTGTAAGGATTGCCGCTCATGTCTTTTTATGGAGGGTATATTAGCACTATACATGGTTAGTAAAATTAAATTGGGTTTGTGGTTTTAATTAAATAGCTTATTCAGTACTCGCCCATGTTATATGGAATACATGGTCCTTTTCATTTATCAAAAATAAGATTATCAGGAATTAATAATGAAATTTATGAAGCCAACCTATCTGGCACTCTTTGTCGCAGCCGTTTCCGGCTCTGCGTTCGCCGCAGCGCCAGGTACGCCTTCAATCAGCAGCGGTAACGATAAATTTGCCATCGTTGAAGTGGACCAGGCCGTAGTGGACTACGGTAATCTTGTTAAGGTTCATAACGACGGTGTCGACGTAAAAGTCGAGTGGAACGTCTGGAGCGGCGACGCGCCGACCTCCGGTAAAGTGCTGCTGGATGGCAAGACCGTCTGGTCCGGTGCTGCCGGTGCATCCGGTTCTGCCACCTTTAAAGTGAAAAAAGGCGGTCGCTACCAGGAGCAGGTTGAACTCTGTAACAACAGCGGCTGTACCAAAAGCGCAAGCAAGCTGATCATCGTGGCGGATACTGACGGTAGCCACCTCCTGCCGCTGAATGCGCCTCTGCAGGAAAACAACAAAACCTTCGCAAAACATACCGATAAAGTGGTTGCCGCCTACTTCCCTGAATGGGGCGTTTATGGCCGTAACTTCCCGGTCGATAAAATCCCTGCCGCTAACCTGAACCACATCCTGTACGGCTTCATTCCAATCTGTGGCGGCGACGGCATCAACGACGGTCTGAAAACCGTTGAAAACGGCAACAGCTTCGCCAACCTGCAGAAAGCCTGTGCTGGCCGTCCTGACTACACCGTGGCGATCCACGACCCGTGGGCTGCGCTGCAAAAACCACAGTCCGGCGTATCTAACTGGGACGACCCGTACAAAGGTAACTTCGGCCAGCTGATGGCGCTGAAAAAAGCCCATCCTGACCTGAAAATTCTGCCATCCATTGGCGGCTGGACCATGTCCGATCCGTTCTATCACATGAACGATTCCGCGATCCGTGCACGTTTCGTGGCCTCTGTTAAAGACTTCCTGAAAACCTGGAAATTCTTCGACGGCGTGGATATCGACTGGGAATTCCCGGGCGGCGGCGGTGTGAACGAATCACTGGGTAACCCGCAGCAGGATAAGGCAACCTATACTGCCGTGATTCGCGATCTGCGTACCATGCTGAACGAACTGTCAGCTGAAACCGGGCGCACCTATGAACTGACCAGCGCTATCGGTGCCGGTAAAGATAAGATCGAAGACGTGGATTACACCACGGCGCAGCAGTATCTCGATCACATCTTCCTGATGAGCTACGACTTCTACGGCGCGTGGAGCATGACCGATCTGGGCCACCAGGCTGCGCTGCATGCACCAGCATGGCGTCCGGACACCAACTACACCACCGAAAACGGCGTTAACGCGCTGCTGGAGCAGGGCGTACAGCCAGGCAAAATCGTGGTGGGTACCGGCATGTACGGTCGTGGCTGGACTGGCGTTCACGGCTATACCGGCAACAACCCGTTCACCGGTACGGCGACTGACGGCGTGAAAGGCACCTGGGAACCAGGCGTTGTTGACTATCGTCAGATTGTGAACGAGTACAAAGGCAAGCCAGGCTGGGAATATGGCTATGACGCAGACGCTGAAGCGCCATACGTCTTCAACAAATCCACCGGCGAGCTGATCTCTTATGAAGATGCCCGTTCTGCAACCGCAAAAGGTAAGTACGTTCTGGCGAAAAACCTGGGCGGCCTGTTCGCGTGGTCTATCGACTCCGATAACGGCGATATCCTGAACGCGATGAACGAAAGCCTGCTGGGCAGCTCCACGCCAGATCCGGTAGTGACCAACCATGCGCCGGTTGCTTCTGCGGCGGATCAAACCGTGACCGGTCCTGCGACCGTGACTCTGGATGGCTCTGCCTCCACCGATCCTGATGGCGATGCGCTGACCTACAAATGGACCCAGATCTCTGGCCCAAGCGTTACCCTGACCAACAGCACCAAAGCGAAGGCGACCTTCTCCGTTGGCGCTGTGACCAGCAACCAGACCCTGGCATTCCGTCTGACCGTGACCGATGCGAAAGGCCTGAGCAGCACCGCTGACGTACAGGTTCTGAACAAAGCGCCGAAAGCCAACCAGGCCCCTGTGGTTAACCAGATGCAGAACGTCACTCTGGAAGCCGGTCAGACCTACGCCCTGAACGTGCAGGCGGCGGATCCAGACGGTGATGCACTGACTTACGCCTGGAGCGTACCATCTGATATGCACGCGACCGGTACTGATACCTCCAGCGTACAGATCACCGCGCCGGACGTTACAACTGACTCAACCTACACCCTGAGCGTTGTCGTAAGCGACGGCAAAACCAGCGTACAGTCTAACGTACAGGTTACCGTAACGCCGAAAGCCACCCCGGTTGTGCCTGATGAAGACAATACCCCGTCTGACGAAGGCAACACGCCATCCGATGAAGGTAACACCCCATCTGATGAAGGCACTGCAACTGGCAGCTGCGATAACCCGGTAGATGCCAACGCCAGCAAATACGCGGCATGGGAATCCAGCAAAATCTACAACAACGGCGACATGGTCAGCTCCGATAATCTGGTATGGAAAGCGAAGTACTGGACTCAGGGCAACAAACCTGGCTTTAACGCCGATGCATGGGAACTGGTCAGCCAGGTGAAAATGAACTGGCGCTCCGACATGGTCTACAACGGTGGTGACAAGACAACCTATCAAGGTTTCGAGTACCGCGCGAAATGGTGGACAAAAGGTGACAAACCAGGCAACAGCGATGTATGGGTGAAAGAAGGCGCGTCAGCAGACTGCAAATAATCTTCTGAGCTTGAAATTGTGGGTGTGATATCGGCCCACAATCACTGGTCACACCCCGCTTCGGGTGTGACCAGTACCTTCCACTAATTTAACAGGACGTGTTTGAGGTGAATAAAAAACGGCCACGCAGGTGAAGAATGAAAAGGTTTCTGTTTTTGTTATTGATATTAAGTCATAGCGCATTTGCAAATTGCTGGAATAAAGCGGCGCATTATTATCATATTGATCCGTTTTTACTTTATGCCATCGCGAATGTGGAATCGGGAATGAACCCGTACGCCATTGGCATCAATCATGACGGAACGCGCGATGTCGGATTAATGCAAATCAACAGCTCGCACTTTCCTGAACTTGAACGCAAAGGCATTAATGAAAATCGTCTGATGACAGAGCCCTGCACCTCCATTATGGTCGGCGCCTCTATATTGTCAGGCATGATTGAAGTTTATGGATACAACTGGGAAGCAGTAGGTGCGTATAACGCCGGGCTTAAAAAAGAAAATTACCCTAAGCGCATGGTCTATGCCCATAAGGTCTGGAAAAAGTATCAGCAGTTAAAATTAGCCGCCCGCGACAGAACCAACTGGTGAGTTTTTTGTTTTTTGAAGAGTACCCACCCGTATTCTTCAGAAAATGAAAAGCAGCTGTCTGAAGTTTATTTATTAACGGATTAATAAATGAATTTAGATTTATTTAACTTTATCGAAATTAACAGGAATAACCGAGATGAATAAAAGGACATTACTGAGCGTGCTTATTGCCGGTGCCTGCGTAGCGCCGGTGATTGCTCAGGCCACCATGCTGAAGGCGGAAAGCAGTGTGCCTTACACCATGAAAGCCAGCGATCTGGCTAAAAAGGAAAAAGAGCTCACCGATTTCCCACTGATGAAATCCGTGAAGGATACCATCCGTACGCTGGACAACGCTCAGGTCGAGCAGATTGAGCCAGGCCGTGCAGCCAACCCGGTAAACGTGAAACGCGTTGAAGGGATCCTTAAAGAGAGCGACTGGGAATACCTGTTCCCGCTGCGCGCGAAGGATTACAGCTACAGTAACTTCCTGAAAGCCGTGGGTAAATTCCCGGCGCTGTGTGATACCTACAACGATGGCCGCGACAGCGAAGCTATCTGCCGTAAAGAGCTGGCAACCATGTTTGCTCACTTCGCACAAGAAACCGGCGGCCACGAAAGCTGGCGTCCGGAGCCGGAATGGCGTCAGGCACTGGTCTATGTGCGTGAGATGGGCTGGAGCGAAGGCCAGAAGGGCGGCTATAACGGGGAGTGTAACCCGGACGTCTGGCAGGGTCAGACCTGGCCGTGCGGTAAAGACAAAGATGGCGACTTCCTGAGCTACTTTGGCCGCGGCGCTAAGCAGTTGTCCTACAACTACAACTACGGTCCCTTCTCTGAAGCAATGTACGGCGATGTCCGCACGCTGCTCGACAAACCTGAGCTGGTGGCCGATACCTGGCTGAACCTGGCGAGCGCCATCTTCTTCTTCGCCTATCCACAGCCGCCAAAACCAAGCATGCTTCAGGTTATCGACGGCACCTGGCAGCCGAACGACCACGATAAAGCCAACGGTCTTGTCCCTGGCTTTGGCGTGACCACCCAGATCATCAACGGCGGCGTAGAGTGCGGTGGCCCGACTGAAATTGCCCAGTCTCAGAACCGTATCAAATACTACAAAGAGTTCGCTAACTACCTGAAAGTCCCTGTACCGGCTGACGAAGTGCTTGGCTGTGCCAACATGAAGCAGTTCGATGAAGGCGGCGCAGGCGCCCTGAAGATCTACTGGGAACAGGACTGGGGATGGAGCGCGGATACCCCAGATGGCAAGACCTACGCTTGCCAGCTGGTGGGTTACCAGACGCCATTCAGCGCGTTCAAAGACGGCGACTACACCAAGTGTGTACAGAAGTTCTTTAACGTGAACATCGTTAACGATGATGGCTCAGCCGTCACCCCTGACGAAAACGTCACGCCAACGCCGGATGAAAATGTTACCCCAACGCCAGACGAAAATGTGACGCCAACGCCTGACGAAAACGTCACGCCAACGCCGGATGAAGATACCGTTCCGGTTCCTGCAAATCACGCACCGGTTGCGCAAATTGCGGGCCCGATTGGCGCGGTTGAAGCCGGTGCGCAGGTCTCCCTGAGCGCAGAAGGCTCTACCGACGAAGACGGCAACAAGCTGACCTACACCTGGCGTTCCCAGGACGGCCAGACCGTTACCGGCGACGATAAAGCGGTAGTGACCTTCAATGCACCAGAAGCCGCGACGGCGCAGCAGTATGAAATCAGCCTGACCGTCAGCGACGGCGAGCTGAGCAGCACCACCACATACCTGCTGAACGTAAAAGCCAAAGCAGCCACCCCGTCTCAGGACGAAGGCACTTCCGGCTCTTACCCGGCGTGGAGCGCGAACAGCAAGTACAGCGCAGGCGATATCGTGAACAACCACGGTAAACTGTTCCAGTGCAAACCGTTCCCGTACAGCGGCTGGTGTAACAATGCACCAATGTACTATGAACCAGGCGCAGGTCTGGCATGGTCTGAGGCCTGGACGGCATTATAAACAGCAAACGGCAACCGAAAGGTTGCCGTTTTAGTCTTTACTCCCTCTCCCTGTGGGAGAGGGCCGGGGTGAGGGCATCAGGCCGCACCCAATTAACTACCGATGCAACTTCCCATGGTCCCGCAGCCACGCCGCGGTGCGCACAATCCCTTCATCCAGGGTCACAATCGGCTTATACCCCAGCTCGTTCTCCGCGCGCGAAATATCCAGCGTGAAATCAAAATTCAGCTTCGACACGCCGTAATGCGTCAGCGCAGGCTCTTTGGCGGTTTTGCTGCCAAAACGCTCCATGCTGCGGGCAATCATATCCAGCATAGGATAAGGCACCGAACGAATGCGGCAGTCGATGTGCAGCTCGTCGATCAGGCGCTGCACAATGGTGCGAAGGCGGCAGGGTTCGCCGTTGGTAATGTTAAAGGCGCGACCGGACGCCAGTTTATCGCTGTCCGGCTGGCTCGCCAGCCACATGGCGTACACGGCATTTTCGTAGTAAGTCATGTCCACCAGCGCATCACCGCCGCGCGGCAGCAGCACGCTGCCGTAGTGGTGCATCATCTGCGCCAGGCGCGGAATAAACACTTTATCGTGCGGTCCGAAAAGACTTTGCGGACGCAGGATCGTAAAGCGCGTATGCGGGTTCGACTGCGCCAGCAGGTCGATCACCTCTTCGCTGGCCGCCTTGCTGCGGGCAAACTCACAGGCAAAACGGGCCGGACGGAACGTTTCCTGGATATCCCGATGGTGGTGATAGTCGAAGTAGAGCGACGGGGAGGAGATATGAATAAAGTTACGCACGCCCCAGGCAACGGCCCACTCGCCCAGACGGCGCGTGGCGCGCACGTTGGCGAGATCGAAGGCTTCCTGGGTTCCCCACGGAGAGGTAAAACTGGAGCAGTGCCACAGGGTGTCGATTCCGGCGAGCATCACTTTCGCCTGAGAGGAGACCAGCTCCGTCAGGTCGGCATGGACAAACTCTGCGCCCATTTTTTGCAGCAGCTTACCCATCGCCTCGTTGCGACCGGTAGCCCTGACGCTAATGCCTTTGTTGCGCAGAAATTCGACCGCATTTCGGCCTAAGCCGCTGGTCGCCCCGGTAACCAGTACCTTCATAACAATCCACTGTGTTGAAAAGAATTTCGTGCGCATTCTTTCGTGAATTACGGCGGGTTGCAATGGGAAAGGTGAAAGAAAGCGAGTTTTATTTAGTTCTTTTCCGTTTTTTGTTCTGCCAGTTGCGCAATCCGTTTTGCCATCCCGCGGAAGATAAACAGATGTGCGGGGATCATCAGTAACCAGTAGAACAGACCGGGCATCCCATGTGGGTGCCACCAGGCGCGGACGTCCAGTTCCCGGCAATCGCCTTTGTCTTTCAGCGTGAAGCAGAGCCGTCCCAGCCCTGGCGCTTTCATGCCGAACAGCAGTGCCAGCTGTTTTTCCGGTTCGACGATGATGACTTTCCAGCTGTCGACCGTATCACCCACTTTGAGGTACGGCTGCGCAGGGCGACCTTTCGCCAGCCGGTGGCCCACCAGCAGATCCATCGCTCCGCGTGTCTGCCAGAGAATATTGCCGAAGAAATAACGCTCTTTGCCGCCGATCTGGTTCACCACCTCCCACAGTGATGCCAGGCTGGCCGAGGTTTTCACCGTGCAGCCCGCCTGTTTCGGGTAATAGCCATACTCCGGCCGCCAGCGGGCAAACGCCTGCGCGTCGTAGCCCCAGTCGCTGGAGTTCACCAGCTTCTCTTCTTCTTTCAGGGTATGGCGTACCGCGTCGTCAAAACGGATCAGCGTCTGCGGAATTAATGCGCGCAGTTCGCCATCGTCCGCCAGCAGATCGTGCTTCAGCCCCTGGATCAGCGCTTTCGCTGTCGTCGGCGGCACCGAGGTAATAACGTTTAAAAACCACACGGAGATCCAGCGGGTCGGAAAGGGAACGGGGATGAGCCAGCGTCGGCGGCCGCTGACGCGCATAAAATGCTCGAACTGTTCCTGATAGCTCAACACCTCCGGCCCCGCGGCCTCAAGCACGCGGTGCTGTTCGGCGGGATGGTCCAGCAGCGCTACCAGGTAATGCAGCAGGTTTTCCAGGGCAATCGGCGTGGTGCGCGACCGCACCCAGCGCGGTGGGGTGAGCACCGGCAGGTTGTAGACCATATCGCGCATCACTTCGAAGGCGGCAGAGCCCGCGCCGACGATGATCCCCGCCCGCAGTTCGGTGACGGGGATATCCGCGCTGCGCAAGGTGTCCGCGGTAAGCTGACGGGCGCGCAGGTGGTCCGACTGCTCATTTTCGGGCGCCTGGAGCGAGCTTAAAAAAATCACCTGCTTAACCGGCGTTTGCCGCAGGGCATCGCGGACGTTCAGGGCCACCTGACGTTCGTGGGCGATAAAATCGCCGCCTTCGCCCATGCTGTGCACCAGGTAGTACAGCGTGTCGACCCCTTCCAGCAGTGCGGGTAGTGACTCTGGCCAGTTAAGGTCGACGTTGTGGCAGGTGACGCCAGGCAGGTTCAGTTTTTGCAGGCGTTCCGTGTTGCGTGCCGCCGCCAGCACCTGATGCCCCTGCTGGCTTAACGCCGTGGTCAGATGCTGACCGATATACCCGCTGGCACCGAGCACCAGAATACGTTGCGGCACGTTCTGCTCCTTAACGCTGTAAAAACGCCTGCCAGTGTTTCACGACGTCCAACAGCTGCTCGCGGCTGACGTCGAGATGCATCACCAGACGCACAACAGGTGACGCGTTGATCAGTACGCCACGCGCTTTCATGAACTCCCCAAGCGCAGCGGCGTGCTCATCACCCACGCGAACAAACAGCATGTTGGTGTCGTGTCGCATCACGTCGGCGCCAATTTCACGCAGTTGCCCGGCCATCCACGCGGCGTTGTCGTGATCGTCCTGCAGACGTGCCACGTTGTTTTTAAGGGCATACAGACCCGCTGCGGCCAGAATACCGGCCTGGCGCATGCCGCCGCCGGTCATCTTACGCCAGCGGTTGGCGCGTTTGATGTAGTCCGCATCACCCACCAGCAGAGAACCCACGGGGGTGCCCAGCCCTTTTGAGAGGCAGATGGTGAACGAGTCACAATATTGCGTAATCTCGTTCAGCTCGCAGCCGTAGGCTACCACGGCGTTAAAGATTCGTGCGCCGTCCACGTGCAGGCCGAGCCTGCGCTCGCGGGTAAATTCCCACGCCGCTTTGAGGTACTCGCGCGGCAGGACTTTGCCGTTGTGGGTGTTTTCAAGGCTGAGTAATTTGGTGCGGGCGAAGTGGATGTCGTCGGCTTTGATTTTTGCGGCGACCTTGTCGAGCGGGAGAGTGCCGTCCGGTGCGGCGTCGATCGGCTGCGGCTGAATGCTGCCGAGCACCGCCGCGCCGCCCGCTTCGTACAGGTAGTTATGCGCCCCCTGGCCGACGATGTACTCTTCACCGCGTTCGCAGTGGCTGAGCAGCGCCACCAGGTTGGCCTGCGTTCCGGTGGGCAGGAACAGGGCGGCCTCTTTACCGCTGAGTTCTGCGGCATAGCGCTGCAGTTCGTTGACCGTTGGATCGTCACCGTAGACGTCGTCCCCGACCGGGGCGGCCATCATCTCTTCGAGCATGGCGCGATTCGGACGGGTAACGGTATCACTGCGTAAATCAATCATTTCACATCCCTTTATTTTAAGAGGTCATGCGAAATGTTTTACCTGAGCCAGTTAGTTTTTGCCAGTTCGATCACTTCATCGCCGCGGCCGCTGATGATCGCCCGCAGCATGTAGAGGCTGAAGCCTTTGGCCTGCTCCAGCTTGATCTGCGGCGGGATGGCCAGCTCCTCTTTGGCGACCACCACATCCACCAGCACCGGGCCGTCGATGGAAAACGCCCGTTGCAGGGCTTCATCCACCTCGGAGGCTTTCTCCACGCGGATACCGGTTATGCCGCAGGCTTCGGCAATGCGGGCAAAGTTGGTGTCGTGAAGCTCGGTGCCGTCCGTCAGATAGCCCCCGGCCTTCATCTCCATCGCCACAAAGCCCAGCACGCTGTTATTGAAGACCACGATTTTCAGCGGCAGCTTCATCTGCACCACCGACAGGAAATCGCCCATCAGCATGCTGAATCCGCCGTCACCGCACATCGCCACCACCTGACGCTCCGGGGCGGTGGCTTTGGCGCCCAGCGCCTGCGGCATGGCGTTGGCCATTGAGCCGTGGTTGAACGAGCCGAGCAGGCGGCGTTTGCCGTTCATCTTCAGGTAGCGTGCCGCCCAGACGGTTGGCGTGCCGACGTCGCAGGTAAAGATGGCATCGTCGTCCGCGAAGTGGCTGATCTGCTGCGCGAGATACTGCGGGTGGATCGCTTTGTCGCTCGGTTTGGCGAGTTCGTCCAGCCCCTTACGCGCATCGCGGTAATCGCTCAGGGCTTTGTCGAGGAATTTACGATCCGTTTTCTCTTCCAGCAGCGGCAGCAGGGCGGCAAGGGTGGATTTAATGTCGCCCACCAGCGCCATATCGACCTTGCTGTGTGCACCGATGCTGGCCGGGTTAATATCGATCTGAATGATTTTGGCATCCGTCGGGTAGAACGCGCGATAGGGGAACTGGGTACCGAGCAGGATCAGCGTGTCGGCATTCATCATGGTATGGAAGCCGGACGAAAAACCGATCAGCCCGGTCATGCCCACGTCGTAAGGGTTATCGTACTCGACGTGCTCTTTGCCGCGCAGGGCATGAACAATTGGGGCTTTTAGCTTACCTGCAAATTCAAGGAGTTCCTTGTGCGCGCCAGCACAGCCGCTGCCGCACATCAGGGCGATATTGCTGGCGTAACGCAGCAGTTGCGCCAGTTTTTTCAGCTCCTCTTCAGCTGGGGTAACGACTGGCTGGGGGGCGTGATACCAGTGGGTGCTGGCCCCTTCGGGCGCAGCCTTGAGCGCTACATCCCCCGGGATCACGACCACAGAAACACCCCGGTTCAGCACCGCCTTGCGCATGGCTATCGCCAGAACCTGCGGGATCTGCTCCGGCGAGGACACCAGCTCGCAATAGTGGCTGCATTCACGGAACAGCTCCTGCGGATGCGTCTCCTGAAAATAGCCACTGCCGATTTCAGATGAGGGAATATGGGCGGCAATTGCCAGCACCGGCACGTGATTGCGGTGACAGTCGAACAGCCCGTTAATCAGATGCAGGTTCCCTGGACCACACGACCCGGCGCAGACGGCCAGCTCTCCGGTGAGCTGTGCTTCGGCCCCGGCGGCAAAGGCGGCGACCTCCTCATGACGGGTCGGCATCCATTCAATGGTTTTCATCTTGTTGAGGCTGTCGCTCAGCCCGTTCAGTGAATCGCCGGTTACGCCCCAGATACGTTTTACACCTGCCTGTTCAAGGGTCTTCGCTATGTATGCAGCCACGGTTTGTTTCATGGTTGTCCGTCTCCTTTTTGTGATATCGCTTACAAGCTTAGAAGAAAGTCACTGTATTGCCTGCACAATACCCCTCATTTCAGGGTGGTTTTCACCGGCAATGATTCGGCATAATCTGGCGACAGATTGGGTGAAAACGGGAATCATTTCAGATGGTTAAATCATTGTTAATTGCTGTAAACGAAAAGCTAACGTGCGACGATCTCGGCAAACTCTTGTTACGACTTGCCGTCGGTGGGCTGATGTTGTTTCACGGATTACACAAGTTATTTGGCGGTGTGGGCTTCATCAGCGGCCTGCTGGTGGAAAAAGGGCTGCCGGGGTTTATTGCTTACGGCGTATTGATTGGCGAAGTGGTGGCTCCGATCCTGATTATTGTCGGCCTCTTTACGCGCCCGGCGGCGCTGGTGCTGGCGTTTACCATGATTGTGGCATGGCTGATGGTGGGCACGGGCAAAACCTTTGCACTCGATGCCGTCGGTGCGTGGGCCATTGAGAGCCTGGTGTATTTCTTTATCGGCTCGCTGGCGGTGGCGTTTTTAGGGGCAGGGCGGTACGCGGTAGGGAAAGGTCCTGCGTGGCGATAGGGTTGTTGTAGGTCGGGTAAACGTAGTGCCACCCGACAAAAAGCCCGGTGGCGCTGGCGCTTACCGGGCCTACAATGACACGTTTAACGATTACGCGAGCACAAGATCGCCCTGCGGATGACATGAGCACGCCAGCACATAACCCTCGGCAATTTCTGCATCGGTCAGCGTCATGGTGCTGGTCACGCTGTACTCCCCGGAGACTACCTTCGTTTTACAGCAACCGCATACGCCCGCGCGACAGGCAGCTACCACGGGCACCTTATTGCTTTCCAGCGCTTCCAGCAGCGTGGTGCCGACGCGGCCAAAGAAGGTTTGTGCCGGTTGCAGTTTGGTGAACTGAATCCCGCTGGTTGCCGCCTCCGCCACCGGCGTGAAGAACTGCTCTTTGAAGAAGCGGGTTACGCCCAGGGCTTTCACTTCCTGTTCCACAATCTCCATATACGGTGCCGGGCCGCAGGTCATCACCGTACGGTTCGCTATATCGGGCACGCGTTGCAGCAGCTCGCGGCTCAGACGTCCCTCGACAAAACCGTGCGTCGCGTTGTGCTCTGCCACCAGCGTCACCGGGTAGTTGTGCCACTCATCGGCAAAGATCACATCGTCCGGCGAACGCACGCTGTAGATCACCTGCACGTCGGCCTGCGGGCGGTTTTTGGCCAGCCAGCGACGCATTGACATGATCGGCGTGACGCCACAGCCTGCGGCCAGCAGCAGGAATTTATCTTCGCTTTTGTCGTCACAGGTAAATTCCCCCTGAGCGTCAGACAGCCAGATGTAATCCCCGCGCTTGACGTCACGCGTGAGCCACTGCGAGCCTGCACCGTCATCGATGCGGCGGATAGTGAGCGTAATGTATTCGCTCACGCCCGGCGTCGAGGAGATCGTATAGGCGCGCAATGTGTCCGCCGCGTTACGGACGCTGACCAGCGCATACTGACCGGCACGGTACGGGTAGTAGTCATGGCACAGCAGCGACAGCGTCCACACATCCGGCGTCTCCTGATGGATGTGATGAACCTGCATCCGCCACGGGCACTGAGAGGTTGGCATGGTCATGAAATACTCCTTACGCGCTCAGCAGTTGCTGCATATCTTCTTCTACGGTGGTCACGGAACGCAGACCGAATTTCTCGTTCAGCACGGCCAGCAGGTCCGGCGTCAGGAAGCCTGGCGCGGTCGGGCCGGTGACGATATTGGTTACGCCCAGAGAGAGCAGGGTCAGCAGGATCACAATCGCTTTCTGCTCGAACCAGGAGAGCACCAGCGACAGCGGCAGATCGTTCACGCCGCAGCCCAGTTTCTCCGCCAGCGTGACCGCCAGAATGATGGCTGAATAGGCATCGTTACACTGACCAGCATCCACCAGACGTGGCAGCCCTTCAATGTTGCCGAAGTCCAGCTTGTTGAAACGGTATTTACCGCAGGCCAGCGTCAGGATCAGGCAATCTTCCGGCACGCGGGTGGCGAAATCGGTGAAGTAGTTACGCTCACCGCGCGCGCCGTCACAGCCGCCAATCAGGAAGATGTGGCGCAGTTTTTCACGGCTGACGAGGTCAATCAGCGAGTCTGCGGCGCCGAGCAGCGTTTCGCGGCCAAAGCCAACGGTGATGAGGTGCGGAATTTCGCTGTACGGGAAGCCCGCCATCTGCTGCGCCTGGGCGATCACCGGACCGAAATCGTCACCTTCAAGGTGGCTCACGCCCGGCCAGCCGACGATGCTGCGGGTCCAGATGCGGTCATCATACGCGCCGACGGTCGGGTCGATGATGCAGTTAGAGGTCATCACAATTGGGCCCGGGAAGCGGGCGAACTCAACCTGCTGATTCTGCCAGCCGCTGCCGTAGTTCCCGATCAGATGTTTGAATTTACGCAGTTCCGGGTAGCCGTGTGCGGGCAGCATTTCGCCGTGGGTATAGACGTTAACGCCGGTGCCTTCGGTCTGCTTCAGCAGGTTGTAGAGATCTTTCAGGTCGTGGCCGGAGATGAGAATACATTTGCCTTCGGTCGCTTTCACATTGACCTGCGTTGGCGTTGGATGACCGTAGGTGCTGGTTTCACCGGCATCCAGAATGCTCATCACTTTGAAGTTCATCTGGCCGATTTCCATAGAGCACTCAAGCAGCGCATTCATATCGGCAGGCCAGGTGCCCAGCCACGCCATGATTTTGTGGTACTGCGCGTAGATGTCGTTATCGTACTGGCCAAGCACGTGCGCGTGCTCCATATAGGCTGCGGCACCTTTCAGGCCGTACAGGCACAGCAGGCGCAGGCCGAGAATGTTCTCGCCAATCGCCGCTTTGTCTTTGTTCGGGGTAAATTCTGCGGCCTGACGCTGTAATTCGCCCAGGTCGTCACTCACCAGCTGCAGTTCTGACATCGGGTTGTCCACGCGGGCGCTGGCATCGGCATTCAGGCACTGCGCTTTCAGCGCTTCGCGCAGGGCAATCGCTTCACGGGCGTACCCGACAATGCGCGGCGAATCAAAGTTAACGTTAGTCAGCGTGGAGAAAAAGGCGCGCGGCGCAAAGCTGTCTACGTAGTGGTCGACAATACCGTACTCGCGGGCTTTGAATGCCCAGGCGGAAAGCCCCTGCAGGGCAGCAATCAGCAGATCCTGCAGGTCTGATGTTTCTGCGGTTTTACCGCACATACCCTGCGCGTAAGAACAGCCATTGCCTGCCGGGGTACGGATAGTTTGTTCACATTGCACACAAAACATAATCACACCTGTTAAAGTTATATTTGATATACATGTTTAAGGTTATGCCTGTGTCCGGGCGGTGAAAAGGGCTTTTTCTGACAAAATAGAGGGAGATTGATTTAGCGCAATTTTGGCGGCAGGAACCCTACCGCCAGAGAGGTATCAGGCGGAGAAAAAGGCCATCAGAACAGGCACCAGCAGGCTCAGAATAAAGCCGTGCACGATGGCGGCGGGCACCATTTCCAGCCCGCCAGAGCGTTGTAATACCGGCAGGGTAAAGTCCATCGACGTCGCCCCGCTCAGACCCAGCGCGGTAGAGCGGCTGCGGCGAACCAGACCCGGGATCAGCATGATGGCGATTAACTCCCGCGCCAGGTCGTTAAAGAAGGCGGCGCTGCCAATAACAGGGCCAAACGACTCGGTTAGCAGAATACCGGAGAGGGAATACCAGCCAAATCCGGAGGCCATGGCCAGGCCGGTTTTGAGCGGCAGGTCGAGAATCAAGGCGTTAATGACGCCTGCCACCATTGAACTGGCGACCACAATAACGGCAACAATCATTCCCCGACGATTCAGGACAATCTGTTTCAGGGTCATGCCATTATTGCGTAGCTGGATACCAATAAGGAACAGCAGGAATATCAGGGTATATTCGCTGGCTTCGGTGGCGTGCTGCAAAAAAGGCCATCCGGTGAGTCCAAGGACAAAACCGAGCACCACGACGCCGCACAGTTTTAATGATTCCAGCGCCATCGCAATTCGGGAAGGCAGTTTTTCCTGATGGTGATGGTTTTTCCACGGAATAGTGCGTTCAAGCCAGAATAAGGCGGCGATATTGCAGAGCAAAATAACCACAACAGTGACCGCACAATAATGCAGGATGGAAAGCAGATTGGTCGCCAGGTTATCCAGAAAGGCCAGGCTAATCCCCATAAAGAACAGAATGACGTAAACAATCCAGCTGAGAAAACGGTTGATAAGCCGTAATGCCGATGCCTGATGCAGCGGGATAAGATAGCCCACAATCAGGGGCAGCAAAATAATGAGGAGTCCTGAGAACATGAACAACCGGTCCTTGTGAGTAGCTGTTGAGCGCCAGAGACACTACCCAATAAAGGCTGTTCAGTAAAGCGGCAAAAGAAAGCCGGGTGTCGGCTGCGCCTTACCCGGCCTGTTGCCCTCACCCTGGCCCTCTCCCACGGGGAGAGGGAGGGAAAGATTAATCGCGTTTTTCCAGCAGGGTGCGATACAGCACGCCGCCCAGAATACCGCCGACGATCGGCATTACCCAGAACAGCCACAGCTGCTCAAGTGCCCAACCGCCCTGGAAAATAGCGACGGCGGTGCTGCGCGCCGGGTTCACCGAGGTGTTGGTCACCGGAATGGAGATCAGGTGAATAAGCGTCAGTGCCAGACCAATGGCGATAGGCGCGAAGCCCGCAGGGGCGTATTTGTCGGTCGCGCCGTGAATCACCAGCAGGAAGCCGGCGGTCAGTACAATTTCAATCACAATGGCGGAGAGCATGGAGTAGCCGCCAGGCGAGTGCTCACCGAAGCCGTTGGAAGCAAAACCGCTGGCTGCGGCGTCAAAGCCGGCTTTACCGCTGGCAATCACGTACAGCACCGCGGCAGCAATAATACCGCCCACAACCTGAGCGACAATATAGCCAATGACCTCTTTAGCCGGGAAGCGACCACCAGCCCATAAGCCTAATGTCACGGCCGGGTTAAAATGACCACCGGAAATATGTCCTACGGCGAAGGCCATGGTTAATACCGTTAAACCAAATGCCAGCGCGACGCCGACAAAACCAATGCCGAGTTCCGGAAATGCTGCTGCCAGAACGGCACTACCGCAGCCACCAAACACCAGCCAGAATGTACCAAAGCATTCTGCTGCTAATTTTCTGAACATAACCACCTCAATTAACTACCGCACGCTTTCCCGCGCGCGGGATATATCGCCATAAAGGGATGACGACTCAAAGAGCCATTATTTTAGAAACCAACAACACCCCTTCGCCACTTAAATAAATTCGGATAATTTGATTTAAGGCAATGTGATGTCAATCCTTGTTCAAACTGGAGGTGAATAGATCATAGTCCAATTTGCGGGCGATAGTTTGTGGTGCTATTGAGACTATTTCAAATGAAACCTTGCACGTAAATTCTGAATTTTTCGTGCTGAGACAAAATAATCAGGAGGCCTGACAGTGTTCTGCGCGGCATCCTGCCGCTATACTGCTGATAACTTAAAGGAAAAAGTGATCATTTCTCGGGGGATGTATGCTTCTCGAACGTGTGGAAATTGTCGGGTTTCGCGGTATAAACCGTCTGTCACTCCAGCTGGAGCAGAATAACGTCCTCATCGGCGAGAACGCCTGGGGTAAGTCCAGCCTGCTGGATGCGCTGACGCTGCTGCTTTCGCCCGAAGGCGATTTGTATCACTTCGTTCATGATGATTTCTGGTTTCCGCCCGGCGATGTCAACGGCCGCGAGAAGCATCTCCATATCATTCTGACGTTCCGCGAATCCGAGCCGGGGCGTCACCGGGTGCGTCGCTTCCGCCCGATGTCACCGTGCTGGGTTCAGAGCGACGATGGCTTCCACCGTATTTTTTATCGTCTGGAAGGCGAGATGTCAGAGAATGAAGGGGTGCTGACCCTGCGTGAATTTCTCGACCAGAAAGGCAACCCCATCCCGCTGGACAATATCGACGAGCTGGCCCGTCATCTGATTCGTTTGATGCCGGTGCTACGCTTGCGCGATGCGCGTTTTATGCGGCGTATCCGTAACGGTACCGTGCCGCATATGCCGGAAGTAGAAGTCACCGCCCGCGAGCTTGATTTCCTGGCACGCGAGCTGGTTTCGCGTCCGCAAAATCTCACTGATGGGCAAATCCGCCAGGGGCTATCTGCCATGGTGCAACTGCTGGAGCACTATTTTTCCGAGCAGGGGACCTCGCAGTCGCGCCATCGTCTGATGCGCCGTCGGTCCCATGATGAGCAACGAAGCTGGCGCTATCTCGATATCATTAACCGGATGATCGACCGGCCCGGCGGACGCACTCATCGGGTGATTTTGCTGGGGCTGTTTTCCACTCTTCTGCAGGCCAAGGGAACCGTCCGTCTGGATCGCGATGCGCGTCCGCTGCTGCTGGTGGAAGACCCGGAAACACGTCTGCACCCCATCATGCTCTCCGTTGCCTGGCACCTGCTGAATCTGCTGCCGCTTCAGCGCATTACCACCACCAATTCCGGCGAGTTGTTGTCGCTGACGCCGGTCGAGTATGTTTGCCGCCTGGTGCGTGAATCATCGCGCGTTTCTGCTTACCGGCTGGGGCCGGGAGGGATGAATGCCGAGGATGGTCGCCGTATTGCGTTTCATATCCGCTTTAATCGCGCCTCGTCGCTTTTTGCCCGCTGCTGGCTTCTGGTGGAGGGGGAAACCGAGACCTGGGTCATCAACGAGCTGGCGCGCCAGTGCGGCCACCATTTTGATGCGGAGGGGATTAAGGTCATCGAGTTTGCGCAGTCAGGGTTAAAGCCGCTGATCAAATTCGCCCGGCGGATGGGCATAGAATGGCACGTGCTGGTCGACGGCGATGAGGCGGGTAAAAAATACGCATCCACCGTGCGCAGCCTGTTGAACGATGAGCGAGAAGAAGAGCGGGACCATTTAACCATGCTGCCCGCCATGGACATGGAGCACTTTATGTACCGCCAGGGGTTCGATGACGTGTTCCACAGGATAGCGATGGTGCCGGTTGATGTGCCGATGAACATGCGGCGCGTGATCGCCAAAGCGATCCACCGCTCTTCAAAACCGGATTTAGCCATTGAAGTGGCAACAGAAGCAGGGCGGAGAGGGATCGAATCGGTGCCTACGCTGCTGCGTAAAATGTTCTCCCGCGTCCTGTGGCTGGCACGCGGGAAAGCCGATTAACGCCGGGTTGCCTGGGTGACCTGCTCCGTGAGGCTATCCAGCAGCTCATAGCGGCGGCGATATTCCGCGCGTTTTTTACTGGCAATCTCTTCCATGGACTTACGCGGCATGGCAAGCGGCAGTTCAAAGTTACCGTTATCCTGTTTGTGTCCGCCGAGGGAGATCCAGAAGCTGTCGTAATCCGCCAGCAGTTTCCCCTCTTTTTTCTTGCGATATCGCCAGCTGCGATAGATGTGGGTGGCATTACTCACCGCCACAATCTGCTCCACCGGGAAGGCGCTGCCAAGCGTCATAACCGCTTCAACCAGCAGACGTTTCGGGAAAAGGCCATGGCACGCCTTGGTTGCCTTCTGGATCAGCTCATGCGGAACGTGGGCTTTCGCCCCCTGCAGGCCGCCGATAAAGAGTGTGCTTTTGCCTTCAAACGGGCACAGCGTAAACGTTATTTCCGCCAGCACGGTATCCTGATGGTCACTGAAAAAGAGGGTAGCTTCTCCCTCTTTATCCAGGAACGCATCGGCGCACAACCGAACGGTAAACTGCTGTTCATCCTTACCGGTTAAGGTCAGGAGCGTCACGCCCTGCTTAGAAAGATAGCCTTTGAGCAGCGCGGCTGGCAGGTGGTCACTCATGGTCTGGTAGTGCCAGTTCAGGGCTTCCAGCGCATGCGGGCGATCCATATTCACGGTCAGCCAAGGGCGATGCAGGCGACAGGGCAGGCCAGGCTGGACCTGCAGCATTTGCATCAAACGGGGCTGCTTTGCCAGGCTTGAGAGCAGACGTGCGGTGCTGAGCGGTGTGGCCAGCGTGCGAAGCGCAAACTTACGTCGATAGGCGGGATTTTGCCATGCCAGGCCCGGCGTAATGGCGCCAGTGACCAGGCTTTTAAACAGCTGCCAGCCGGATTTAGGCTGCGACAGAGTGGAATACGGTGTATCGACGATGGAAGACATGTGAGATCCTGCTTCTTATGGAATGGCGTTATTTCAGCAGGCCCTTTGTCAACGTTGTGTCAACAAATCCAGGTATTTCCTGAATTCAGGGGTTTCGTTGAGGAGTGGTTTAGATAGAATCGACGTTGATGTAAGCCAGAATAATTATTTGGAATATTTATGAACCTTAAGGGAAAACGCAGAAAGTGGTTTCTGCTGCTGGCGATAGTGGTGATAGCGGCCGGATACTGGTTATGGCAAGTGCTCAACGCGCCGGTTCCGCAGTATCAAACGCTGATCGTCCGTCCGGGTGAATTGCAGCAAAACGTGCTGGCGACCGGCAAACTTGATGCGCTGCGCAAGGTTGACGTGGGCGCACAGGTTAGCGGGCAGTTAAAAACGCTGTCCGTTGAGATTGGCGATAAGGTGAAAAAGGGGCAGCTGCTCGGCGTTATCGACCCGGAACAGGCTGAAAACCAGATCCGGGAAGTGGAAGCCACGCTGATGGAGCTGCGCGCGCAGCGTGCGCAGGCGCTGGCGGAACGTAATCTTGCCCAGGTGACCCTGACGCGTCAGCAGGCGCTGGCCAAAACGCAGGCGATCTCGAAACAGGATCTCGACACGGCCGCCACCGAACTGGCGGTGAAACAGGCGCAGATTGGCACCATTGACGCGCAAATCAAGCGCAACCAGGCCTCGCTGGATACGGCGAAAACCAACCTCGATTATACGAAGATTGTGGCGCCCATGGCCGGGGAAGTGACCCAGATCACCACGCTTCAGGGTCAGACGGTGATTGCCGCCCAACAGGCGCCGAACATTCTGACGCTGGCGGACATGAGCACTATGCTGGTGAAAGCGCAGGTTTCCGAGGCGGATGTTATCCATCTTAAGCCGGGGCAGAACGCCTGGTTTACCGTACTGGGCGATCCGCAGACGCGCTATGAAGGCGTGCTGAAGGACATTCTGCCTACGCCGGAAAAAGTGAACGATGCGATCTTCTACTATGCCCGTTTTGAAGTCCCCAACCCGCAGGGCGTGCTGCGTCTGGATATGACCGCGCAGGTCCATATTCAGCTGACCGGCGTAAAAAACGTGCTGACCGTTCCGCTCTCTGCGCTGGGGGAATCCGCCGGGGATAACCGTTATAAGGTGAAGGTGCTACGCAACGGCGAAACGCGTGAGCGTGAAGTGGTGATTGGCGCACGCAACGATACTGACGTGGTGGTGGTGAAAGGGCTGGAAGAGGGTGACGAGGTGGTCACCAGCGAAACCCTGCCCGGAGCGGCGAAATGACGGCATTGCTTGAGCTGACTGACATTCGTCGCAGCTATCCGTCGGGCGATGGTCCGGTGGAGGTGCTGAAGGGCATCTCCCTGCGCGTGGAAGCGGGCGAGATGGTGGCGATTGTTGGCGCGTCGGGTTCCGGTAAATCGACGCTGATGAACATTCTTGGCTGTCTGGATAAACCGACCAGCGGCACCTACCGCGTGGCCGGAACGGACGTTTCCACTCTGGACGGCGACGCGCTGGCAAAGCTGCGTCGGGAACACTTCGGCTTTATCTTTCAGCGTTACCATCTGCTCTCTCACCTGAGTGCGGCGCAGAACGTGGAGGTCCCGGCGGTCTATGCAGGTGTGGAGCGCAAGAAACGCCTTGCGCGGGCGCAGGCGCTGTTAACGCGTCTTGGCCTGGCGGAGCGGGTAGATTATCAGCCCTCACAGCTTTCTGGCGGTCAGCAGCAGCGCGTGAGTATTGCCCGTGCGCTGATGAACGGCGGGCAGGTGATCCTGGCCGATGAACCCACCGGGGCGCTCGACAGCCATTCCGGTGAAGAGGTGATGGCGATCCTCCATCAGCTTCGCGATCAGGGGCACACGGTCATTATCGTGACTCACGATCCGCAGGTGGCGGCGCAGGCTGAGCGCATTATCGAGATCCACGACGGCGAGCTGGTGAGCAACCCGCCGCCGCGTGCGTCCAGAGCGGCCGCGCCAAAAGAAGCCTTGCCTGCTGCAACCGGCTGGGGACAGTTTTCCAGCGGTTTTCGCGAGGCGCTGACCATGGCCTGGCTGGCGATGGCGGCCAATAAAATGCGCACCCTGCTGACCATGCTTGGGATCATCATCGGTATTGCATCGGTGGTGTCGATTGTGGTGGTGGGCGATGCAGCCAAACAGCTGGTGCTGGCGGATATCCGCGCTATCGGGACCAACACCATTGACGTCTATCCCGGGAAAGACTTTGGTGATGACGAACCGCAGTATCAGCAGGCGTTGAAATACGACGACCTGGCGGCCATTCAGAAACAGCCGTGGGTCAATTCGGCGACGCCTGCCGTGTCGCAAAACCTTCGCCTGCGCGTGGGTAACGTGGACGTTGCCGCCAGCGCGAACGGCGTCAGCGGAGATTATTTTAACGTCTACGGCATGACCTTCAGCGAAGGGGCGACCTTCAACGCCGAACAGCTGGCGGGCAGGGCGCAGGTGGTGGTACTGGACGCGAACTCGCGCAGACAGCTCTTCCCCAATAAAACCAACGTCGTGGGCGAAGTGATCCTCGTAGGGAACATGCCAGCCACCGTGATTGGCGTGGCGGAAGAGAAGCAGTCCATGTTTGGCAGCAGCAAGATCCTGCGGGTCTGGCTACCGTACAGCACCATTTCCGGGCGGATTATGGGGCAGTCGTGGCTGAACTCTATCACCGTGCGCGTCAAGGAGGGCTATGACAGCGCGCTGGCCGAACAGCAGCTTGAGCGGTTGTTAACCCTGCGTCACGGGAAGAAGGATTTCTTCACCTGGAATATGGACGGCCTCTTGAAAACGGCGGAAAAGACCACACGTACTCTTCAGCTGTTCCTCACGCTGGTGGCGGTGATTTCGCTGGTCGTTGGCGGTATCGGGGTGATGAATATCATGCTGGTCTCGGTGACGGAACGTACCCGGGAAATTGGTATTCGTATGGCGGTCGGGGCCAGAGCCAGCGACGTACTGCAGCAATTTTTGATTGAAGCGGTGCTGGTGTGTCTGGTGGGCGGCGCCATGGGGATTGCGCTGTCGATGATGATCGCTTTTGCCCTGCAGATTTTCTTACCCGGCTGGGAGATTGGGTTTTCACCGGTGGCTATTCTTACCGCATTTTTATGCTCGACCTTTACCGGCATCTTGTTTGGCTGGCTGCCGGCCCGCAACGCGGCGCGGCTGGATCCGGTGGATGCGCTGGCTCGGGAATAACCCGAAAATAAAAATGCCAGCCGATCGGGCTGGCATTTTGACTGCGGGATGTACACAATAAAACAGAGAGCTAAGCAACCGTTTCTGCTTCAATCGGTACGATAAGGCTTGCGTGATTGCCTTTGGGTCCCTGATGTACATCGAACCGGACGGACTGCCCGGCTTTGAGCGTTCTGTAACCATCCATCTGAATGGTGGAATAGTGAGCGAATATATCCTCGCCGCCGCCTTCGGGGCAGATGAAGCCAAACCCTTTGGCGTTGTTGAACCACTTAACAGTACCCATTTCCATGCTTCGACATCCTTCGTAAATCTTATAAGTTAAGATGGAATGAACCGGTGGTGGAGTGGGGGCTGTTCAAAACCTCGCCATCTCACGCTTGTACAATTTAGAGAATCGAAAGACATCGTCAAGCGTTTGGCGCTGGAGATGGGACAATAATCAACCAAAGTTTGAAGCAGTTAACGCTATTGCAACAGTTTGTGACAGACATCGCGGATGACAGTAATAGATGATTGTTATCTAACATCTGAGGTAGATTCAAAGTGGTTATGCAAAATGGGTAAGACCAACGACTGGCTGGATTTTGACCAGCTGGCGGAAGACAAAGTGCGTGACGCGCTAAAACCGCCATCTATGTATAAAGTTATGTTAATGAACGATGATTACACGCCGATGGAATTTGTTATTGACGTGCTACAAAAGTTCTTTTCTTATGATGTAGAACGTGCAACGCAACTGATGCTTACCGTTCATTATCGTGGCAAAGCTATCTGCGGCATCTTTACCGCCGAGGTGGCGGAAACCAAAGTGGCGATGGTGAACGACTATGCGAGGGAGAACGAGCATCCGTTGCTGTGTACGCTGGAAAAGGCCTGATAAGGCATAAAATTGGGGGAGGTGCCTATGCTCAATCAAGAACTGGAACTCAGTTTAAATATGGCTTTCGCCAGAGCGCGTGAGCACCGACATGAGTTTATGACCGTCGAGCATTTACTGCTCGCACTGCTTAGCAACCCATCTGCCCGCGAAGCGCTGGAAGCCTGCTCCGTGGATCTGGTGGCGCTACGTCAGGAACTCGAAGCCTTCATCGAACAAACGACACCGGTGCTGCCAGCCAGTGAAGAAGAGCGCGACACACAGCCGACGCTCAGCTTCCAGCGTGTGCTGCAGCGCGCGGTATTCCACGTCCAGTCTTCCGGACGTAGCGAAGTGACGGGCGCAAACGTCCTGGTCGCCATCTTCAGCGAGCAGGAGTCGCAGGCGGCCTACCTGCTGCGCAAACACGAAGTCAGCCGACTCGATGTGGTTAACTTTATTTCCCACGGCACGCGCAAAGACGAGCCTAACCAGGCATCGGATCCCAGCAATCAGGTCAATAACAATGAAGAGCAAGCAGGCGGGGAGGATCGTATGGAAAACTTCACCACCAACCTTAATCAGCTTGCTCGCGTTGGCGGTATCGACCCGCTGATTGGTCGCGATAAAGAGCTGGAGCGCGCGATTCAGGTGCTGTGCCGTCGCCGCAAAAATAACCCGCTGCTGGTGGGGGAATCGGGCGTGGGTAAAACCGCGATTGCCGAAGGTCTCGCCTGGCGCATTGTGCAGGGCGACGTACCGGAAGTAATTGCCGATTGCACCATCTACTCGCTGGATATCGGCTCTTTGCTGGCGGGCACCAAATACCGTGGTGATTTTGAAAAACGCTTCAAGGCGCTGTTAAAACAGCTGGAGCAGGATACCAACAGCATCCTGTTTATCGATGAAATTCATACCATCATCGGTGCGGGTGCCGCTTCGGGTGGGCAGGTGGACGCCGCTAACCTGATCAAACCGCTGCTCTCCAGCGGCAAGATCCGGGTGATTGGCTCGACCACTTACCAGGAGTTCAGCAACATCTTTGAGAAGGATCGTGCCCTGGCGCGTCGCTTCCAGAAAATCGATGTCACTGAACCGTCCGTCGAGGAAACGGTGCAGATCATCAACGGCCTGAAACCGAAGTATGAAGCGCACCACGACGTGCGTTACACCGCGAAAGCGGTGCGTGCGGCGGTGGAGCTGGCGGTGAAATACATCAACGATCGTCATCTGCCAGATAAGGCGATTGACGTGATTGACGAGGCAGGGGCGCGTGCGCGTCTGATGCCAGCCAGCAAGCGTAAGAAAACCGTCAACGTGGCGGATATTGAGTCCGTAGTGGCTCGTATCGCGCGCATTCCTGAGAAAAGCGTTTCTCAGAGCGATCGCGACACGCTGCGTACCCTTGGCAATCGTCTGAAGATGCTGGTCTTTGGTCAGGATAAAGCCATTGAGGCCTTAACCGAAGCGATCAAGATGGCCCGTGCCGGACTTGGGCATGAGCATAAGCCTGTCGGTTCGTTCCTGTTCGCCGGTCCAACCGGTGTCGGGAAAACCGAAGTAACGGTGCAGCTCTCGAAAGCGCTGGGCATTGAACTGCTGCGCTTTGATATGTCCGAGTATATGGAGCGTCACACCGTCAGCCGCTTGATTGGTGCGCCTCCGGGATACGTGGGCTTTGACCAGGGCGGTCTACTCACCGACGCGGTGATCAAGCATCCACATGCGGTACTGCTGCTCGATGAAATCGAGAAAGCGCACCCGGACGTGTTCAACATCCTGCTGCAGGTGATGGACAACGGGACGCTGACCGACAACAACGGGCGCAAGGCGGACTTCCGTAACGTGGTGCTGGTGATGACCACCAACGCCGGTGTCCGTGAAACCGAGCGCAAATCCATCGGCCTGATCCACCAGGATAACAGCACCGATGCGATGGAAGAGATCAAGAAGATCTTTACGCCGGAGTTCCGCAACCGTCTGGACAACATTATCTGGTTCGATCACCTGTCTACCGAGGTGATCCATCAGGTGGTAGACAAGTTCATCGTCGAACTGCAGGTTCAGCTTGATCAGAAAGGCGTGTCGCTGGAAGTGAGCCAGGAGGCCCGCAACTGGCTGGCTGAGAAAGGCTACGACCGTGCGATGGGTGCCCGTCCGATGGCGCGTGTGATTCAGGATAACCTGAAGAAACCGCTGGCGAACGAACTGCTGTTTGGCTCGCTGGTGGACGGCGGCCAGGTGACAGTGGCACTGGATCAGGCGAAGAACGAACTGACGTACGATTTCCAGAGTGCGGCGAAGCACAAGCCGGAAGCGGCTCACTGAGTGTAATATGTGTGTTAAAAACCGGGCATCAGCCCGGTTTTTTTATGCCTGCTTTTCTCCGTCTCCCAATGGGAGAGGGCTGGGGTGAGGGCAACAGCCCGCAGAGTAATTTTGCAAGGCGCTTTCCAGTTTCGTTCGATGTTGGTTCTGGATAAATCCACAGCCATAAATTGGCGCCTCTGTACAACCGTGGAAGACAATACACCAACACTAAAGCCATGAATAAAAAAAGGCCGGGATTATCCCGGCCTTATTAAATATTCATCTGCCATTACAGGCGAAAACAATTAGCGACTACGGAAGACAATGCGGCCTTTGCTCAGGTCGTACGGGGTCAGTTCAACAGTCACTTTGTCGCCCGTCAAAATGCGGATATAGTTTTTGCGCATTTTACCGGAGATGTGCGCAGTTACCACGTGACCGTTTTCCAGCTCTACGCGAAACATGGTGTTAGGCAACGTATCAAGTACGGTACCCTGCATTTCAATATTGTCTTCTTTGGCCATCTAATCCTCTGGGGTATCACTACCAAGTTTTGAACCGGCAAGATAATGCCGAAATTCATCAATTAAGTAAAGAATTGCGCGTTTAAAACGCAGCAAAACAGTTTCGGCGCATTGCCCAAGCGTCACGGTACAACCGAACGGAAAGCGCATTCGTAAAGGGGATACAACAGGATAAACGTCAGGACGTTATCTGAAGCGAAGGTCCCAAACGGCGGCGGGGCAACAGGCAGAAGCTACTCTGCGGCATAATTATAACACCCTCATAAAAAATATGCGGAAAACATTTAGACATTGGGCATAAAGAGTGTCCGCGGTACCCAAAAATCGCGCGGCAGCTTCTCCTGACGGCAGTTATCCAGGTGCTCAATGTAGTGGCGGCGGGAGATTTCAACCGCACCGAGGGAGGCGGTATGCTCGTTCAGAACCTGACAATCCAGCAACTGCCCGCCGCGCTGAGCAAACTCCTGGCAGAAAACCAGCAGGGCCGTTTTCGAGGCGTTTACCGCCCGGGAGAACATCGACTCACCGCAGAACAACGTCCCCTGCGCGACGCCGTACATACCGCCAACAAGTTCGCCACCTTCCCACACCTCAATGGAGTGGGCGTAGCCAAGCTCGTGCAGTTGATGATAGGCAGTGATGATATCGCGGGTGATCCATGTCCCTTCATGACGGTCTTCCGCACACCCTTCTATCACCTGACCGAAGGCGTGATTCAATGTGACCCGGTACGGTGATTTTGCGTGGAAACGCTTCATGCTGCGGCTCAGGTGAAACTGCGTGGGCCAGAGCACGGCGCGCGGATCGGGAGACCACCATAAAATAGGGTCGCCAGGTGAAAACCACGGGAATATGCCGCGCTGGTAGGCCATCAGGAGCCGGGCAGGGCTGAGATCGCCGCCAAGTGCCAGCAGCCCATTGGGTTCACGCAGCGCTCCCTCTGGCGACGGGAACGCAATGTTATGACGAGAAAGCTGGACCAGGCGCATGACAGCAAAACTCCAGTACGCGAGTGAGGACGCTACAAATATAGTCTACAGACGCTGTTTAAACTGGTAGTAGCGACCCTGTTTCGTCAACAGCTCTGCGTGACTACCTTGCTCAATAATGTGTCCGTTGTCCATCACAATTATCCGATCAAAACTTGCCAGTCCACGCAGGCGGTGTGTCACCATCAGTACGGTTTTACCGGCCATAACATTCGCAAGTAAATCAAGGATCTGGCTTTCAGTTGTCGCATCAAGCCCTTCTGTGGGCTCGTCGAGCAACATCAGCGGCGCATCATGCAGCAGCGCGCGCGCAATCGCCAGACGACGCAGCTCACCGCCAGAGAGTTGACGACCGCCTTCACCCAGCCAGCTGTTCAGGCCATCGTCTTCAAGCAGCTTATGCAGCCCGACCTGCTCCAGCATGGCGCGGAGTACGTCATCAGTGGCCTCCGGTGCAGCCAGCAGCAGGTTATCGCGCAGCGTGGCGCTGAAGAGATGAACGCGCTGCGGAACCACGCTGACGGTTTTGCGCAGCGCCTGTTCGCTGAAGTCTGCCAGCGGAGTTCCGTTAAACTGAATCTGACCTTGCTGTGGATCCCAGGCTCGCGTTAACAACTGCAAAAGCGTGGATTTGCCGCAGCCGGTACGGCCGAGGATCGCAATCCGCTGACCCGCATCCACAGCGAGGCTGATGCCTTCCAGCGCATTCTGTGCCTGCTTGTCATAGGCGAAGGTGACGTTACTGAGCGTCAGGGCAACCTGCTCAGGCGTGGCCGTTTGCTCTGCGGTGAACTTCACCTCCGGATCCTGCTCCGCAATCTCCGTGATGCGCAGGGCGGAGGCGATGACCTGACCGAGATGCTGGAAGGCACCCGTCACCGGCGCCAGCGCTTCAAAGGCCGCCAGGGCACAGAATACGAACAAGGCAATCAGAGGGCCCGGCTGTGCGTTATTGCCAACGCCACCGGACGCCATCCAGAGCATGGCGATGACTGCGACACCCCCGATTAACATCATAAGCGCCTGAGAGAACGCGGTAAGCTCAGACTGACGGCGCTGGGCTTCATGCCAGTTCAGTTCTGTGTTCTCCATTCGCGCACGGTAGCGCTCGCTGGCGCCAAATATCGTCAGTTCGGCCTGCCCCTGTAACCAGGAGGTGAGCTGCTGGCGGTACTCCCCGCGCAGACGCGTCAGGTTCTCTCCGGTAGATTTACCCGCGCGGTAAAATAGCGGCGGCAGGATAATGAGCGTCAAAAGCATGATCCCGCCCAGCGTCAGCGCAACAGCGACATCCAGCACCGACAGGCCCAGCGTGACCACCACAATCACCACAAACGCGCCGACTATCGGGGAAATCACGCGCAGGTAGAGGTGATCCAGGGTGTCGACATCCGCAACCACACGGTTGAGCAATTCCCCCTGACGAAAACGCGCCAGTCCGGCAGGGGAGAGGGGCAGCAGTTTACTGAAGGTGTAAATGCGCAGATGTTGCAGCACGCGGAATGTCGCGTCATGGCTGACCAGTCGCTCGAAGTACCGTCCAGCCGTACGGGTAATGGCGGTGCCGCGGACGCCCGCCGCCGGAAGCATGTAGTTGAAGCTGTAGAGCCCGGCGACCCCCGCCACGGCAGAGGCAGACAAGAACCAGCCGGAAAGCGTGAGCAGGCCGATGCTGGCAAGCAGGGTCACAATGGCCAGCACGATGCCCAGCGTCAGCATCCATTTGTGGCGTTTATAGAGCGCGAGATAGGGAAGCAGGGCACGCATCAGATGTCCTCCTTACGATTCGCCAGCAGGGCAGCGAAGGGGCCCTGCGCGGTAACGAGAGAGGCGTGATCGCCTTGCTCAACAATACGACCGTTTTCCATGACCCAGATCTGGTACCAGTCGGCAATGCCTTCCAGCTGATGAGTGACCATCAGTGTGGTTTGCTGCCGCGAGGCGGCGTTCAGGGCCGCCATCACGCGCTGTTCACTGTGCGCATCCAGGCTGGCCGCTGGCTCGTCCAGCAGCATTAACTGGCATGGATTAAGCAGCGCGCGGGCGACCGCCACGCGCTGCGCCTGGCCCACGGATAACCCGGCAGACTGATCGCCGACAACGGTATCGACGCCATGCGGAAGCAGCGGCAGAAACTCGCTGACCCAGGCGCGGTCGAGAACAGATTGCAACTCGTCTTCACGTGCATCCGGGCGAGCCAGCAGGACATTTTCCCGCAGCGTCGGGGCTGGCAGCTGCGGGTTTTGCCCCACCCAACTGAGCTGTTTACGCCAGGCGTTCGGATCGAGATCGCGCAGTTCGGTTTTGTTGATGCGCAGTGAGCCGGTATAAGCCATAAAACCGGATAATGCATTGATCAGAGAGCTCTTTCCTGAACCACTGGTCCCTACCAGCACCACCCGTTGCCCGGCGGGTAAGGTAAAGTTCAGTGGGCCAGCCAGCACTTTCCCTTCCGGTGACAGGATAGAGAAATCACGTGCTTCAATGGTCACGGGTTCATTGGCGTTCAGCGTTACCTCTCCCCGCTCCGGATGCGCCAGCGGCGTCTCCAGGAACGTTTTCAGGCTGTCAGCCGCGCCAACGGCCTGCGCTTTGGCATGGTAGAAGGTGCCAAGATCGCGAAGCGGCTGGAAAAATTCCGGAGCCAGAATAAGCGCCAGGAAACCGGCAGACAGCGTTACCGCCGTACCGTAGTGACCAAAATCCAGCGCGCCGAGATACGAGAAACCAAAATAGACCGCCACGAGGGCGATAGAGAGCGAGGTAAAGAATTCCAGTACGCCAGACGACAGAAACGCCAGACGTAACACTTCCATCGTGCGCTGACGGAAATCCTGCGACGCCAGGCGAATGTTTTCCGTTTCGGCTTCACCCCGGCCAAAAATGCGTAACGTCTCCATCCCGCGCAGACGATCAAGGAAATGGCCGCTCAGGCGACCCAACGCAAGGAAGTTACGGCGGTTCGCATCGGCCGCTCCCATCCCCACCATCGCCATAAACAGGGGGATGAGCGGGGCGGTACCCAGCAGGATCAGCGCAGCTACCCAGTTAACAGGGAAAATGGTTATCACAATCAGCAGCGGGACGCAGACGGCCAGCGCCATCTGCGGAAGGTAGCGGGCGTAGTAGTCGTGCATATCGTCAATCTGTTCAAGGATTAACGTTGCCCAGCTTCCGGCTGGTTTTCCCTGGATCCATGCGGGCCCGGCTTCCTGAAGACGATCAAGCACCTGTCGGCGAATTTCGTAGCGAATATGCTGCCCCGCGTGAAAACCAACGCGTTCGCGCAGCCAGACGACCCAGGCGCGCAGAATGAAAACCAGGATCAGGACGATGAAGGGCAGCAGAAGCGCTTCACGCGGAATGTTCTCCATGATCATATGATTGAGAATGCGGGCCAGCAGCCATGCCTGGGCAACAATCAACAGACCACTGATCAGTCCCAGAAGACGGGAAATCATGAGCCAGCGGCGGGAAAGAACGCTCTGCTGTTTTAGCCAGCGTGTTAACTCTTGTTGACGGGTTTTTTCCATTGCGTGCTTTGCAGGTGATGTTATTAGAAAGTGGGCAGCGCAATGTTACAACGAGGAGACAATAAAGGCGACTTATCGCCGCCTTTATTTACGTTTGTTACTGACTTGTAAAGATTATTTACCTTGTTCAGCCAGCCCATCAAGGTAGCGTTCAGCGTCCAGCGCGGCCATGCAACCGGTGCCTGCGGAGGTGATCGCCTGACGGTAAATGTGGTCCATGACGTCACCAGCAGCGAACACACCCGGGATGCTGGTCTGGGTCGCGTTGCCGTGAATACCGGACTGCACTTTGATGTAGCCGTTTTCAAGCTCCAGTTGCCCCTCGAAGATTGCCGTGTTCGGGCTGTGGCCGATAGCCACAAACAGGCCCGCCACTTCCAGCGTTTCGACGTTATCGGTGTTCTGGGTATCACGAATACGCAGACCGGCAACGCCCATCTGATCGCCCGTCACTTCTTCCAGCGTACGGTTGGTGTGCAGCACAATGTTGCCGCTCGCCACTTTATCCATCAGACGTTTGATCAGGATTTTCTCGGCGCGGAAAGTGTCGCGACGGTGGATCAGGTGCACTTCTGAAGCGATGTTCGCCAGATAGAGCGCCTCTTCTACGGCGGTGTTACCGCCGCCGATGACCGCGACTTTCTGGTTGCGATAGAAGAAACCGTCGCAGGTTGCGCAGGCAGAAACGCCGCGACCTTTGAACGCCTCTTCTGACGGCAGGCCAAGGTAGCGGGCAGAAGCGCCCGTTGCGATGATCAGCGCATCGCATGTGTACTCGCCGCTGTCGCCCGTCAGGCGGAACGGACGGTTCTGCAAATCGACCTTGTTAATATGGTCGAACAGAATTTCGGTTTCGAATTTAGCCGCATGCTCGTGCATACGCTCCATCAGCAGCGGCCCGGTCAGGTCGTTAGGGTCGCCTGGCCAGTTTTCCACTTCAGTGGTGGTGGTCAGCTGACCGCCTTTTTCCATACCGGTAATCAAAACCGGTTGCAGGTTAGCGCGTGCAGCATAGACCGCCGCGGTATATCCCGCAGGTCCAGAACCAAGAATTAGCAGCTTACTGTGTTTGGCCGTGCCCATGAGATCCCCATTGTTGTTGGCAGACAGTTGGCTGGATTGTAGGGAATTTGTTGCCGTAAAAAAAGAGCACAGCAATGTTGATCTCAATCTGTACGATAGGCAATGACGATAAATTGAGCGCTATAACATCAGGCTTACTTCTTAAATTCGCTTGTTTATAAGGCAATAAAATGAGGATTAATACCCCACCGAAATGAATATCCGGCATGTTGTACTAAAAATCGATGTTTTGCTTTGACAATCCCCTGCGCTTTTGCGAAAACATTCAAGGAAGAAAAAAAACCGCGTTAACCGTGTGCCGCATAGGCATGCATGTAAATGCCATTTTTACCGGGTCAGTGAAATCTACGCATGGCGTGGACAGACGCCATACGTGATGTCGGTGACTGCCTTCGGGCAACGGTCTTCTTACCAACAGAACCCGAATCCGCATCGCGTCTAATAGATAACCAGGCGATGTGATGACTAACGGGTACAGGCTCTGAACAGTGATGTGCACAGGGTCCAGGCAGGAGTAGGGAAGGAATACAGAGAGACAATAATAATGGTAGATAGCAAGAAGCGCCCTGGCAAAGATCTCGACCGTATCGATCGTAACATTCTTAATGAATTGCAAAAGGATGGGCGTATTTCCAACGTCGAGCTTTCAAAACGTGTGGGACTTTCCCCGACGCCGTGCCTTGAGCGTGTGCGCCGACTGGAAAGACAGGGTTTTATTCAGGGCTATACGGCTCTGCTGAACCCGCATTATCTGGATGCCTCACTTCTGGTATTTGTTGAGATTACTCTGAATCGTGGTGCACCGGATGTGTTTGAGCAATTTAACGCCGCTGTACAAAAACTTGAAGAAATTCAAGAGTGTCATCTGGTTTCTGGCGATTTCGACTACCTGTTGAAAACCCGCGTACCAGATATGTCCGCCTACCGTAAGCTGCTGGGTGAAACCCTGCTGCGTCTGCCAGGCGTGAACGACACCCGTACCTATGTGGTGATGGAAGAGGTCAAACAGAGCAATCGTCTGGTTATTAAGACGCGCTAACACGGAACAGGTGCAAAATCAGTGTAGTTTGATTACACTCCTGTTAATCCATACAGCAACAGTGCCGGGGTGTCCCGGCGCTGTTGTCCGTTTTAGCAAACAGGCAGGATATGCCTGATACCTGGAGAGCCTTTCTTGAGCCAGGAATACACTGAAGACAAAGAAGTCACATTATCGAAGCTAAGCAGCGGACGTCGGCTCCTTGAGGCGTTGCTGATTGTTATTGTCCTTTTTGCCGTCTGGCTGATGGCAGCCTTACTCAGTTTCAACCCCTCAGATCCCAGCTGGTCACAAACTGCATGGCATGAGCCTATCCATAATTTAGGCGGCGTTCCCGGTGCCTGGCTTGCGGACACCCTGTTTTTCATTTTCGGTGTGATGGCCTATACCATTCCCGTCATTATTATTGGCGGATGCTGGTTTGCCTGGCGCCATCGTCAGAATGACGACTACATCGATTATTTCGCGGTTTCGCTGCGCCTGATAGGCGCGCTGGCGTTGATCCTCACTTCCTGCGGGCTGGCAGCCATCAACGCCGATGACATCTGGTATTTCGCGTCTGGCGGGGTCATCGGTAGCCTGCTGAGCTCTGCGTTACAGCCTATGCTTCACAGCAGCGGCGGTACCCTGGCCTTGCTGTGTATCTGGGCGGCAGGATTAACGCTGTTCACCGGCTGGTCGTGGGTGAGCATTGCCGAGAAGATCGGCAGTTTTGTCCTCACTATTCTGACCTTTGCCAGCAACCGTACCCGTCGTGACGACACATGGGTCGATGAAGACGAATATGAAGATGAGTACGAAGAGGAAGACGATGCGCCCGTACAGCGTCGTGAATCTCGTCGTGCACGTATTTTGCGTGGAGCACTGGCACGCCGTCAGCGCGTCGCCGAGAAATTTGCCAACCCGCTGGGCCGTAAAACCGATGCGGCGCTCTTCTCCGGTAAACGCATGGACGAAGACGATCATGTTGAGTACCGTTCAGCCGGTGCCGCCGTCGATCCTGATGATGTGCTTTTCTCTGGCAGTCGCGCCACGCCGGGCGATTTTGATGAATACGATCCACTGCTAAACGGTCACTCTGTTACCGCACCGGTTGCCGCCGCGGCAGCCGCGACCACGGCGGCGCAGGCTTATGCAGCACCAGCGGAAGCCGTTATGCCGTCTGCGTCGGTTCCCGCTCCCGAGTCCGCTATTCAACAGCCTCAGGTAGAGTGGCAAACGGCGCCGGGCGTTCATACGCCAGAGCCGGTTATCGCACCGGAGCCAGAAAGCTATGCGCCGGTCCAGCAGGAACCGTGGCAGCAACCTTATCAACCTGAGCCCGTTCATGAGCCGCAGGGGTACCCGTACGACGAGCAGCCCGTCGCGCAACCGTATCAGGAGTATGTCCCTGAGCCTGTTCAGCCTGCTGAGCCTTATGTCGCGCCTCAACCAGAACCTGAGGTGGTGGAAGAGGTCAAACCGTCTCGTCCGCCAATGTACTATTTCGAAGAGGTTGAAGAGCGCCGTGCCCGTGAGCGCGAGCCACTGGCAGCATGGTATCAGCCTGTTCCCGAGCCGGTGCAGGAGCCTGTTGTGAATACACCTTCTGTCTCCGCACCGCCAGCTACTTCAACGCCTGCGGTTGCACCAGTGGCAGAGAGCGTGAAACAGGCTACAGCAGCCGCTTCGGCTGCGGCGCCGGTCTTTAGCCTGGCGACAGGTGGAACACCACGTCCTCAGGTAAAAGAGGGGATTGGCCCGCAGTTGCCGCGTCCTAACCGCGTGCGTGTGCCAACCCGCCGTGAGCTGGCATCCTATGGCATTAAACTGCCTTCTCAGCGTATGGCTGAGGAGAAAGCCCGTGAATCTGATTACGACGATGATGCAGATGAAATGCAGCAGGACGAACTGGCGCGTCAGTTCGCCGCACAGCAGCATCAGCGCTATGGCGAGGAGTATCAGCACGATCATCCTGCTCAGGCGGACGATGATGATGCCGCAGAGGCAGAATTAGCACGCCAGTTTGCGGCCACCCAGCAGCAACGCTATTCAGGTGAGCAACCTGCTGGTGCGAACCCGTTCTCGCTGTCGGATTTCGAATTCTCACCGATGAAAGATCTGGTGGATGATGGTCCGAGCGAACCGCTGTTCACACCGAGCGTCATGCCGGAAGCCGAGCCGGTGCGTCAGCAGCCGGCCCCAGCGCCACAGGCTTACGCCCAGCCGCAGCAGCCTGCGCCACAATCTTATGCGCAGCCACAGCAGCCACAGCAGCCACAGCAGCCACAGCAGCCACAGCAGCCACAGCAGCCACAATTCCAGCAGCCTCAGGCACAGCCGCTGGAAAGTCTCATTCATCCGCTGCTGATGCGTAACGGTGACAGCCGTCCGTTGCAACGTCCGAGCACGCCTCTGCCGTCGCTGGATCTGTTAACGCCGCCGCCAGCAGAAGTTGAGCCGGTCGATACCTTCGCGCTGGAGCAAATGGCCCGTCTGGTAGAAGCGCGTCTGGCTGACTTCCGTATTAAAGCGGACGTGGTCAACTACTCTCCAGGCCCTGTCATTACCCGTTTCGAACTCAACCTGGCGCCTGGCGTTAAAGCCGCGCGTATTTCAAACCTGTCCCGCGACCTGGCGCGTTCTCTGTCGACCGTTGCGGTTCGTGTGGTTGAAGTCATTCCTGGTAAACCTTATGTCGGCCTTGAGCTGCCGAACAAAAAACGTCAGACCGTTTACCTGCGTGAAGTGCTGGATAACACCAAATTCCGCGATAACCCTTCACCACTGACCGTGGTGCTGGGTAAAGATATCGCGGGTGAGCCGGTGGTAGCCGATCTGGCGAAAATGCCTCACCTGCTGGTCGCAGGTACAACCGGTTCCGGTAAGTCGGTAGGTGTGAACGCCATGATCCTCAGCATGCTCTATAAAGCGCAGCCTGAAGATGTCCGTTTCATCATGATCGATCCGAAAATGCTGGAACTGTCGGTCTATGAGGGGATCCCGCATCTGCTGACGGAAGTTGTGACCGACATGAAAGACGCGGCCAATGCTCTGCGCTGGAGCGTCAACGAGATGGAGCGCCGTTACAAGCTGATGTCGGCTCTGGGCGTGCGTAACCTTGCCGGTTATAACGAGAAAATCGCCGAGGCGGCGCGGATGGGGCGTCCAATTCCCGATCCATACTGGAAACCGGGCGATAGCATGGATGCCCAGCATCCGGTGCTGGAAAAACTGCCTTACATCGTCGTGCTGGTGGATGAGTTCGCCGACCTGATGATGACCGTCGGTAAGAAAGTGGAAGAGTTGATTGCCCGTCTGGCACAGAAAGCGCGTGCGGCCGGTATTCACCTCGTCCTGGCGACGCAGCGTCCTTCTGTGGACGTCATTACGGGTCTGATTAAAGCCAACATTCCGACCCGTATCGCCTTTACCGTATCAAGCAAAATTGACTCGCGTACCATCCTTGATCAGGGCGGTGCTGAATCGCTGCTGGGGATGGGGGATATGCTCTACTCCGGCCCGAACTCCACCTCTCCGGTGCGCGTTCATGGCGCATTCGTTCGCGACCAGGAAGTGCATGCCGTGGTGCAGGACTGGAAAGCGCGTGGTCGTCCACAATACGTTGACGGCATTACCTCCGACAGCGAAAGCGAAGGCGGCGGCGGTGGCTTTGACGGCGGCGAAGAGCTGGATCCGTTATTCGACCAGGCGGTTAATTTTGTTACCGAAAAACGTAAAGCGTCTATCTCCGGCGTTCAGCGTCAGTTCCGTATTGGCTACAACCGCGCGGCGCGCATCATCGAGCAGATGGAAGCCCAGGGCATTGTCAGCGAGCAGGGGCATAACGGTAACCGTGAGGTGCTGGCTCCGCCGCCGTTTGATTGATCTTCAGCGTGTGCAAAGAAGGGTAAATCAGCCAAATTTAAGCATTTTCTTCTGTCACCTGCCTGCGGGCAGGTCCAGAATAGAAAACGGAAACCCCATTTCGGGATGACGTATTTTAAGGAACAACAATGAAAAAAATCGCAATCGCCTGTGCATTACTCACCAGTTTTGTCGCCAGCAGCGTCTGGGCTGATGCGGCCAGCGACCTTAAAAGCCGCCTGGATAAAGTGAGCAGCTTCCACGCCAGCTTCACGCAAAAAGTGACTGACGGCAGCGGTAATGCGGTGCAGGAAGGCCAGGGCGATCTGTGGGTAAAACGCCCAAATCTTTTCAACTGGCACATGACTCAGCCAGATGAGAGCATCCTGGTCTCTGACGGCAAAACCCTGTGGTTCTTCAACCCGTTTGTTGAGCAGGCAACCGCCACCTGGCTGAAAGATGCGACCAGCAACACGCCATTTATGCTGATTGCCCGTAACCAGGCCAGCGACTGGCAGCAGTATAATATTAAGCAGAACGGTGATGAGTTTGTCCTGACGCCAAAAGGCAGCAACGGCAACCTGAAGCAGTTCACCATCAATGTAAGCACTAACGGTACCATCAATCAGTTCGGCGCCGTTGAGCAGGACGATCAGCGCAGCAGCTATCAGCTCAAATCTCAGCAAAATGGCGCTGTCGATGCATCTAAATTTACGTTTACCCCGCCGCAGGGCGTAACGGTGGACGACCAACGTAAGTAAGAGGCATGAGTGGGCAACCTGTCGCTCGATTTTTCAGATAATGCGTTTCAACCTCTGGCCGCGCGTATGCGGCCAGAAAATTTAGCTCAGTATATTGGCCAGCAGCACCTGCTGGCTGCGGGTAAGCCGTTGCCGCGGGCCATTGAAGCCGGGCATCTGCACTCGATGATCCTCTGGGGACCACCCGGTACCGGTAAAACCACGCTTGCTGAAGTGATCGCCCGCTACGCTAACGCGGACGTCGAGCGCATCTCGGCCGTCACATCCGGTGTGAAGGAGATCCGCGAGGCAATCGAGCGCGCGCGCCAGAACCGTAACGCCGGGCGACGAACCATCCTCTTTGTGGACGAAGTCCATCGCTTCAATAAAAGTCAGCAGGATGCATTCCTGCCGCACATCGAAGACGGCACCATCTTTTTCATTGGTGCCACCACCGAAAACCCGTCATTTGAACTCAACTCGGCACTGCTTTCCCGGGCGCGCGTCTACCTGCTTAAATCGCTCACCACCGAGGATATTGAAAACGTCCTCACCCAGGCGATGGACGACAAAGCCCGCGGCTATGGCGGACAGGACATTATCCTGCCTGACGACACGCGTCGGGCAATTGCGGAGCTGGTTAACGGCGATGCGCGGCGGGCGCTGAATACCCTGGAAATGATGGCCGATATGGCCGAAGTCGACGACGCCGGCAAACGGGTATTAAAACCGGAACTGTTGACCGAAATTGCCGGTGAGCGTAGCGCGCGTTTTGATAACAAAGGCGATCGTTTTTACGATCTGATCTCGGCGCTGCATAAGTCGGTACGCGGCAGCGCACCGGATGCCGCGCTTTACTGGTATGCACGCATTATCACTGCCGGTGGCGATCCGCTGTACGTCGCGCGTCGCTGTCTGGCGATTGCTTCAGAAGATGTTGGCAATGCCGATCCGCGCGCCATGCAGGTGGCGCTTTCGGCCTGGGATTGTTTTACTCGCGTCGGGCCGGCAGAAGGTGAGCGCGCTATTGCTCAGGCGATTGTCTATCTGGCCTGCGCGCCGAAAAGTAATGCCGTCTATACCGCATTCAAAGCGGCCATGTCGGATGCGCGTGAGCGCCCGGACTACGATGTGCCGGTGCATCTGCGTAATGCGCCAACGAAGCTGATGAAAGAGATGGGGTACGGGCAGGAGTATCGTTACGCTCACGATGAACCCAACGCTTACGCGGCCGGGGAGGAGTATTTCCCGCAGGAAATGGCACATACCCGCTATTATCACCCCACAAACAGAGGTCTTGAAGGCAAGATTGGCGAAAAGCTCGCCTGGCTCGCCGGACAGGATCAAAATAGCCCTATAAAACGCTACCGTTAGTTCAGTCGTTGCGGTAATGTTGGCATTGTATCCCTGTGGCCGCAGGCTGTGGCCACATTTTCCTATTTTAATTCGATAAGCACAGGATAAGCATGCTCGATCCCAATCTGCTGCGTAATGAGCCAGACGCAGTCGCTGAAAAACTGGCACGCCGGGGCTTTAAGCTGGATGTAGATAAGCTGCGCGCTCTTGAAGAGCGTCGTAAAGTTCTGCAGGTACAAACTGAAAATCTGCAGGCAGAGCGTAACTCTCGATCGAAGTCCATCGGCCAGGCGAAAGCGCGCGGGGAAGACATTGAGCCATTACGCCTGGAAGTGAACAAACTGGGTGAAGAGCTGGACCAGGCGAAAGCTGAGCTGGACGTTCTTCAGGCCGAAATTCGTGATATCGCCCTGGCTATCCCGAACATTCCTGACGACAGCGTTCCTGTCGGTAAAGACGAAAACGACAACGTTGAAGTGAAACGCTGGGGTACGCCTCGTGAGTTCGATTTCGAGGTTCGCGATCACGTTACTCTGGGCGAAATGCACGCGGGCCTGGACTTTGCGGCAGCCGTGAAGCTGACCGGTTCTCGCTTCGTGGTGATGAAAGGTCAGATTGCTCATCTGCACCGTGCGCTGGCACAGTTCATGCTGGATCTGCACACCGAGCAGCACGGTTACAGCGAAACCTACGTTCCGTATCTGGTTAACCACGATACTCTGTACGGTACCGGACAACTGCCGAAATTTGCCGGCGATCTGTTCCATACCCGTCCGCTGGACGAGGAAGCCGACAGCAGCAACTACGCGCTGATCCCAACCGCGGAAGTGCCGCTGACCAACCTCGTGCGTGATGAGATCATCGACGAAGACGACCTGCCAATCAAACTGACGGCGCACTCTCCGTGCTTCCGCTCTGAAGCGGGTTCTTACGGCCGTGACACGCGTGGTCTGATCCGTATGCACCAGTTCGATAAAGTTGAGATGGTACAGATCGTTCGTCCGGAAGAGTCCATGGACGCGCTGGAAGAGATGACCGGCCACGCGGAGAAAGTGCTGGAGCTGCTCGGCCTGCCGTACCGTCGTATGGCGCTGTGCACCGGTGATATGGGCTTTGGCGCCTGCAAAACCTTCGATCTGGAAGTGTGGGTACCTGCGCAGAACACCTACCGTGAAATCTCCTCCTGCTCTAACGTCTGGGATTTCCAGGCGCGTCGTATGCAGGCACGCTGCCGCAGCAAGTCCGACAAGAAAACCCGTCTGGTGCATACCCTGAACGGCTCTGGTCTGGCTGTTGGCCGTACGCTGGTTGCCGTGCTGGAAAACTATCAGCAGGCAGACGGACGTATTGAGATCCCTGAAGTACTGCGCCCATACATGAAAGGTCAGCAGTACATCGGCTAATTCTTTGCCTTACAACAAAAAAGCGCCTTTTGGCGCTTTTTTTATACCCTCGGTTTGATACGACGCAATACCCCCTCCCTCTAAAGTAGTAATACTCCTGCGAATGAAAGCCAGCATAAAACACGCATAACGCATTAACTCGTTATATATAAAACTATATCGCGGTTAATTCCGCCCCTTATTCTTTGTGAGCAACCAAAGTGAGTCTTTATGAAAATCAAAGCGCCTGAAGCGTTAATGGCTGCCGAGGTCACTCGCCGTGGGTTGATGAAAACCACGGCAATTGGCGGTCTCGCCGTTGCCAGCAGTGCCTTCACTCTCCCTTTTACCCGACTGGCGTCGGCGGCGGATGCGTTGTCCCCGGCTACGGCCCCGGAAAACGTGGTGTGGAGCGCCTGTACCGTAAACTGTGGTAGCCGTTGTCCATTACGTATGCATGTGGTGGATGGCGAGATCAAATACGTCGAAACCGACAATACCGGTGACGATAACTACGACGGCTTGCATCAGGTTCGCGCCTGTCTGCGTGGCCGCTCAATGCGCCGCCGGGTTTATAACCCGGACCGTCTGAAGTACCCGATGAAACGCGTCGGTAAGCGCGGGGAAGGGAAGTTCGAGCGCATCAGCTGGGATGAAGCTTACGATATCATCGCCAGCAATATGCAGCGTCTGATAAAAGAGTACGGTAACGAATCCATCTACCTGAACTATGGCACCGGAACGCTCGGGGGAACGCTGACCCGCTCCTGGCCACCGGGTAAAACGCTGGTGGCGCGCTTGATGAACTGCTGCGGCGGTTATCTCAATCACTACGGTGACTACTCTTCTGCACAGATTGCTGCCGGCCTGAACTACACCTACGGTGGCTGGGCAGACGGTAACAGCCCGTCCGATATCGAAAACAGTAAACTGGTGGTGCTTTTCGGTAACAACCCTGGTGAAACGCGCATGAGCGGCGGTGGGGTAACCTATTACCTTGAACAGGCTCGCGCCAAATCTAACGCCCGGATGATCATCATTGATCCGCGTTATACCGATACGGGGGCAGGCCGGGAAGATGAGTGGATCCCTATTCGCCCGGGTACCGATGCGGCGCTGGTCAGTGCGCTGGCGTGGGTCATGATCACCGAGGACCTTGTCGATCAGCCATTCCTCGATAAATACTGCGTCGGCTATGACGAGAAAACCCTGCCCGCCAGTGCCCCTGCCAACGGGCATTACAAGGCGTATATTCTGGGTCAGGGCAGTGACGGCGTGGCGAAGACCCCGGAGTGGGCATCAAAAATCACCGGGATACCGGCGGAGCGTATTGTCCAGCTGGCGCGTGAAATCGGTTCAGCGAAACCGGCCTATATCAGCCAGGGCTGGGGGCCACAGCGTCACGCGAATGGCGAAATCGCCACTCGTGCTATTTCGATGCTCTCCATTCTGACCGGTAACGTGGGTATTAATGGTGGGAATAGTGGCGCGCGCGAAGGTTCCTATTCGCTGCCGTTTGAACGGATGCCAACCCTGGAAAACCCGGTTCAGACCAGTATCTCCATGTTTATGTGGACCGACGCCATTGAGCGCGGGCCGGAGATGACCGCCCTGCGCGATGGCGTACGGGGCAAAGACAAGCTGGATGTGCCGATCAAGATGATCTGGAACTACGCCGGTAACTGCCTTATTAACCAGCACTCGGAGATCAACCGCACCCACGAAATCCTGCAGGATGACAAGAAGTGCGAGATGATTGTGGTGATCGACTGCCACATGACCTCATCGGCGAAATATGCGGATATTCTGCTGCCGGATTGCACCGCCTCGGAGCAGATGGATTTCGCGCTGGATGCCTCCTGCGGCAACATGTCCTACGTGATCTTCACCGACCAGGCCATCAAACCGCGTTTCGAGTGCAAAACCATCTATGAGATGACCTCTGAGCTGGCGAAACGTCTTGGTGTCGAACAACAGTTCACAGAAGGCCGCACTCAGGAAGAGTGGATGCGTCATCTGCATGAACTTTCCCGTAAAGCGATCCCTGACCTGCCGGATTTCGATACCTTCCGCAAGCAGGGCATCTATAAACAGCGCGATCCGCAAGGGCACCACGTGGCGTACAAAGCCTTCCGCGATGATCCGCAGGCGAATCCGCTGACCACGCCATCGGGCAAAATCGAGATTTACTCCGAAGAGCTGGCAAACATTGCCGCAACCTGGGAATTGCCGGAAGGGGATGTTATCGATCCCCTGCCGATCTACACGCCCGGGTTTGAAAACTATAACGATCCGCTGACCGCAAAATTCCCGCTGCAACTGACCGGATTCCACTACAAAGCGCGCGTTCACTCCACCTACGGCAACGTTGATGTGCTGAAAGCCGCCTGCCGCCAGGAGATGTGGATGAACCCGATGGATGCGAAAGCGCGAGGCATCAGCAATGGCGATCGCGTGCGTATCTTTAACGGTCGCGGCGAGGTGCATATCGAAGCCAAAGTGACGCCCCGCATGATGCCTGGTGTTGTCGCGTTGGGGGAAGGCGCGTGGTACAGCCCGGATGCAAACCGCATCGACCAGGCTGGCAGTATTAACGTACTGACCACGCAGCGCCCGTCGCCGCTGGCGAAAGGCAACCCGTCCCACACAAACCTTGTTCAGGTTGAGAAGGTGTAAGGAGTAACCGATGACAACTCAGTATGGATTTTTTATTGACTCCAGCCGTTGCACCGGGTGCAAAACCTGCGAGCTGGCCTGCAAGGATTACAAAGACCTGACCCCGGACGTCAGCTTCCGCCGGATCTACGAATACGCGGGCGGCGACTGGCAGGAGGATAACGGCGTCTGGCATCAGAACGTCTTTGCCTATTACCTGTCGATTGCCTGTAACCACTGTGAAGATCCGGCCTGCACCAAAGTGTGCCCGAGCGGGGCGATGCACAAGCGCGACGACGGGTTTGTGGTGGTGAATGAGGATGTCTGCATCGGCTGCCGCTACTGCCATATGGCCTGTCCGTACGGTGCGCCGCAGTACAACGCCGCCAAAGGCCACATGACCAAGTGCGACGGCTGCCATGACCGCGTCGCAGAGGGCAAAAAGCCGATTTGCGTGGAATCCTGTCCGCTGCGGGCGCTGGACTTCGGCCCGATTGACGAGCTGCGTAAAAAACACGGCCAGCTTGCGGCCGTCGCGCCACTGCCGTCCGCGCACTTCACGAAGCCGAGCATTGTGATTAAACCTAACGCCAACAGCCGCCCGACGGGAGATACCACCGGCTATCTGGCAAACCCGAAGGAGGTGTGAGATGGGAAGTGGATGGCATGAATGGCCGCTGATGATCTTCACGGTCTTTGGGCAGTGCGTGGCGGGTGGCTTTATTGTGCTCGCGCTGGCGTTACTGAAAGGCGATTTGAAAGCTGAACAGCAGCAGCGCGTGGTGCTGAGTATGTTTGGTCTGTGGGTGTTGATGGGGATCGGTTTTATTGCCTCTACGCTGCACCTCGGCTCGCCAATGCGCGCGTTCAACTCTCTCAATCGCGTGGGGGCATCCTCACTGAGTAACGAAATTGCCAGCGGGGCGATCTTCTTTGCCGTCGGTGGGCTGGGGTGGCTGCTGGCAGCCCTGAAAAAGCTTCCTGCGGGGCTGCGCAACGTGTGGCTGATCGTGACAATGGTGCTGGGCGTGGTCTTCGTGTGGATGATGGTGCGGGTTTATAACACCATCGATACCGTTCCCACCTGGTATAGCGTCTGGACGCCAATGAGTTTCTTCCTGACGATGTTTATCGGCGGGCCGCTGCTGGGCTACCTGCTGCTGCGCGTGGCGGGTGTGGACGGCTGGGCGATGCGTCTGCTCCCTGCCGTTTCGCTGTTGGCGCTGGTGGTAAGCACGATGGTTGCGCTGATGCAGGGCGCTGAGCTGGCAACCATTCACAGCTCCATTCAGCAGGCCTCAGCCCTGGTGCCAGAGTACGGTTCTCTGATGGCCTGGCGTGTGGTGTTGCTGGCTGTTGCGCTGGTGTGCTGGATTGCCCCTCAGCTTAAAGGTTATCAGCCCGCACTGCCGTTACTGTCAGTGGCCTTTGTGCTGGTGCTGGCAGGGGAGTTGATCGGTCGCGGTGTGTTTTACGGCCTGCATATGACGGTAGGCATGGCTATCGCCAGCTGATTTGATTTTTCGTTATAAAAAGCCGGGACATAGCGCCCGGCTTTTCTTTTTTCCATCATGAAATTTTTCGACTGATGTTTGGTATTAAAAATCCCCTGAAATAAATAAAAACAACCAGATAATTAATATCAGTAGCAGACTTTGCATTAGCAGGATGAGTTTTTTAAATCGACATGGCACATATCGTGCGTGACGCCTGAATCGGTGGATTGACTTTGTTTTTGCCAGTGGCATGATGCGCACGAAATCTGAACTTCCTCACGGTTTTTAATCCATGACCATCTATACCCGGCCAGTGCTCCTGTTGCTCTGTGGCCTGCTTTTGTTGACCCTGGCGATCGCAGTGTTGAATACGCTCGTCCCGCTATGGCTTGCCCATGAAAACTTACCAACCTGGCAGGTGGGTATGGTCAGCTCGTCCTTTTTCACGGGGAACCTGCTGGGCACCCTGATGACGGGGAGCCTGATTAAACGCGTTGGCTTTAACCGCAGCTATTATCTGGCCTCGCTGATTTTCGCTGCCGGCTGTGCCGGGCTGGGCCTGATGGTCGGCTTCTGGAGCTGGATGATCTGGCGCTTTATCGCTGGCGTAGGCTGCGCGATGATTTGGGTCGTGGTGGAAAGTGCGCTGATGTGCAGCGGTACCTCGCGCAACCGGGGACGTCTGCTGGCAGCGTATATGATGGTCTATTACGTCGGAACCGTGCTTGGGCAATTAATGGTCAGCAAACTACCTACCGACCTGATGAGCGTTCTGCCGTGGGTAACGGGCATGGTCCTGGCGGCGATCCTGCCGCTGCTCTTTACACGCATTGTGAATCAAAGCAGTGAACATCAGGAAGCGACCCACGTCTGGCCGATGCTGAGACTGCGACAGGCGCGTCTGGGCGTGAACGGCTGCATCATCTCCGGGATTGTTCTGGGGTCGCTTTATGGTCTGATGCCGCTCTACCTGAACCATCAGGGCGTCAGTGATTCCGGGATCGGCTTCTGGATGGCGGTAATGGTCAGCGCGGGCATCGTCGGACAGTGGCCGATTGGCCGTCTGGCAGACCGTTTTGGGCGTCTGCTGGTGTTGCGCGTTCAGGTCTTCGTGGTGATCATGGGTTGCCTTGCCATGCTCAGCAATGCCGCGATGGCGCCAGCGCTGTTTATTCTGGGGGCGGCAGGTTTCACACTTTATCCGGTCGCGATGGCCTGGGCCTGTGAAAAAGTTGAACATCACCAGCTGGTGGCGATGAACCAGGCGCTGTTATTAAGCTATACCATTGGCAGTTTGCTGGGGCCGACATTCACCGCGATGCTGATGCAGAATTATTCCGACAATTTGCTGTTTATCATGATTGCCAGCGTGTCGTTTATTTATCTCTTAATGCTGCTGCGCAAAGCGGGCGAACATCCCACGCCAGTGGCGCATGCCTGATGAATTAAAAGCCAGTCGTTGACTGGCTTTTTTGTCCCCATCACATATAAGAATTTTACGCATTGTTTGTTTATCACGCCAGGCGATAATTCAGGTGAGTTCTAACACTAAAAGGCAGCAATCATGGCTACACGTCGTTTAACCACTACCGCACTGGCAGTAGTGTTGTCTTTAACGTTTGCTACAGCACCGGTCATGGCTAACCCTGGAAACGGGAATGGCGGTGGTGGTCACGGTAACAGTGGCGGACAAGGTAATGGCGGTAATCACGGCAACGGGAATTCCGGCAATCATGGCAACGGTAAGTCCGATACCCATGGCAATAAAAAAAGTGGTCTGGACAACCCGGGTAAATCGAATAAAAGCGTCAGCGATGATGTCGCAGCTCGCGTGAGCTTCGATCATGCTCGCCATCTGGCAGTGAACTATGGATTAACGGGGTATGAATCGCTGCCTCCGGGCATCGCTAAAAACCTCGCACGCGGCAAACCACTGCCTCCAGGTATTGCGAAGAAAACCGTGCCAGCCTCCATGCTGGGCCAGCTCCCTAACTATCCTGGCTATGAATGGCGCGTGGTCGGTGACGATCTGGTCCTGGTTGCGCTGAGTACTGCGATTGTGACTTCCATTATTAATGGTGTCTTTAAATAAAATACAAAAAGGCCCGGTTCTCACCGGGCCTCTTCTTTAATACATGACCTTGTGTCCGTATTGTTCCAGAATACCTTTCACACGCTCCATCGTCTCTTTCTTCGGCGGCTTAACGCCATCAAGCTTATATTCTTCACCCATCGCCACCCATTTATGTTTACCCAGCTCATGGTAGGGCAGAAGCTCAATTTTCTCGACGTTGCCCATATCGCGGGTAAATTCGCCCAGGCGATGTGCGGAATCATCATCATCAGACCAGCCTGGAACGACGACATAGCGGATCCAGGTTTTGATGCCCTTGGCTGAAATATATTTGGCGAACTCCAGCGTACGGTGGTTGGATACGCCAACCAGGTTCTGGTGGATCTCATCATTCATCTGTTTGAGATCGAGCATGACCAGGTCGGTGACTTCAAGCAATTCATCGATGACCGGATCGTAGCGGCGCACAAACCCGTTCGTGTCGAGGCAGGTGTGTATGCCTTCTTTGTGGCAGGCGCGAAACCAGTCGCGCACAAATTCCGCCTGAAGAATGGCTTCACCACCGGATGCGGTGACGCCCCCGCCGGACGCGTTCATAAAGTGGCGGTAAGTCACCACCTCTTTCATCAGATCTTCAACGGTCACTTCTTTGCCGCCATGCGTATCCCACGTGTCACGGTTGTGGCAATACAGGCAGCGCATCAGGCAGCCCTGGAAAAAAGTGATAAAACGGATGCCCGGGCCATCAACAGTGCCACAGGATTCAAAGGAGTGAATGCGACCAATAATTGACATTGCGGTGATATCTCCGAATTTGGCCCATCCCGGGGCCTGTGTTGATGCACAGCTCAAAGGCTATGTCGAGTCTGTTTTGGCTGCTATCCATTCAGTATAGATAGCGGCCAAAAGAGACTGGGGTGGGGAAGAAAAAGGCCCCACTGACGTGGAGCCTTTATTGTACGCTTTTTAACGCGTGATTTCAGTCAATTCCAGTTACATGGACTGAGTGAAAGTACGGGTGATAACGTCCTGCTGCTGTTCTTTAGTCAGGGAGTTAAAGCGTACTGCGTAGCCAGATACACGGATGGTCAGCTGAGGATATTTCTCAGGGTGTTCCATCGCGTCGAGCAGCATTTCACGGTTCATGACGTTCACGTTCAGGTGCTGACCACCTTCGATGGACGCTTCGTGGTGGAAGTAACCATCCATCAGACCCGCGAGGTTAGTTTTACGTACTTCGTCATCTTTACCCAGCGCGTTTGGCACGATAGAGAAGGTGTAAGAGATACCATCTTTCGCGTAAGCAAACGGCAGTTTTGCAACGGAAGTCAGAGAGGCAACCGCACCTTTCTGGTCACGACCGTGCATTGGGTTAGCACCTGGGCCAAATGGCGCGCCAGCACGACGACCGTCTGGGGTGTTACCGGTTTTCTTACCATACACAACGTTAGAGGTGATGGTCAGAACAGACTGAGTCGGGATAGCGTTACGGTAAGTGGTCAGTTTCTGAATTTTCTTCATGAAACGTTCAACCAGGTCAACCGCCATGTCATCAACGCGAGCGTCGTTGTTACCAAACTGCGGATATTCGCCTTCGATTTCGAAGTCGATAGCCAGACCGTCTTCGTCACGAATTGGTTTAACTTTCGCATATTTGATAGCAGACAGGGAGTCAGCAGCAACGGACAGACCTGCGATACCACACGCCATGGTACGGATAACGTCACGGTCATGCAGCGCCATCAGAGAGGCTTCGTAGCTGTACTTGTCGTGCATGTAGTGGATAACGTTCAGTGCAGTAACGTACTGTTTCGCCAGCCAGTCCATGAAGTGATCCATGCGATCCATGACTTCGTCATAGTTCAGCACATCGCCTTTGATTGGTTCAGACTTAGGACCAACCTGCATTTTCAGTTTTTCATCAACGCCGCCGTTGATAGCGTACAGCATGGTTTTCGCCAGGTTTGCACGCGCACCGAAGAACTGCATTTGTTTACCAACAACCATTGGGCTTACGCAGCATGCGATAGCGTAGTCGTCGTTGTTGAAGTCCGGACGCATCAGGTCATCGTTCTCATACTGCAGAGAAGAGGTGTCGATGGACACTTTAGCGGCGAATTTCTTGAAGTTCAGAGGCAGTTTTTCAGACCACAGAACGGTGATGTTTGGCTCCGGAGAAGGACCCATGGTGTACAGGGTGTTCAGGAAGCGGAAGCTGTTTTTGGTGACCAGAGTACGGCCATCTACGCCCATACCACCGATAGATTCGGTTGCCCAGATTGGGTCACCAGAGAACAGTTCATCATATTCTGGGGTACGCAGGAAGCGAACCATACGCAGTTTCATGACCAGGTGGTCAATCATTTCCTGAGCGTCTTGCTCGGTGATTTTACCTGCTTTCAGGTCACGTTCGATGTACGCATCCAGGAAGGTGGATACACGACCGAAGGACATTGCTGCACCGTTCTGAGACTTAACTGCGGCCAGGTAGCCGAAGTAGGTCCACTGGATAGCTTCCTGAGCGTTAGTTGCAGGACCAGAGATATCGCAGCCATATTTAGCAGCCATCTCTTTGATCTGACCCAGCGCACGGTGCTGTTCAGCGATCTCTTCACGCAGACGGATAGTCGCTTCCAGGTTTACGCCGTTTTCCAGATCGGACTGCAGGGAAACGAACTGCGCGTATTTGTCTTTCATCAGGAAGTCGATACCGTACAGCGCAACGCGACGGTAGTCACCGATGATACGGCCACGGCCGTAGGCATCTGGCAGACCAGTCAGAACACCGGATTTACGGCAGTTCAGAATGTCTTTGGTGTAAACATCGAATACACCCTGGTTGTGGGTTTTACGATATTCGGTGAAGATTTTTTTCAGCATTGGGTCCAGCTCGCGGTTGTACGCTTTGCAGGAACCTTCAACCATTTTGATACCACCGAACGGGATGATCGCACGTTTCAGTGGTGCTTCAGTCTGCAGACCAACGATTTTCTCAAGGGCTTTGTTGATGTAACCAGCATCGTGAGAAGTGATGGTGGAAGCAACGGAGGTGTCAAAATCAACTGGCGCGTGAGTGCGGTTTTCCAGTTTTACGCCTTCCATTACGCTGTCCCACAGCTTGGTGGTCGCTTCAGTTGCGCCAGCCAGGAAGGATTCGTCACCTTCATACGGGGTATAGTTTTTCTGAATGAAGTCACGTACGTTTACTTCATTCTGCCAGTCACCTTTTGCAAAACCTTCCCAGGCTGTGGCTAACTTTTCATTAAGCTCGGACATGTAACACCTACCTTCTTAAGTGGATTTTTTATTTACTGCCTGAGATAACCATCAATGATGATCGTCGCCACGCAGGTAAATGACCCAGTATGTCAACCCAACTAACAGACCCCCACCGATAATGTTCCCGATAGTGACAGGGATCAGGTTATCAGTAATGAAATTCATAATAGTCAGGTGAGAGAAACTTTCCGGGGTTGAACCAACTGCAGTCCAGAACTCCGGGCTCGCAAAGTTGCGGATTACAATACCCATTGGGATCATAAACATGTTCGCGATACTGTGCTCGAAGCCGCTGGCAACAAACATCGCAACCGGCAGAACCATAATCATGGCTTTGTCCATCAGGCTACGGCCGGAGTAACTCATCCATACCGCCAGACAGACCATCAGGTTCGCGAGGATGCCAAGTGCAACCGCTTCGATAAATGTGTGGTGCATTTTGTGGTCCGCGGTCTGCAGGACGTTCAGTCCCCAGCCACCGTTGGCGGTCATATACTCGCCAGAGAGCCACATCAACAAAACAAAGAGCAGACAGCCAATCAGGTTACCAACATAGACGTTAAGCCAGTTGCGCGCCAGTTGACCCCAGGTAATTCTTCCGCTGGCTTTTGCTACGACAATCAGCACCGTTGAGGTGAAGAGGTCGGCGCCGCAGATAACGCACAGAATCAGACCCAGTGAGAAGCAAATGCCGCCAATCAGTTTGGCCATGCCGTAAGGCATCGCGGCAGTACCGGTGGTGGCAGTGATGTAGAAGACGAACGCGATTGAGATGAACACACCGGCCGTGATCGCCAGATAGAACGTCTTCATCGGGTGTTTCGTTGCTTTATAGACACCCGCTTCTTCGGCAACTTTGGCCATCGCAGCAGGGAGTAAAAGATCAAAAGGGTTGTCAGCTTTCACACTAACTCTCTCTTTATTAAGTCGGCGACGAGATACTAACAAAGCATTATAGAAGAGAAATTGATATAGATCATATCTCGCCTGGCTTATAGGCCCGCAGTGTGTATGGTTTTACGACAAATGCGGTGTAAGTTTTTGATTATCCGTATAAAAATAAATTTTAAAAGTTATGAAAAGAGTTGAATTTTTTCGGTCGGCCACCTCTGGAACAGTTAATTAATATGGAGTATTTGCCATAAAAAGTAACAGTAAAGCCCAGGTAAATATTATTATATTTACCCATATTTAACTTTATTATTACATTCAACGTTCATTGCCGAAAAAAATAAAAAACGGGGCAATGAAATTGCCCCGTAATATAGCCCAGACGATTAAATACGCCTACTGCTGATAATGTTATATGCGCTTATTTTGACCAGTAAGCGGCTTTTGCTTTCTGCAGTTTTTCATAGGCCTTCAACAGCGACTGATGCGCAGGGAAGGCTTTCAGATCGCTGTCTACCGCCTGCAGTCCGTAGAATGGCGCTTCGCCGCTCAGGGCCGCGCTGGCGGCTTCTACCGCCTCGGCACCGTACATGCGCACGAAGGCGTTCAGGTACTGCAGTGGCTCACGATCCTCTTCCTGCGCAAGAAGCAGGAGGGTTTGCAGGCAGCGGTAGTAGTTGGTGCGCTCGGCAGAGAACACTGACTGGTTGAATTCCATGGTCCACTCGGTCCAGGCCAGGGCCTGATCCAGATCGCCGCCAGCCAGCGCCAGCATCGCTTTCAGCTCGCCGATGCGCAGGGTATACCAGCCGTTGTCTTTGCCGGTAGCCAGACCCAGCAGCTCACGTACGCGCGTGAAGTCATCATGGCCTTCGTCGTCCAGCTGGGCGATCAGGTTCAGATAATCCTCTTTTTCCCACTCGCTGCCCGGCAGGGCCAGCAGCGTTTCACGCAGGTGCGCACCCATGCTGTTGTTCGCCAGCCACAGATCTTCAGCCGGATAGATATCGGACATGCCCGGCACCAGAATACGGCAGGCGTAAACATCCAGGTGTTCGTAGTCAGCAATGTAGACTTCTTTATCTTCCGCGTTGAAGATGGCCATCAGGGTAGCGAACTCTTCTTCGGTCGTACCGGCAAAGCTCCAGTCGACGAATGGATAGTCTGCGTCCTGCTTGAACATGTCCCAGGAGATCAAACCGCTGGAGTCGATGAAGTGGGTTTCGAGGTTGGTATGCTCGGCCACTTCTTCGTCGTCAAAGGTTGGTGGAGTAAATACATCGAGATCTTTCAGGCTACGGCCCTGCAGCAACTCGGTGACGGTACGCTCCAGCGCCACGCCAAAGTCAGGATGCGCGCCGAAGGAGGCGAAGCAGGTGCCGTTCGTTGGGTTAAACAGCACAACGCAGATAACCGGATATTTGCCGCCCAGCGAGCCATCATACGCAAAGATAGGGAAGCCTTCTGCCTCCAGCTTAGCAATGGATTCCACCACGCCCGGATAGCGCGCCAGCACGTCGGCCGGAATTTCAGGCAGACTGATGGATTCAGCAATGATGCGGTTTTTAATGTGGCGCTCAAACACTTCTGACAGCCCCTGCACACGCGCTTCATTGCGGGTGTTACCGGCGGACATGCCGTTAGACACATACAGGTTACCGACAATGTTCATTGGGATGTAAACGGTCTGCTCATCAGACTGACGGGTGAACGGCAGGGCGCAGATCCCACGCTCTTCATTGCCCGACTGCAGATCGATCAGCATGCTGGCGGTCAGTTCATTTTCCGGATCGTAGAACGCACGCAGGCGCGCATCGAGAATACCTTCCGGCAGTTCATCGTCTTCGGTCAGCGGGAACCATTTTTCATTGGGATAGTGAACGAACGGGCCGTTAGCGATGGTTTCACCCAGCCAGAAATCGGCGAAGAAGTAGTTGGTCGACAGACGTTCAAAATACTCACCCAGCGCAGAAGCCAGCGCCGCTTTTTTCGTCGCGCCTTTACCGTTGGTAAAGCACAGTGCACAGTCTTTATCGCGAATATGCACGGACCAGACGTGAGGCACTGGATTGAGCCAGGAGGCTTCTTCGATATTAAAGCCCAGGTCGGTCAGTTTCTGCTGGAAGCGAGCGATGGAATCTTCCAGAGCGGCGTCTTTGCCGGGGATAAACGTTTGAGTCATGGCGTTCACTTTTATCGTACGTAAAGCGCGCAATGATACGGGTTTTGCGTGACAGGTGCTATCTCCGGCGAAAATAAAAGACTGGGCTATGCTTACTGTCAGTAACTGACTGTTAAGGCATAGAAAAATGAAAGCATTCGATCTCCAGAGGATGGCGTTTGATAAAGTCCCACCCGAATTTTTAGGCGAAGTGGCGCTGCGTAGCCTGTATACCTTCGTTCTGGTCTTCCTGTTTCTTAAAATCACTGGTCGGCGCGGTGTGCGGCAGATGTCGCTGTTTGAAGTGTTGATCATTCTGACGCTGGGCTCAGCGGCGGGGGATGTCGCTTTTTATGATGATGTACCAATGGTGCCGGTGTTTATTGTCTTCGTCACGCTGGCGCTGCTTTACCGGCTGGTCATGTGGCTGATGTCGAAAAGCGAAAAGCTGGAAGACATGCTTGAAGGGAAGCCTGTCGTTATCGTTGAGGATGGACAGTTGGCCTGGGAAAATGTCCAAAGCGCCAATATGACCGAATTTGAGTTCTTCATGGAGCTGCGTCTGAATAGCGTGGAACAGCTTGGGCAGGTGCGTCTGGCGATAATGGAAACCAATGGGCAAATCAGCGTGTATTACTATCCCGACGACGAGGTGAAGCCGGGATTGTGTATTCTGCCGGATATGTTGGTCGAACGGTTTAAGACAGTGCCGGAGTCCGGCGAGTATGCCTGTGTAAGATGCAGCCATGTCGTCTCCATGCAGGTGGGCGATCATCAATTATGCCCCCGCTGTACAAATCCGGAATGGACGAAGGTTAGCCGGGCCAAACGCCTTATCTGACAGCCATTTTGTCGGTTTTGTGACAGCGAGGCGGCAGATTGTATTGTGTGACGACGGGCACATTTCACCGGTCATAAGTTTTAGACATTGCGGCGCGTGTCACTGAATGATAAAACCGATATCCACAGTTATAACTTATGGCTTTTAGCGTGGTGAGGGGAAATGGCTCAAGTCTTTAATTTCAGTTCAGGTCCGGCAATGTTACCGGCAGACGTGCTTAAACAGGCTCAACAGGAACTTTGTGACTGGAACGGTCTGGGTACGTCGGTGATGGAAATCAGCCACCGTGGTAAAGAGTTTATTCAGGTGGCGGAAGAGGCAGAAAAGGATTTTCGCGATCTGCTGAACATTCCCTCGAACTACAAAGTATTGTTCTGCCACGGTGGTGGACGCGGCCAGTTTGCTGGCGTACCGCTGAATATTCTGGGTGACAAAACCACGGCAGACTATGTTGACGCTGGCTACTGGGCTGCCAGCGCGGTGAAGGAGGCGCACAAGTATTGCACGCCAAACGTCATCGACGCCAAAGTGACCGTTGATGGCCTGCGTGCCGTGAAGCCAATGAGCGAGTGGCAGCTCTCTGACAACGCCGCGTATCTGCACTACTGCCCGAACGAAACCATTGACGGGATTGCCATCGACGAGACGCCGAACTTCGGTAAAGACGTGGTGGTTGCCGCTGACTTCTCCTCTACCATTCTCTCTGCGCCGATTGACGTCAGCCGCTACGGTGTCATCTATGCGGGTGCGCAGAAAAATATCGGCCCTGCAGGACTGACTATCGTCATCGTGCGTGACGATCTGCTGGGTAAAGCGCATAAATCCTGCCCGTCGATTCTCGATTACACCGTGCTGAACGATAACGACTCCATGTTCAACACCCCGCCGACCTTTGCCTGGTATCTCTCCGGCCTGGTCTTCAAATGGCTGAAGCAAAACGGTGGCGTGGCGCAGATGGATAAGATCAATCAGCAGAAAGCTGAGCTGCTGTACGGCGTCATTGATAAGAGTGATTTCTATCGTAACGATGTGGCGAAAGCCAACCGTTCCCGCATGAACGTGCCGTTCCAGCTGGCGGACAGCAACCTGGATAAAGTTTTCCTGGAAGAGTCCTTCGCCGCAGGTCTGCATGCGCTGAAAGGCCACCGTGTGGTGGGCGGCATGCGCGCCTCTATCTATAACGCCATGCCGCTGGAAGGCGTTAAGGCCCTGACCGATTTCATGATTGACTTCGAACGTCGCCACGGTTAATTGCGCTGTTTTCACCCCCGTAGCCCTGCTACGGGGTTTTTATTATGTTGAGTTGAGAGTTAAGTTTCATGGAATCCCTGACGTTACAACCTATCGCGCGGGTAGATGGCACCATCAATCTGCCTGGTTCAAAAAGTGTCTCGAACCGCGCTCTGCTGCTGGCAGCTCTGGCAAACGGCACCACCGTCCTCACTAACCTGCTGGACAGCGATGACGTGCGCCATATGCTCAATGCGCTGAAAGCGTTGGGAGTTCATTACACGCTGTCTGACGACCGTACCCGCTGTGAAGTGACGGGGAATGGCGGTGCGCTACGTTCAGCCGAGGAACTGGAGCTGTTTCTGGGTAACGCGGGAACCGCCATGCGTCCACTGGCTGCCGCCTTGTGTCTGGGCAGCAACAACATTGTTCTGACCGGCGAGCCGCGCATGAAAGAGCGTCCGATCGGCCATCTGGTGGATGCCCTTCGTCAGGGCGGTGCGCAGATTGAGTATCTGGAGCAAGAGAATTACCCACCACTGCGCCTTCGCGGTGGTTTTACTGGCGGCAACGTTGAGGTGGACGGCAGCGTCTCCAGCCAGTTCCTGACGGCACTGCTGATGACCGCTCCGCTGGCACCGCAGGATACGGTTATCACCATCAAGGGCGACCTGGTGTCTAAGCCGTACATTGATATCACCCTGCACCTGATGAAAACCTTCGGCGTTGAGGTGGAAAACCAGTCTTATCAGCGTTTCGTGGTGCGGGGGGCGCAGCAGTATCAGTCTCCGGGCAACTACCTGGTTGAAGGTGACGCCTCATCTGCTTCCTACTTCCTGGCAGCAGGGGCGATTAAAGGCGGTACCGTGAAAGTGACCGGTATTGGCCGTAACAGCGTGCAGGGCGATATTCGTTTTGCTGATGTGCTGGAAAAAATGGGGGCGGTGGTGACCTGGGGGGATGATTTCATCGCCTGTACACATGGTGAGCTCAATGCCATCGATATGGACATGAACCACATTCCTGACGCGGCAATGACCATTGCCACCGCTGCGCTGTTTGCCAAAGGCACCACGACGCTGCGCAACATCTACAACTGGCGCGTAAAAGAGACTGACCGTCTGTTCGCGATGGCCACCGAGTTGCGTAAAGTAGGCGCCGAAGTGGAAGAGGGCGAAGACTACATTCGCGTAACGCCTCCGGCAAAACTGCAGTTCGCGGAAATTGGCACTTACAACGATCACCGTATGGCGATGTGCTTCTCGCTGGTGGCGTTGTCCGATACACCTGTCACGATCCTCGATCCGAAATGTACGGCGAAAACTTTCCCGGACTATTTCGAACAGCTGGCCCGCATCAGTACACTGGCCTGATGACATGATGCCGCATCACCCGATGCGGCATTTCCTTACGTTTTCTGACGTTTGTTCCCGCACATTTCTTCTACACTCTGCTTCATTAATTCCGTAATTTGCACGCAAAGGTAACAGTTGCGCACGTTGGCGCGTATAATGCGCGGCGTTCATGTTAACGGTATGCCTTTATTAAGGAGAAAAAGATGACGGCAGTTGCCCCGGTAATCACCATTGATGGGCCTAGTGGCGCAGGGAAAGGAACTCTGTGCAAGGCGATGGCGGAAGCATTGCAATGGCATCTTTTAGATTCGGGAGCTATCTATCGCGTGCTGGCGCTGGCAGCGCTGCATCACCATGTGGATGTTGCGTCTGAAGAGGCGCTGGTTCCGCTGGCTGCGCATCTGGATGTGCGTTTTGTCTCGACCGATGGCAACCTCGAAGTGATCCTGGAAGGGGAAGATGTAAGCGGCGAAATTCGTACGCAGGAGGTTGCTAATGCGGCCTCTCAGGTGGCGGCTTTCCCGCGCGTTCGTGAAGCTCTGTTACGCCGTCAACGCGCTTTCCGCGAAGCGCCGGGTCTGATTGCTGACGGGCGAGATATGGGGACGGTGGTATTCCCTGATGCGCCAGTGAAAATTTTCCTTGACGCCTCCTCGGAAGAACGGGCTCAACGCCGCATGCTTCAGTTGCAGGAGAAGGGCTTTAGTGTTAACTTTGATCGCCTTTTATCCGAGATAAAAGAGCGCGATGACCGCGACCGTAACCGCGCCGTCGCCCCACTTGTTCCTGCAGAAGATGCATTAGTTCTGGATTCCACCAGTTTAACTATTGAGCAAGTGATTGAAAAAGCGCTACAATATGCGCGCCAAAAACTGGCACTCGCGTAATTGCGACCGATTTAGCAGTACCCCCGCTGCAATGGATTGACGGCGGGTATGTGAAACAACCCCATCCGGCACGGAGCCAGGTGGACGTTAATATTAACCTGAAGATTAAACATGACTGAATCTTTTGCTCAACTGTTTGAAGAATCCTTAAAAGAAATCGAAACCCGTCCGGGTTCCATCGTTCGCGGTGTTGTTGTTGCTATCGACAAAGACGTAGTACTGGTTGACGCCGGTCTGAAATCTGAGTCCGCCATTCCGGCAGAGCAGTTCAAAAACGCCCAGGGCGAGCTGGAAATCCAGGTAGGTGACGAAGTTGACGTTGCTCTGGACGCAGTAGAAGACGGCTTCGGCGAAACCCTGCTGTCTCGTGAAAAAGCTAAACGTCACGAAGCATGGATCACGCTGGAGAAAGCTTACGAAGAAGCTGAAACTGTGGTCGGTGTTATCAACGGCAAAGTTAAAGGTGGCTTCACTGTTGAGCTGAATGGTATTCGTGCGTTCCTGCCAGGTTCACTGGTAGACGTTCGTCCAGTCCGTGACACCCTGCACCTGGAAGGCAAAGAGCTTGAGTTCAAAGTAATCAAGCTGGACCAGAAGCGTAACAACGTTGTTGTTTCCCGTCGTGCCGTTATCGAATCCGAAAACAGCGCAGAACGCGATCAGCTGCTGGAAAACCTGCAGGAAGGCATGGAAGTCAAAGGTATCGTTAAGAACCTCACTGACTACGGCGCATTCGTTGACCTGGGCGGCGTTGATGGCCTGCTGCACATCACCGACATGGCGTGGAAACGCGTTAAGCACCCAAGCGAAATCGTGAACGTGGGCGACGAAATCACTGTTAAAGTGCTGAAGTTCGACCGCGAGCGTACTCGTGTATCCCTCGGCCTGAAACAGCTGGGCGAAGATCCATGGGTAGCTATCGCTAAGCGTTACCCAGAAGGTACCAAACTGACTGGCCGCGTGACCAACCTGACTGACTACGGCTGCTTCGTTGAAATCGAAGAAGGCGTTGAAGGTCTGGTACACGTTTCCGAAATGGACTGGACCAACAAAAACATCCACCCATCCAAAGTTGTTAACGTTGGTGACGTAGTGGAAGTTATGGTTCTGGATATCGACGAAGAACGTCGTCGTATCTCCCTGGGCCTGAAGCAGTGCAAAAACAACCCATGGCAGCAGTTCGCGGAAACCCACAACAAGGGCGACCGTGTTGAAGGTAAAATCAAGTCTATCACTGACTTCGGTATCTTCATCGGCCTGGACGGCGGCATCGACGGCCTGGTTCACCTGTCTGACATCTCCTGGAACGTTGCAGGCGAAGAAGCAGTTCGTGAATACAAAAAAGGCGACGAAATCGCAGCAGTTGTTCTGCAGGTTGACGCAGAGCGTGAGCGTATCTCTCTGGGCGTTAAACAGCTCGCAGAAGATCCGTTCAACAACTGGGTTGCACTGAACAAGAAAGGCGCAATCGTAAACGGTAAAGTGACTGCAGTTGACGCTAAAGGCGCAACCGTAGAACTGGCTGACGGCGTTGAAGGTTACCTGCGCGCTTCTGAAGCTTCACGTGACCGCGTTGAAGATGCCACTCTGGTTCTGAACGTTGGCGACGATGTTGAAGCTAAGTTCACCGGTGTTGACCGTAAGAACCGTGCAATCAGCCTGTCTGTTCGTGCGAAAGACGAAGCTGACGAGAAAGATGCAATCGCTACTGTTAACAAACAGGAAGATGCAAACTTCTCTAACAACGCAATGGCTGAAGCTTTCAAAGCAGCTAAAGGCGAGTAATATCAAGTCCTCAGCATCCTTTGAGCGGTAACGCATTTATCGCGCGAAGGATGAGGAGCAAACTTGACAGATTGCAGGATTCGTCCTGTAATCAATAACAAAGGGCGGCTACGGCCGCCCTTGTTTAATGAGCTGTTCAGCTAATTGGTTTGAAAGGAACCGGAGGAATCATGACCAAGTCAGAATTGATTGAAAGACTTGCCAGTCAGCAACCGCATATCCCAGCTAAAGCAGTGGAAGATGCCGTAAAAGAGATGCTGGAGCATATGGCCACCACTCTTGCCCAGGGCGAGCGCATTGAAATCCGCGGTTTCGGTAGTTTTTCTCTGCACTATCGTGCTCCACGTACCGGGCGTAACCCGAAGACTGGCGATAAAGTCGAGCTGGAAGGTAAGTACGTTCCACACTTTAAGCCGGGTAAAGAACTGCGCGATCGCGCCAATATTTACGGCAACTGAGTTTAGCCATCAGGTTAAACTGGGTTCAAAAGAAAGCACCTCCGGGTGCTTTTTTTGTACTTATCGTTTTTATTCTGAAGCCGTGCCGCAATCCCCGTGTCGTTTTCTGCAAACCGACAAAAACAGTGCAGCGCGCGCTGTAACCTGCATTTTATTCAACTGACGCCTCTCTCCCTCTTCTTACATACTGCCGCCCTGAAACAGGGAGGTCGTAATGGGAATTCCCACACTAAGTCTGTGCGCCATTCTGGCGATAGTGCCGCTACTCTGGTTACCTGAACTACCTGCACGGCATACTGTATGGATCATGGTTGCCGGTGGGTTGGTGCTGGGCTTACAGCGAAGCTTCAGTCTGAAGTGTATCGGTATGGGGTTGTTATTTTGCGCGTGGGGCATTCTGGCAGCGCAGGAAAGCGTCTGGCCGATGCAGCATCTAACCACCGGTGCAGTCAAGGCTGAGGTAGAGATCACCGCCACCGATGGCGCAACAGTCCATCAGGGGAAACTCGTTGCACTTAATGGCAAACGCTGGTGGGCATCGACGGGCATCGTGCTGTATGGCAATTACCTGCCGCAAAAGGCCTGCGCGGGTCAGCGCTGGGCCATGACGCTCAGGCTCAGGCCTGTACACGGTGAACTGAACGACGGGGGATATGATCCTCAGCGAAATGCTTTTGCCCGGCATCAAACGTTGAGCGGACGTTTTACACGGGCAGAAATCATTGATGAACGCTGTAGCTTGCGTGCCCACTATCTGTCATCGCTGCACGACACGCTTTCAGCCTATCGTTGGGGAGCGGTGATCCTGGGGTTGGGGATGGGCGAGCGCCTGGATGTGCCCCGGGAAATAAAAACACTGATGCGTGAGACCGGCACGTCGCATCTGATGGCGATCTCGGGTTTGCACATCGCGCTGGCGGCTTCCATCGTCTGGTTGCTTGCCAGGGGTATTCAGTTTTTATTGCCGTGTCAGTGGATCCGCTGGCAGATGCCACTGCTTGCGGGACTGTTTTTTGCGGCCTTCTACGCATGGCTGACGGGTCTGCAGCCGCCTGCATTACGCACGGTCATCGCGCTTGCGGTGCTGGCCGCTCTGCGGATCGGCGCGCGTCAGTGGTCTGCATGGCAGGTCTGGTGTAGCTGTATTGCAGCGATACTCATCGTTGATCCGCTGGCGGTGCTTTCTCAAAGCCTGGCGTTGTCAGCGTTTGCTGTCGCGGCGTTGATTTTCTGGTATCAGTGGCTGCCACTCCCCAGCTGGCGCTGGACTCGCCGGGTGCGACCCCTGATAAATTTACTCTATCTGCAGGTTGGGATGTTGCTGCTGCTCCTGCCTTTGCAGGTGTTGATGTTCCATGGCTTCAGCGTCTCTTCGCTGGTGGCCAATCTCTTTGCCGTTCCGCTGGTGACCTTTATCTCGGTTCCACTGATCCTGCTCGGTATGCTACTGCACCTGCTCCCGCTGGTCCCCCTGGAGACTGGCGTATGGTTTGCGGCAGATAAGTCCCTGGCCGGTTTGTTCTGGCTGCTGCAGCGTCTGCCTGATGGCTGGCAGGACGTCGATGAGCGCTGGCAGTACCTGACATTACTGCCCTGGCTGGCCATTATCGGCTGGCGCTTTCGCTCCTGGAAAAGCATGCCGGCGGTGTGTCTGACAGGAACTGTCGTGCTGGCATGCCCATTCATGCGAACGGAGAAAACCGATAGCTGGACGTTGCATATGCTGGATGTGGGGCAGGGGCTATCAATGGTTATTGAGCGGCAGGGTAAAGCGCTTCTATACGACACCGGTCCCGGCTGGCCTGGGGGAGACAGTGCGCAGCAGTTGATTATTCCTTGGTTACGCTGGCATCACCTGCAACCAGAGGGCGTTATTCTCAGTCACGAGCACCTGGACCATGCAGGTGGTCTGGCATCGCTGCAGGAGGCATGGCCCGGCTTATGGGTACGCAGCCCGCTGGGGTGGGCGCAGCATCTTTCTTGCTTTCGCGGGCAGCAGTGGAAATGGCAGGGGCTAACATTGACCGTTCACTGGCCACCGGCTGGATCCACTGCCCTGGGTAACAATCGCTCCTGCGTGGTTAAAATTGATGACGGTGAGCAGAGTGTTTTGCTGACAGGGGACATTGAAGCGCAAGCGGAACAGGCTATGCTTAGCCATTACTGGCGTTATCTGACGTCAACGGTGATACAGGTGCCGCACCATGGCAGTAATACCTCCTCATCGTTGCCGCTGGTACAACGGGTGGGAGGCGATATCGCGCTGGATTCTGCGGCCCGTTATAATGCGTGGCGATTCCCGTCAGTGAAGGTGGTGAAGCGTTATCGAAAGGAGGGGTATGTCTGGCACGATACTCCTCATTCGGGCCAAATATCGGTGACGTTTTCGCAACATGCCTGGCAAATCCGACGGTTGCGGGAGCAATATTTACCGCGTTGGTATCATCAGTGGTTTGGCGCGCCCGTCGATAACGGGTAGAATATGCGGCTATTTCAACAGATGCTGGTTTTTTGAATGCATAACGACAAAGATCTCTCCACGTGGCAAACCTTCCGCCGACTCTGGCCGATGATTGCACCTTTTAAAGCAGGTTTAATCGTGGCGGGTATAGCGTTAGTTCTCAACGCAGCCAGCGATACTTTTATGTTATCGCTCCTCAAACCGTTACTGGATGACGGTTTTGGTAAAACGGATCGCTCAGTGTTGCTATGGATGCCTCTGGTGGTGATCGGACTGATGATCTTACGCGGTATCACCAGCTATATTTCCAGTTATTGCATCTCCTGGGTGTCAGGAAAAGTGGTCATGACAATGCGCCGTCGGCTGTTCAGCCACATGATGGGCATGCCGGTGGCCTTCTTTGACAAACAATCGACGGGTACGTTGCTGTCACGTATTACCTATGACTCAGAGCAGGTGGCATCCTCTTCCTCCAGCGCACTGATTACCGTTGTGCGTGAAGGTGCGTCAATTATCGGTCTGTTCGTGATGATGTTCTATTACAGCTGGCAGCTGTCGCTGATCCTCATCGTGCTGGCTCCGGTTGTTTCTGTCGCGATCCGCGTCGTCTCAAAGCGTTTTCGCAATATCAGTAAGAATATGCAGAATACGATGGGGCAGGTGACCACCAGCGCTGAACAGATGCTGAAAGGACATAAAGAGGTGTTGATTTTCGGTGGGCAGGAGGTCGAAACAAAACGCTTCGATAAAGTCAGCAACAAAATGCGTCTGCAGGGGATGAAAATGGTCTCGGCCTCTTCAATCTCTGACCCCATTATTCAGCTGATTGCCTCTCTGGCTCTGGCATTCGTCCTGTATGCGGCGAGCTTCCCGAGCGTAATGGAAACGCTGACGGCGGGGACCATCACCGTTGTGTTCTCTTCCATGATTGCGCTGATGCGTCCGCTGAAGTCGCTGACCAACGTTAACGCCCAGTTCCAGCGCGGGATGGCAGCATGCCAGACGCTGTTCAGCATTCTGGATTCCGAGCAAGAGAAAGACGAAGGTACTCGCGTCATTGAGCGCGCAAAGGGCGATGTCGAATTCCGCAACGTGACCTTCACTTACCCTGGCCGTGAAGTTCCAGCATTACGTAACATCAATCTGACCATTCCGGCAGGCAAAACCGTTGCGCTGGTCGGCCGTTCTGGTTCGGGTAAATCGACGATTGCCAGCCTGATTACCCGTTTCTACGACATCGATCAGGGTGAAATTCTGTTAGACGGTTACGACCTGCGGGAATACACCCTGCAGTCGCTGCGTAACCAGGTTGCGCTGGTGTCTCAGAACGTGCATCTGTTCAACGATACTGTTGCGAACAACATTGCCTATGCGCGCACTGAAGAGTACAGCCGCGAGCAGATTGAAGAAGCCGCTCGCATGGCCTATGCCATGGACTTTATTAACAAGATGGACAACGGCCTGGATACCATCATCGGTGAGAATGGAGTTCTGCTCTCCGGTGGTCAACGCCAGCGTATCGCCATCGCCCGTGCATTGCTGCGTAACAGCCCTATTCTAATCCTCGACGAAGCAACCTCTGCTTTGGATACAGAATCTGAACGTGCAATTCAGTCTGCGCTAGATGAACTGCAAAAGAACCGTACATCACTGGTGATTGCGCACCGCCTGTCAACGATTGAACAGGCAGACGAAATCGTCGTTGTGGAGGATGGGGTCATTGTAGAACGCGGTAGCCATACCGATTTACTGGCACAGCGTGGTGTTTACGCTCAGCTCCATAAGATGCAGTTCGGCGAATGATTGCCCGTATCTGGTCCGGTGAGTCCCCGCTATGGCTGCTGCTTCTGCCGCTCTCCTGGCTGTATGGTCTGGTGAGCGGCATTATTCGTCTGCTTTACCGTCTGGGGCTAAAGCGGGCGTGGCGTGCGCCGGTGCCGGTTGTCGTGGTGGGCAACCTCACGGCAGGGGGGAACGGTAAAACCCCGGTGGTCATCTGGCTGGTTGAGCAACTGCAAAAGCGCGGCATCCGCCCCGGCGTGGTGTCGCGAGGTTACGGCGGCAAAGCGGCGCACTATCCACTGCTCCTGACGCCGGACACGACGACCGCCGAGGCGGGGGATGAGCCGGTATTGATTTATCAGCGTACTGGCGCGCCTGTCGCAGTCTCTCCGGTGCGTAGTGATGCTGTTAAGGCGTTGCTTGCCGAACACGACGTGCAAATAATTATTACCGATGACGGTCTGCAGCATTACGCGCTGGCGCGTGATAAAGAGATTGTGGTCATTGATGGCGTCCGCCGTTTTGGCAACGGCTGGTGGCTGCCTGCAGGCCCCATGCGTGAACGCGCTTCGCGCCTGAAGTCCGTGGATGCGGTGATTGTTAACGGCGGTGCGGCACTGCCGGGGGAGATCCCGATGCAACTCCAGCCAGGCATGGCTATTAACCTGTTGACCGGTGAACGACAGGCCGTTTCCCGGCTACCCGCGCTGGTCGCGATGGCAGGTATTGGTCATCCTCCGCGTTTCTTCGCAACGCTGGAACAGTGTGGTGCCCGCCTTGATAAACGTGTTCCGCTGGCCGATCACCAGGCGCTGGTGGCGGAGCAGGTAGACGCGTTGACAACATCCGGTCAGACATTAATCATGACCGAAAAAGATGCGGTGAAATGCCGCGCTTTTGCGAAAGAAAACTGGTGGTATCTGCCGGTTGACGCTGAACTCAGCGGCGAGCAGCCGGAACACTTGCTCCAGGAACTGATTGCGTTGGTGCATTAAGAGCTTACGCGGTTCTGGTGGCGCTTTGACTGACAGGAAAACGCATGTCTTTACCGCAACTCTCGCTTTCAGCCGCACGTAACTTGCACCTTGCCGCGCAAGGACTTCTTAAAAAGCCCCGTCGCCGCGCGCAGCCTGCCGATATCCTCACTACCGTGCAACGCATGTCGTTGTTGCAAATCGACACCATCAACATTGTGGCTCGTAGCCCCTACCTGGTGCTGTTCAGCCGGCTGGGCAATTATCCGCCTCAGTGGCTCGATGATGCGCTCAGCAAGGGAGAGCTGATGGAATACTGGGCACATGAAGCCTGTTTCCTGCCCCGCAGCGATTTTGCCCTGGTTCGCCATCGTATGCTTGCCCCGGAAAAAATGGGCTGGAAATACCGGCAGGCGTGGATGCACGAGCATGCGGCTGAAATTGAGCAGCTCATTGCCCATATCGCGGAAAAGGGGCCAGTACGTTCCGCGGATTTTGAACATCCGCGAAAAGGGGCAAGCGGCTGGTGGGAGCGGCTGGTGGGAATGGAAACCGCACAAGCGTCATCTGGAAGGGTTGTTTACATCAGGCAAGGTGATGGTAGTCGAGCGGCGTAATTTTCAACGGGTGTACGACCTGACGCAGCGGGTGATGCCTCACTGGGACGACGAGCGCGACCTGCTCACACAGGAGGCAGCCGAAGCCGTCATGCTTGAAAACAGCGCCCGCAGTCTGGGTATTTTCCGTCCGCAATGGCTGGCCGATTATTACCGTCTCCGACAGCCCACGCTGAAACCGTTGCTGGATAACTGGCAGCGCGAGCAGCGGGTTATCCCGGTCTCTGTAGAGAGGTTGGGCGATATGTGGCTGCATGTGGATTTACTCCCGCTACTGCCACAAGCTGAAGCAGGTAAACTTCAGGCAACCCATAGCGCGGTGCTGTCACCTTTTGATCCGGTGGTCTGGGACAGAAAACGGGCCGAGCAGCTGTTTGATTTCAGCTACCGGCTGGAGTGCTACACTCCCGCGCCAAAGCGCCAGTACGGTTACTTTGTTTTGCCCCTGCTGCACAAGGGACAACTGGTAGGGCGCATGGATGCCAAAATGCACCGTAAAACCGGCACGCTAGAGGTCATTGCGCTGTATCTGGAAGAGGGCGTCAGGATAACCGCGACCCTGGAAAAAGGGTTAACATCCGCCATCAATGATTTCGCCTGCTGGCAGAAGGCCTGCGAAGTGACGCTGGGCCGCGTGCCTGACGGACTCTTTACATCCTGTCGAAGTGGCTGGGAAACAGGCACGCCCTGAAAAGGGAATGTGATAAGCTTTAGCGATTACCCATACGGAGGAACTATGGATCACCGTTTACTTGAAATTATTGCCTGCCCGGTGTGCAACGGCAAACTCTACTATAGCCAGGACAAACAAGAGCTGATTTGCAAACCGGACAGCTTGGCTTTCCCGCTGCGTGACGGTATTCCGGTACTGCTGGAAAACGAAGCCCGTTCCCTGGTGGCTGAAGAGAGCAAACCATGAGCTTTGTCGTCATTATTCCTGCCCGTTACGCCTCAACGCGTCTGCCGGGTAAGCCGCTGGTAGATATCAACGGCAAGCCAATGATTGTGCATGTCCTTGAACGCGCCCGTGAGTCCGGCGCTGACCGTATTATCGTGGCCACCGATCATCCTGATGTTGCGCGTGCGGTTGAAGCCGCAGGCGGGGAAGTATGCATGACCCGTGCCGATCACCAGTCTGGTACTGAACGTCTGGCTGAAGTGGTTGAGAAATGCGCATTCAGCGACGATACGGTAATCGTTAACGTGCAGGGCGACGAACCGATGATCCCGGCGGCGATTATTCGTCAGGTGGCGGAAAACCTGGCGCAGCGTCAGGTTGGCATGGCAACTCTCGCGGTACCTATCCACCACGCGGAAGAAGCGTTCAACCCGAACGCGGTGAAGGTTGTGACGGATGCGGAGGGCTATGCGCTTTATTTCTCCCGTGCCACCATCCCGTGGGATCGCGATCGCTTTGCGGTGTCCAAAGAGACCATTGGCGATACCTTCCTGCGCCATATTGGCATCTACGGCTATCGCGCTGGCTTTATTCGCCGGTATGTAACCTGGACACCGAGTCCGCTGGAGCATATTGAAATGCTGGAACAGCTTCGTGTGCTCTGGTACGGCGAAAAGATCCACGTTGCCGTCGCCGAAGAGGTGCCTGGTACAGGCGTAGACACCCCAGAAGATCTTGAGCGCGTTCGCGCTGAATTGCGTTAATCCTTGCGGCATTCCTCTTTTGGGAGGGATGCACTCCGCCGTTTATTTTCTCTTATCTTTTCCATAATTGATCTCCGCAGGGTGACATCTGCGTCCTGCGCGCTCATTATAAAAGCAGTAGTCTTAATGGGGGTAATCTCATATGGAACAGCTGCGTGCCGAACTGAGTCACCTGCTTGGCGAGAAGTTAAGCCGGGTGGAATGTGTAAGTGAAAAGGCAGATACCGCGCTCTGGTCGTTGTACGACAGTCAGGGAAACCCAATGCCGCTGATGGCCCGAAGCTTTACCTCGCCGGGTGTGGCCAGGCAGCTCGCCTGGAAAATTTCAATGCTCGCGCGGCAAGGAACCGTGCGTATGCCGACGGTTTACGGAGTGATGACGCATGAAGAGCACCCCGGTCCGGATGTTCTGCTGATTGAGCGTTTACGCGGAGTATCCGTTGAAGCCCCGGCGCGTACACCGGAGCGCTGGGAACAGCTGAAAGACCAGATTGTGGAGGCTCTGCTGGCCTGGCACCGGCAGGATAGCCGTGGTCTTGTGGGACCCGTCGACAGCACTCAGGAAAATCTTTGGCCGCTGTGGTATCGCCAGCGGGTGGAGGTGCTGTGGGGAACGCTTAATCAGTTCAACAACACCGGCTTGACCATGCAGGATAAACGTATCCTGTTCCGCACCCGGGAGTGTTTACCGGCGCTGTTTGAGGGCTTTAACGACAACTGCGTGTTGATACACGGTAATTTTACCCTGCGTAGCATGCTTAAAGATTCTCGTAGCGATCAGCTTCTGGCGATGCTGGGGCCAGGGGTCATGCTCTGGGCTCCGCGCGAGTATGACCTGTTCAGGCTAAGCGATAGCGCGGCCGCTGAAGGCTTGCTGTGGCACTATCTGCAGCGCGCGCCCGTTGCGGAGGCGTTTCTCTGGCGGCGCTGGCTTTATTTATTGTGGGATGAAGTGGCGCAGCTGGTGAATACCGGACGTTTCAACCGCGCCAACTTTGACCTTGCGACAAAATCACTCCTGCCCTGGCTCGCCTGAGGAGCCTTTCAGCCACTGCCAGATGCGTCCCAGCGTCTCATAGCCGACGCGATCGCTATGCATCAACCACATTGGGGACGGGATCACCCGTTCCCATGGGTTGAGCGGGGCGTTAATGGCCATCTGGTTCGCCGGCGCGGGAAGCGGGTGCAGACCTTGTTTTTCGAAGAAAATCATTGCCCTTGGCAGATGTGAAGCAGATGTCACCAGTAAGAACGGAACATCGCCAATAGCCTGTTTCACCGCGGCGGCTTCTTCTTCGGTATCTTTCGGACTGTCCAGCGTGATAATAGCGGAGCGCGGCACGCCGAGGGATTCTGCCACCCTGGCGCCGGCTTCAGCCGTGCTGACCGGGTTGGTTTTGGCTGGCGCGCCGGTGAAGATCATTTTTGATCCCGGATTAGCCAGCCACAGGCGAATACCTTCGTTCAGGCGCGGCAGGCTGTTATTGATCAGGTTAGAGCTGGGGGCCCAGTTTGGATCCCAGGTATACCCGCCGCCCAGCACCACGATGTACTCCACTTTCTGGTTTCCCTGCCAGGTTGGGTAGGTGTTTTCGATGGGACGTAACAGTTTGTCTGCAACGGGTTGCAGGCTCAGCAGCAGCAGTACCAGCCAGCCGAAGGTGATCAGCGTTTTGCCACTTTTCTGAAAGCGACTAAACCACACCAGCCCCAGCCCCAGCGCGATGATGAGCAGCAGTAGCGGAAGGGGAAGCATCATGCCTCCAATGTATTTCTTCAGGGTAAAAAGCATCCTTTTTGGTTCCTTTTTTAACCATATAGCAGGCGAATACCCGTGATATTACACCAGAGAGGTTCATTCTCCGCGCGGGTGTGACAAAATAGCGGTTTTGCAGTTAGCGAGTGGAACTCTCCCAATGCGGGATCGCAATTTTGATGACATCGCGGAAAAGTTTTCGCGCAACATATACGGCACCACAAAAGGGCAGTTACGTCAGACGATCCTCTGGCAGGATCTGGACACCATTCTGGCCACGTATGGCGGTCAAACGTTGCGCGTGCTTGACGCCGGAGGCGGTGAAGGGCAGACGGCCATAAAAATGGCTGAGCGCGGTCATCATGTCACGCTTTGCGATCTTTCTGCTGAGATGGTTGCGCGTGCCACGCGTGCAGCAGAGGAGAAAGGTGTGAGCGACAACATGCATTTTGTACAATGCGCCGCTCAGGACATCGCACAGCATTTGGAAACCCAGGTTGATCTGATATTGTTTCATGCGGTGCTGGAATGGGTAGCCGATCCGTTAAGCGTGTTACAAACCCTGTGGTCGATGCTACGCCCGGGCGGTACGCTGTCGCTGATGTTCTACAATGCTAACGGCTTCCTGATGCACAACATGGTTGCGGGCAACTTCGACTATGTTCAGGTCGGAATGCCGAAAAAGAAAAAGCGCACGCTTTCCCCGGACTATCCGCGCGATCCCCAGCAGGTTTACGGCTGGCTGGCAGAGATTGGCTGGCAGATAACCGGGAAGACGGGCGTCAGGGTGTTTCATGATTATCTGCGTGAAAAACACAAACAGCGTGACTGTTTTGACACCTTAACAGAATTAGAAACGCGGTATTGCCGTCAGGAACCGTTTATCAGTCTTGGCCGCTATATTCACGTCACCGCGCACAAGCCGCAGATGCAAGGATAACCTATGAGTGAATTTTCCCAGACAGTCCCCGAACTGGTTGCCTGGGCCAGGAAAAATGATTTCTCCATCTCGCTGCCGGTAGACAGACTCTCTTTCCTGCTGGCGGTTGCCACGCTGAACGGCGAACGGCTCGATGGCGAAATGAGCGAGGGTGAACTGGTGGATGCGTTCCGCCATGTGAGTGATGCGTTTGAGCAAACCAGCGAAACCATTAGCGTGCGTGCCAACAACGCAATCAACGATATGGTGCGTCAACGTCTGCTGAACCGCTTTACCAGCGAGCAGGCGGAAGGTAACGCCATTTATCGACTGACGCCACTGGGCATCGGCATTACCGATTACTACATCCGCCAGCGTGAGTTTTCCACGTTGCGCCTTTCCATGCAGCTCTCCATTGTGGCGGGTGAACTCAAGCGTGCAGCCGATGCTGCGGATGAAAACGGTGATGAATTCCACTGGCACCGTAACGTCTACGCGCCGCTGAAATATTCGGTAGCGGAGATTTTTGACAGTATCGATCTGACCCAGCGTCTGATGGACGAACAGCAGCAGCAGGTGAAAGATGATATCGCGCAACTGCTGAATAAAGACTGGCGTGCGGCCATCTCCAGCTGTGAACTGCTGTTGTCGGAAACCTCCGGCACGCTGCGTGAACTGCAGGATACGCTGGAAGCCGCTGGCGATAAGCTCCAGGCCAACCTGCTGCGCATTCAGGATGCGACCATGGCACATGACGATCTGCATTTTATCGACCGTCTGGTCTTTGATTTGCAGAGCAAGCTCGATCGCATCATTAGCTGGGGCCAGCAATCGATTGACCTGTGGATCGGTTACGATCGTCACGTACATAAATTTATCCGTACCGCCATCGATATGGATAAAAACCGCGTCTTTGCTCAGCGTCTGCGTCAGTCTGTTCAAACCTACTTCGATGCGCCGTGGGCGCTAACCTACGCCAATGCCGATCGTCTGCTCGATATGCGCGACGAAGAGATGGCGCTGCGTGATGAAGAGGTAACCGGTGAGCTGCCACCGGATCTGGAGTACGAAGAATTCAACGAAATTCGTGAGCAACTTGCGGCCATGATCGAAGAACAGCTCGCTGTCTACAAAACCAGACAGGTACCGCTGGATCTTGGTCTCGTGGTGCGCGACTATCTGGCGCAATATCCTCGCGCGCGCCACTTCGACGTTGCCCGCATTGTGGTAGACCAGGCGGTTCGCCTGGGTATCGCGCAAGCAGATTTCACCGGACTGCCGCCGAAGTGGCAGCCGATTAACGATTACGGAGCCAAGGTACAGGCGCATGTCATTGACAAATATTGAACAAGTGATGCCATTAAAGCTGGCACAGGCGCTGGCGAATCCGTTATTTCCGGCGCTGGACAGCCAGCTGCGTGCCGGTCGTCATATTGGCCTCGACGAACTGGATAATCACGCCTTTTTGATGGACTTCCAGGAGTATCTGGAAGAGTTTTACGCACGCTATAACGTTGAGCTTATCCGCGCGCCGGAAGGTTTCTTCTACCTGCGTCCGCGTTCCACCACGCTTATTCCGCGCTCCGTGCTTTCCGAGCTGGATATGATGGTCGGCAAAATTCTGTGCTACCTCTACCTCAGCCCGGAACGTCTGGCAAATGAAGGGATCTTCACCCAGCAGGAGCTTTACGATGAGCTGTTGACGCTGGCAGACGAAAGCAAGCTGCTGAAGCTTGTGAACAACCGTTCAACGGGGTCGGATCTCGATCGTCAGAAATTGCAGGAAAAAGTTCGCTCTTCTCTGAACCGTCTGCGTCGTCTGGGGATGGTCTGGTTTATGGGCCACGACAGCAGCAAATTCCGCATTACGGAATCTGTTTTCCGCTTCGGTGCCGACGTGCGTGCGGGCGACGACGCGCGTGAAGCGCAGCTTCGCATGATCCGCGACGGTGAGGCGATGCCGGTGGAAAACCATTTGCAGCTCAATGACGAGCCTGAAGACAATCAGCCGGATAGCGGGGAGGAAGAGTAATGATTGAACGCGGTAAATTTCGCTCACTAACGCTGATTAACTGGAACGGCTTTTTTGCCCGAACCTTTGATCTCGATGAGCTGGTGACAACGCTCTCCGGCGGTAACGGTGCGGGTAAATCCACCACCATGGCGGCCTTTGTGACGGCGCTGATCCCTGATTTGACGCTGCTGCACTTCCGTAATACCACCGAAGCGGGGGCGACAAGCGGCTCCCGCGATAAAGGCCTGCACGGTAAGCTCAAAGCTGGCGTCTGTTATTCGGTGCTGGATGTGATCAACTCCCGTCACCAGCGTGTGGTGGTGGGCGTGCGTCTGCAGCAGGTCGCCGGTCGCGATCGAAAAGTGGATATCAAACCGTTCGCGATTCAGGGCCTGCCAACCTCAATGCAGCCAACGGCGCTGCTGACGGAAACGCTCAATGAGCGCCAGGCGCGCGTACTGACGCTGCAGGAGCTGAAAGACAAGCTCGAAGCTATCGAAGGCGTGCAGTTCAAGCAGTTCAACTCAATTACCGATTACCACTCCCTGATGTTCGATCTGGGCGTGGTGGCGCGTCGTCTGCGTACCGCATCCGACCGCAGCAAATATTACCGTCTGATTGAAGCCTCCCTGTACGGCGGGATCTCCAGCGCCATTACCCGCTCCCTGCGCGACTACCTGTTGCCGGAAAACAGCGGCGTGCGTAAGGCCTTCCAGGACATGGAAGCCGCGCTGCGTGAAAACCGCATGACGCTGGAAGCGATTCGCGTTACCCAGTCTGACCGCGATCTGTTTAAACACCTGATCAGTGAAGCCACCAACTATGTGGCGGCGGATTATATGCGTCACGCCAACGAGCGTCGCGTGCATCTCGATCAGGCATTAGAGTACCGCCGCGAGCTGTTCACCTCGCGTAAACAGCTGGTGGCCGAGCAGTATAAGCACGTTGAAATGGCCCGTGAACTGGGCGAACACAACGGGGCAGAGGGCGATCTGGAAGCCGATTATCAGGCCGCCAGCGATCACCTGAACCTGGTTCAGACCGCGCTGCGCCAGCAGGAAAAAATCGAGCGCTACGAAGCCGATCTCGATGAACTGCAAATTCGTCTCGAAGAGCAAAACGAAGTGGTGGCCGAAGCTGCCGACATGCAGGAAGAGAACGAAGCGCGTGCCGAAGCCGCCGAACTGGAAGTGGATGAGCTGAAAAGCCAGCTCGCCGATTACCAGCAGGCGCTGGACGTGCAGCAGACGCGAGCGATTCAGTACAACCAGGCCCTGCAGGCATTGCAGCGTGCGAAAGAGCTATGCCATCTGCCTGACCTGACGCCGGACAGCGCCGATGAATGGCTGGACACCTTCCAGGCGAAAGAGCAGGAAGCCACGGAAAAACTGCTCTCCCTGGAACAGAAAATGAGCGTCGCGCAGACCGCGCACAGCCAGTTTGAACAAGCTTATCAGCTGGTGGTGGCGATTAACGGCCCGCTGGCGCGAAACGAAGCGTGGGACGTAGCTCGCGAGTTGCTGCGCGACGGCGTCAACCAGCGTCATCTGGCCGAGCAGGTGCAACCGCTGCGTATGCGTCTGAACGAGCTGGAACAGCGTCTGCGCGAGCAGCAGGAGGCCGAGCGTCTGCTGGCCGAGTTCTGTAAGCGTCAGGGTAAACATTACGATATTGACGATCTCGAGGCTCTGCACCAGGAGCTTGAAGCCCGTATCGCCGCCCTGTCCGATACCGTATCCAGCGCCAGCGAACAGCGGATGACGCTGCGTCAGGAGCTGGAGCAGCTTCAGTCCCGCTCGCAGACGCTGTTGCAACGCGCACCCGTCTGGCTGGCGGCGCAAAGCAGCCTGAACCAGCTCAGCGAACAGTGCGGTGAAACGTTCGAATCCAGCCAGGAAGTGACCGAATATCTGCAACAGCTGCTTGAGCGCGAGCGCGAGGCGATAGTTGAGCGTGATGAAGTTGGTGCGCGCAAGCGCGAGGTTGACGAAGAGATTGAACGCTTAAGCCAGCCGGGCGGTGCGGAAGATGCACGCCTGAATACGCTGGCGGAGCGTTTCGGTGGCGTACTGCTGTCAGAAATTTATGATGACGTGGGTCTGGACGATGCGCCGTACTTCTCCGCGCTGTATGGCCCGTCGCGTAACGCGATTGTGGTGCCGGATCTGTCTCTGATTGCCGAACAGCTCGAAGGGCTGGAAGATTGCCCGGAAGATCTCTATCTGATCGAAGGAGACCCGCAGTCGTTCGATGACAGCGTGTTCAGCGTTGACGAGCTGGAAAAAGCGGTAGTGGTGAAAATCGCTGACCGTCAGTGGCGTTACTCACGCTTCCCGGAACTTCCTCTGTTTGGCCGCGCCGCGCGTGAAAACCGTATTGAGAGCCTGCACGCTGAGCGTGAAACACTGTCTGAACGTTTTGCGACGCTGTCGTTTGACGTGCAGAAAACCCAGCGCCTGCATCAGGCATTTAGCCGCTTTATCGGTAGCCATCTGGGAGTGGCCTTTGAGGCTGACCCGGAAGCGGAAATTCGCAAGCTCAACACCCGCCGTGGCGAGCTTGAGCGCGCAATTGCCAGCCATGAAAATGACAACCAGCAGAGCCGCGTTCAGTTTGAACAGGCGAAAGAGGGCGTTGCTGCCCTGAACCGCATTCTGCCGCGTCTGAATCTGCTGGCGGACGATACGCTGGCTGACCGTGTGGATGAAATCCAGGAACGTCTGGATGAAGCGCAGGAGGCTGCGCGCTTCGTGCAGCAACACGGTAATCAGCTGGCGAAGCTGGAGCCGGTCGTTTCGGTGCTTCAGAGCGATCCAGAGCAGTTTGAGCAGCTAAAAGAAGATTATGCCTGGTCCCAGCAGGTGCAGCGTGAAGCACGCCAGCAGGCGTTTGCCCTGACGGAAGTGGTGCAGCGTCGCGCTCACTTCGGCTACTCTGACTCGGCGGAAATGCTGAGCGGTAACAGCGATCTGAACGAGAAATTACGCCAGCGCCTTGAGCAGGCTGAAGCGGAACGTACGCGTGCCCGTGAAGCGATGCGTAGCCACGCGGCCCAGTTGAACCAGTACAACCAGGTTCTGGCCTCGCTAAAAAGCTCCTTTGATACCAAGAAAGAGCTGTTAAACGATCTGCAAAAAGAGCTGCAGGACATCGGCGTCCGTGCCGACAGCGGGGCAGAAGAGCGGGCGCGTGTTCGTCGTGATGAGTTGCATGCCCAGCTGAGCAATAACCGTGCGCGTCGTAATCAGCTGGAAAAAGCGCTGACCTTCTGTGAAGCGGAGATGGATAACCTGACCCGCCGCCTGCGCAAGCTGGAGCGCGACTATCACGAAATGCGCGAGCAGGTGGTATCTGCGAAGGCAGGCTGGTGCGCGGTGATGCGCATGGTGAAAGACAATAATGTTGAACGCCGTCTGCATCGTCGTGAACTGGCGTACCTCTCTGCTGATGAACTGCGATCCATGTCGGATAAGGCGTTGGGTGCGCTGCGTCTGGCGGTGGCAGATAACGAACATCTGCGCGATGTGCTGCGTATGTCTGAAGATCCGAAGCGTCCTGAGCGTAAAATTCAGTTCTTCGTGGCGGTATACCAGCATCTGCGTGAGCGTATTCGTCAGGACATCATCCGTACCGACGATCCGGTCGAAGCCATTGAACAGATGGAAATTGAACTGGGGCGCCTGACGGAAGAGCTGACCTCCCGTGAGCAGAAGCTGGCTATCAGCTCCCGTAGCGTGGCGAACATCATCCGCAAGACCATTCAGCGCGAGCAGAACCGTATTCGCCAGCTGAACCAGGGTCTGCAGAGCGTATCGTTTGGTCAGGTGAACAGCGTACGTCTGAATGTAAACGTCCGTGAAGCGCACTCTACGCTGCTGGATGTGCTCTCTGAGCAGCATGAACAGCATCAGGATCTGTTTAACAGCAACCGTCTGACCTTCTCCGAAGCGTTGGCGAAGCTGTATCAGCGTCTGAATCCGCAGATTGATATGGGGCAACGTACGCCGCAAACCATCGGTGAAGAGCTGCTGGATTACCGTAACTACCTGGAGATGGAAGTTGAGGTTAACCGTGGTTCAGATGGCTGGCTGCGTGCGGAATCCGGGGCACTGTCGACCGGTGAAGCTATCGGTACCGGGATGTCGATTCTGGTGATGGTGGTGCAGAGCTGGGAAGATGAAGCGCGTCGTCTGCGCGGCAAAGATATTTCCCCATGCCGTCTGCTGTTCCTTGATGAGGCAGCGCGTCTGGATGCCCGCTCCATCGCCACGCTGTTTGAGCTCTGCGAACGTCTGGATATGCAGCTCATTATTGCGGCACCGGAAAATATTAGTCCGGAAAAAGGCACAACCTATAAACTGGTGCGTAAAGTGTTCCAGAACAGCGAGCACGTTCACGTTGTAGGCCTGCGTGGCTTTGCTCCGCAGCCGCCTGAGTCCTTACCGGGCACGGCAGACGCCTCCTGAGGCGTGTTGTTACAAAGCGCGGCGCATTAGCGCCGCTTTTTTTTACGCTTAACTTATGCTTACGGCTGCGTTATCTTTAAACTTCTTTACATAAGGTAAGGCAACTGCGTTTGTGCCTTCCTATAATGAATAAAAGCCCCAGTGTGATGGGCATGTCGTGAGAAAACAGGGGGCAAGGGATGTTGCTAAAGAAAAATCGTGGTCATCAGCTGTCAGCGTTGAGTTTGTGTCTGGCGGTGATGTTTGCTCCACTGTTAAGCGCTCAGGCCGATGAGCCTGAAGTTGTACCGTCAGACAGTTCCGCGACGATGGGTGCGCAGCCGACGTCGCTGTCACAACCGCTGGATCAATCTCCGGCGACGGCCATTTTAGCGGGTATCAGACCGCTACCCGAAGGTATCGAAACCGGCGCGCTCCGCCAGCAGCTTCTTACCGGCCTTCCTGCAGGATACACGCCTGCTTACATTAACCAGCTTACGCTGCTTTATGCCGCGCGTGATATGAAGCCGATGTGGGAAAACCGGGACGCCGTGCGCGCTTTTCAGCAGCAGCTGGCGGAAGTCGCCATTGCAGGTTTTCAGCCGCAATTCACCACCTGGGTTGAACTCTTGACCGATCCAGGCGTTACCGGTCAGGCGCGTGATGTGGTGCTGTCTGATGCCATGATGGGCTACCTCCAGTTCGTGGCGGGCATCCCGGTCAATGGCAACCGCTGGTTATACAGTCAAAAACCGTACAAGCTGGCGACGCCGGCGCTGTCGGTCATTAACCAGTGGCAACTGGCGCTGGATAACGGTGACCTGCCGCGCTTTATCGCAAGCCTGGCACCGGCCCATCCGCAGTATGCCACCATGCATCAGTCGCTGCTTGAGCTGGTTGCGGATTCCCGCCCGTGGCCTCAGGTGCGTGGCACAACCACGCTTCGTCCGGGACAGTGGAGCAGCGATGTCCCGGCGATCCGCGAAATTATGAAACGCTCCGGCATTCTCGAAAGCGGTCCTAAGATTGCGCTGCCCGGCGACGATACGCAAAGCGCGGTCGTCAGCCCGTCGGCCCCGGTAAAAGAGAAAAAGGCCGTTGCACAGAGCAACAAACCCGCCGCCTACGATCGCGAACTGGTCGCGGCGGTTAAGCAGTTCCAGGCCGCGCAGGGGCTGGGCGCAGACGGAGTGATCGGTCCATCCACCCGCGACTGGCTGAACGTCTCGCCTGCCCAGCGTGCTGGAGTGCTGGCGCTGAATATCCAGCGTTTACGTCTGCTGCCGGGAACACTGTCGACCGGGATTATGGTGAATATTCCAGCGTATTCGCTGGTTTATTATCAGAACGGTAGCGAAGTGCTGGCGTCGCGCGTGATTGTCGGACGTCCTGACCGTAAAACGCCGATGATGAGCAGTGCCCTGAATAACGTGGTGGTAAACCCGCCGTGGAACGTGCCACCGACGCTGGCGCGCAAGGATATTCTGCCTAAGGTCTGGAACGATCCTGGCTATCTGGAGCGTCATAACTATACGGTGATCCGCGGCTGGAACAGCAAAGAGACGATCGATCCGTGGATGGTTGACTGGTCAACGATTACGCCGTCGAACCTGCCATTCCGTTTCCAGCAGGCACCGGGTGCGCATAACTCGCTGGGGCGCTATAAATTCAACATGCCAAGTTCGGACGCTATCTATCTGCATGATACGCCGAACCATAACCTGTTCCAGAAAGATGCCCGCGCGCTCAGCTCAGGCTGCGTTCGTGTGAATAAGGCATCGGAACTGGCGAATATGCTGTTGCAGGATGCGGGCTGGAACGACACGCGGATCTCCGATGCCCTCAAGCAGGGGGACACCCGTTACGTTAACATTCGACACAATATACCGGTCAATCTTTACTATCTGACGGCGTTTGTTGGTGAAGATGGACGTACCCAGTATCGTACAGATATTTACAATTATGATCTCACGGCGCGATCCGGCGCACAAATTTTGCCAAAAGCTGAACAATTAATCAGGTAAATGAAGCAGTTCGGGAAAATAGGTTGTCGTAAGTTAGGGCAAATACGTGGCGATATGGCTGGAAGCCGCGTGTTTGCTGGGGTTGGGTGCCTTGACGTCGTTGGCTTTGCCAGTTAAGGTGCCCTTCGTGCGCTAAGCATATTACGATTTCTTTGACCTGTAGACCTGATTATCATGGACAAATTTGACGCTAATCGCCGCAAACTGCTGGCGTTAGGTGGCGTTGCGCTCGGCGCAGCGGCCATCCTGCCGACGCCAGCATTTGCCACCCTCTCGACACCTCGTCCGCGTATTTTAACGCTCAACAATCTGCATACTGGTGAGTCGCTAAAAGCGGAATTCTTCGATGGCAGAGGCTATATTCAGGATGAATTAGCAAGACTTAACCATTTTTTCCGTGATTTCCGCGCGAATAAAGTAAAAGCCATCGACCCAGGATTATTTGACCAGTTGTTCCGCCTTCAGGGCCTGCTGGGTACCAGCAAGCCGGTGCAACTCATTTCCGGTTATCGTTCCATTGATACCAATAATGAATTGCGCGCCCGCAGCCGTGGGGTAGCGAAAAAAAGCTATCACACCAGGGGACAGGCAATGGATTTCCATATTGAAGGCGTTTCGTTAGCCAATATTCGCAAAGCTGCGTTATCTATGCGCGCAGGTGGTGTAGGATATTACCCAAGTAGTAACTTTGTGCATATTGATACCGGTCCAGTTCGGCACTGGTAATAACGAAACACAGGAGCAGTATGAACTATCGTATTATTCCGGTTACGGCGTTCTCCCAGAATTGTTCATTGATCTGGTGTGAGCAAACCAAACTGGCCGCGCTTGTCGATCCCGGCGGTGACGCTGAGAAGATCAAACAGGAAGTTGCAGAAAGCGGTGTGACGCTGATGCAGATTTTACTGACGCATGGTCACCTTGACCATGTTGGCGCAGCGGCGGAGCTGGCACAGCACTATGGAGTGCCGGTGATCGGTCCGGAAAAAGAAGATGAGTTCTGGCTGCAGGGTTTGCCAGCCCAAAGCCGCATGTTTGGCCTCGATGAGTGTCAGCCATTGACGCCCGATCGCTGGTTAAACGAAGGAGAGCGTGTGAACGTAGGGAATGTGACTTTACAGGTGTTGCATTGTCCTGGGCATACGCCAGGCCATATTGTCTTCTTTGATGACCAGTCCCGTCTGCTGATTTCCGGCGATGTGATTTTCAAAGGTGGCGTAGGGCGCAGCGATTTCCCGCGTGGCGACCACGGACAGCTGATCCAGTCTATTAAACAGAAGTTATTGCCGCTGGGCGATGACGTGACGTTTATCCCTGGACACGGCCCGATGTCGACGCTGGGCTACGAGCGGGTGCATAACCCCTTCCTTCAGGATGAAATGCCTGTCTGGTAAATCCGGATAATAAAAAAAGCCTGCATCGTGCAGGCTTTTTTGTGGGCGCTAATTACATTACAGTACGGCGACGATTGCTTCGCACAGTGGCGCCATGTTGTCAGGGGTCATACCTGCAACGTTCACGCGGCCAGAGGCCACGGCGTACACGCCAAACTCTTCACGCAGACGCAGAACCTGTTCTTTGGTCAGGCCACTGAAAGAGAACATACCGTTCTGCTTAGTAATAAAGCTGAAATCACGGTCTGCACCTTTCTCTGCCAGGGTGTTCACAAACAGCAGGCGCATGCGCTGAATACGCTGACGCATATCGTTGAGCTCTTGTTCCCAAATCGCGCGGAGCGCATCGTTGCTCAGGATGGTGGCAACGACAGAAGCACCGTGTGCTGGTGGGTTAGAGTAGTTAGCGCGGATAACTGATTTCATCTGGCTGAACGCACGATCGGCAGTCTCTTCGTTTGCTGCGACCAGCGTACAGGCACCAACACGCTCATTGTACAGGCCAAAGTTCTTGGAGTAGGAGCTAGCAACGATCAGCTCCTGATGGACGGCTGCGAAAGCGCGCAGACCTTCAGCGTCTTCTTCCAGACCACGGGCGAAGCCCTGGTAAGCGAAGTCAAACAGCGGCAGCCAGCCTTTATCGACTGACAGTTTTGCCAGCTGTTCCCACTGTTCAAGCGTCGGATCAATGCCGGTTGGGTTGTGGCAGCAGCCGTGGAACAGTACCACGTCGCCCGCCTGGGCTTCACTCAGGCTCGCCAGCAGACCGTCGAAGTCCAGAGCATGGTTTGCGGCGTCGTAGTAGGCATATTCGCGCACTTCCAGACCCGCAGAGTTAAAGACGCTCTTATGGTTCGGCCAGCTTGGGTTGCTTACCCATACGCGCTTAACAGCGGTATTTTTTGCAAGGAAATCCGCCGCCACGCGCAGTGCGCCGGTACCGCCAGGCGTTTGTGCTGTGCGCGCGCGTTTGTCGCTCACAATTGTACTACCTTTACCGAACAGCAGCTCCTGCGTGCAACGACCAAACTCAGGGATACCATCAATACCGAGGTAATTCTTGGTGGTTTCATTTTCCAGCAGATACTGCTCAGCTTTTTTTACGCTGGTCAGTACTGGGGTTTTGCCGGTTTCATCTTTATATACACCAATACCCAGGTTGATTTTGCCAGGGCGGTCGTCGGCACGAAACAGATCGGCCAGGCCCAGAATAGGGTCGGCAGGAGCGGCGGTAATGTTCTCAAACATGACGAAGTTCCATTGTGATTACAGAAGTGAAATCCGCTATCAGGTTAACGGTAGATTTACAAAATGCCAACCGTTTGCGACGAAAAGCGTGCGGCTTTTCAAAAGTCGCCATTATTTTCTGTCAGGCATAAAAAAACAGGGCCGAAGCCCTGTTCATTAAGCATATAACAAAGTGGTGTACTGATTAGAACTGGTAAACCAGACCTACAGCAACGGTATCATCGTTGTTGATGCCCAGCTTGTTGTCGTCTTTCAACTGGTTGATCTGGTAGTCAACATAGGTGGACATGTTTTTGTTGAAGTAGTAAGTCGCGCCGATGTCGATGTAGTTGATGTAGTCTTCGTCACCGATGCCTTCTACGTCTTTCGCTTTAGATTTGTAGTAAGCGATGGATGGACGCAGACCGAAGTCGAACTGATACTGAGCTACAACAGAGAAGTCCTGAGTTTTGTTAGCGAAACCATTGTCCAGACGAGCCGCGTTACGCATCTCACCGTACAGTGCTGCCAGGTAGATGTTGTTCGCGTCATATTTCAGACCGGTTGCCCACTGCTCAGCTTTATCGCCTTTACCCCATTGCAGATTCTGCTGGGCATTGGTGCGGTCAGCCGCGCCGTAAGCACCGACGATACCGAAGCCATCGAAATCATAGCTCAGAGAGGTTGCCCAGCCGTCACCGTTGGAACGCAACGCATCGGTACGCTCATTTTTGCCCAGGTACTGAACGCCAAAGTTCAGACCATCAACCAGGCCGAAGAAGCCGCTGTTACGGTAAGTCGCCAGACCACCGGTACGACCAGAGAAGAAGTTATCGCTCACGCCGGTGTCACCACCGAACTCAGGCAGCATATCGGTGATACCGATTGCATCATAAACCAGGCCATAGTTACGACCGTAGTCGAAGGAACCTGCGTCACCGAATTTCAGGCCTGCGAATGCCAGACGGGTTTTGTTACCTGACTGAGCATCAGCGCCTTCAGAGTTGTTACCCTGGAAGTTATATTCCCACTGACCATAGCCGGTCAGCTGGTCGTTGATTTTGGTTTCGCCTTTGAAGCCCAGACGAGCATAAGTTTTGTCGCCATCGTTGCCGTCATTATCAGAGAAGTAATGCAGGCCAACTGCTTTCCCGTACAGATCCAGTTTGTTGCCGTCTTTGTTATAGATTTCTGCAGCGTTAGCTGCACCGGCTACCAGCAGGGCAGGGACTACCACTGCCAGAATATTGCGCTTCATCATTATTTATTACCCTCATTGGTTTTTTTATGACACTCGCCACTGCCGCCAATAAATTCCGTCAATAAATATTTCCGGAACTATTGATGAGAGTTTGGTGTCTTTATGTATCTGTCAGGCATCTTTCCATTCATAGAAGCGTTTCGCTAGCCTTAAAGTGTTACAGTTTTCAAGATTGAGTAACAAAAAGAAATTATATGTAACTAAATGTGTATTTTTCGGAACTTTGTGAACCACCTCAAATTTCAGAAAGACCTGGCGAATTAAACGGCAGGCAGATTACTATATATATGAATTCCTTATAATTAATTTAGATAAAGGCAATTCGTATACGCGCACCTTCAACGACTCATTTTTTCTTATGACCCAAAAGGGACTTCTGGATGGCTGTGATTTTGGTTGAAATTTGTGCTATTGCTTGAGGATTAAATAATCGCAATAAGAATAGGGTTTATTTTTTGTTCGTAGATATTTCGTGGAAACAAAACGTAACAACTAGTGGTTGTGACGGGGTCAAAGTTGAAAGGTGCTTACTTTACGCTGACGAAAATTGACAGAGCAGAATAAAATAATGGCCAGCAAATGCTGGCCATTATGATTTTGGTTACTTAGAAGCTGGCATTACGCGGCGTACGTGGGAACGGAATAACGTCACGTACGTTCTGAACACCTGTGACGTAGGCGATCAGACGTTCGAAGCCCAGACCAAAGCCTGAGTGTGGCACAGTACCGTAACGGCGCAGATCGCGATACCAGCTGTAATCCGCCGGATTGAGCCCCATCTCTTGCATGCGCGCATCCAGCACGTCCAGACGCTCTTCACGCTGGGAGCCACCGATAATTTCACCAATGCCCGGTGCCAGTACGTCCATTGCGGCAACGGTTTTACCGTCTTCGTTAAGGCGCATATAGAACGCCTTAATGTCTTTCGGGTAGTTTTTCACAACAACCGGTGCTTTAAAGTGCTTCTCAGCCAGGTAACGCTCATGCTCGGAAGAGAGATCCACGCCCCAGTAAACCGGGTTCTCAAACTTCTCACCGCATTTCTCGAGAATAGCGACCGCATCGGTGTAATCCACCTGGGCAAAGTCGGAGGAAACAAAGCGCTCCAGACGTGCAATCGCTTCGTTATCGACACGCTCAGCGAAGAATTTCATGTCATCAGCACGTTCTTCCAGTACCGCTTTGAAGACGTACTTGAGCATGGCTTCCGCCAGGCCAGCGACATCGTTCAGATCTGCGAAAGCCACTTCAGGCTCCAGCATCCAGAATTCTGCCAGGTGACGGCTGGTGTTGGAGTTTTCCGCTCGGAAGGTTGGGCCGAAGGTATAGATTTTAGACAGCGCACAGGCGTAGGTTTCGCCGTTGAGCTGGCCAGATACCGTCAGGAAGGCTTCTTTACCAAAGAAGTCTTTGTCAAAGTCCACTTTACCTTCTGGCGTGCGCGGCAGGTTTTCCAGATCCAGCGTAGAAACGCGGAACATCTCGCCAGCGCCTTCGGTATCGGAGGCGGTGATCAGCGGGGTAGATACCCAGAAATAACCCTGCTCATCGAAGAAGCGATGCAGTGCCTGCGCCAGCGTGTGGCGGACACGGGCCACCGCACCAATCAGGTTGGTGCGTGGACGCAGGTGAGCCACTTCACGCAGATATTCGATGCTGTGACGTTTTGCGGCCATCGGGTAGGTATCAGGATCTTCAACCCAGCCAGTTACTTCAACGGCAGTGGCCTGAATTTCGAAACTCTGACCCTGACCCGGTGATGCGACAACCACGCCGGTAACAATTACGGAACAACCGGTTGTCAGGTGCAGAACGTCATCATTGTAATTGGGCAGAGAATTATTAATGACGGCCTGTACAGGATCAAAGCAGGAACCGTCATAGACGGCAAGGAAGGAGATGCCAGCTTTAGAATCTCGGCGGGTACGCACCCATCCGCGCACGGTGACTTCCTGGTCAACGGCGACACGGCCCTGGAGTACGTCGGCTACAGGCACAACGCTCATAATATTCTCTCTGTTAATAGTCGGAAAAAATAAACACTTGTCCACCCAAATGGGGGGATATCTATGTTACCTGCCATCCGCTATCAGACAAGTAAATTTCGCAGTCAAAAGAGAAGAATTAAGAAATAAATAAGAAGTAGGGAGCCATTTGGCTCCCTTAAGCGCTTAACTGGCTTTTTTGACCTGAGGGAGATCGAAAGCTTTGCGTAACGCGCGGACAAACGCTTTATCATGACAGATGGTTTTACCCGGGCTATCGGAGAGCTTGGCTACCGGCTTGCCGTTACATTCCACCAGTTTTATCACGATATTCAGCGGTTTTACCTGAGGGATGTCGCAGGTTAAACGGGTGCCAATCCCGAAGCTCAGGTTCACTCGGGTACTGAAATGGCGATAGAGTTCAACCGCTTTCGCGAGATCGAGGTTGTCGGAGAAGACCAGCACCTTGCTCATCGGGTCGATGCTGAGTTTTTCGTAATGCGCTATCGCCTTCTCACCCCATTCAACCGGATCCCCGGAGTCATGACGTAACCCCTGGTAACGCTCAGCGAACTCAGGGCCGAAATCACGCAGGAACGCATCCATCGTGATACAGTCGGTCAGGGCGATGCCGAGTTGATTCGGATACTCGTCAAGCCACGCGGCCAGTGCGGCGCGTTGGCTGTTGGCCAGATCTGGACTGATCTGCTGATGCGCCTGGAACCATTCATGCGCCTGGGTACCCATGGGTGTCAGGTTCAGACGACGTGCCAGATCGTAATTACTGGTGCCCACGAACCACGACTCTTGCTGCAGACGCTGAACAATGGCCTGCTGAACGTCGCGGGAGAAACGGCGACGCGTGCCAAAGTCCATAAGACGGAAGCGGGACATATCCAACCCATCCGTCAGGGTGGCAAACCCTGCGAGTTTGTTTTCCAGCGCGGCCAGTGCCTGAGTCACCCCGGTTTCCGGCGAACGGTAGCGGTGAGCCAGCTCGCTGATCACAGCCAGCAACGGAACTTCCCACATGATCACTTCACGCCATGGGCCTTCAAGGCGAATATCCAGCTTGCCGTTATCATTCGTGACGGTGACCTGCTCTGGCTTATAACGGAAGTCGCGCAGCCAGTTCAGATAGTCCGCTTTAAAGAAAGGCAGGCCGGAAAGCCACTGGTATTCGTCGTCCTGCAACGTCAGATGCTGCATAGCATCGACCTGTTCACGAATGGAATCTGCGTAGATACCGAGCAAGTCGTCGCCACGGCAGCGGAATTCCGCCGCAACATCAACATCATAGTAATGGTGGAAAACGGCTTGCTGCATGTGCAGTTTATACGCGTCGGTATCCAGCAATGTATGCAGAACAGGAGAAGCGAATCGAGTCATAGGTGCGCAGTAGCATCCTCTCACAGGAGCGTTTAGTACAATAAACAACTCCGGAGTATACCTTGTTTAGTGATTTATTGAACCCCGATCACAACATAAGCGCTCTTTATGGTCGAGGGCATTTTGTGCCCCGTGTTATACAAATGTAGCAAAAAGGGTGTTTGTACCTGAAAAGATGAACATTCTGCATAGCGCGATCTACACAACAGGAATAGACTGGAATCGTTATTCGACAAACGATGCATAAGGTTTTCTATGACACAACAGCCACAAGCCAAATACCGCCACGACTATCGTGCGCCGGATTACCTGATTAGCGATATCGATCTGACTTTTGACCTGGATGCCACTAAAACCGTTGTGACGGCGGTAAGCCAGGTGACGCGCCAGAGCGCGACGGCAGTGCCGCTGCGTCTGGATGGTGAAGACCTGACGCTGGTCTCCCTGCATATTAATGATGCAGCCTGGACTGACTATAAAGAAGAAGACAACCAGCTGGTGATCGATAACCTGCCGGAACGCTTTACGCTGCGCATCGTGAATGAAATCAGCCCTGCCGCCAATACGGCGCTGGAAGGGCTCTACCAGTCTGGCGTGGCGCTGTGCACCCAGTGTGAAGCGGAAGGTTTCCGCCACATCACCTGGTATCTTGACCGTCCGGACGTGCTGGCGCGCTTTACCACCAAAATCATCGCGGATAAAACGCTTTATCCTTTCCTGCTCTCTAACGGTAACCGCGTGGGTGAGGGTGAGCTGGAAAACGGCCGTCACTGGGTACAGTGGCAGGATCCGTTCCCAAAACCATGCTACCTGTTTGCGCTGGTGGCGGGTGATTTCGACGTCTTACGCGACACCTTCAAAACCCGTTCTGGCCGCGAAGTGGCGCTGGAACTGTTCGTTGACCGTGGCAACCTCGATCGCGCGCCATGGGCGATGACCTCGCTCATCAACTCCATGAAATGGGACGAAGAGCGTTTTGGTCTGGAATACGATCTCGACATCTATATGATTGTCGCCGTCGACTTCTTCAACATGGGGGCGATGGAGAACAAAGGTCTCAACATCTTTAACTCCAAATACGTGCTGGCCCGTACCGATACCGCCACCGATAAAGACTACCTCGATATCGAGCGCGTTATTGGCCACGAGTATTTCCATAACTGGACCGGTAACCGTGTCACCTGCCGCGACTGGTTCCAGCTGAGCCTGAAAGAAGGTCTGACCGTCTTCCGTGACCAGGAGTTCAGCTCCGATCTGGGCTCGCGTGCGGTTAACCGCATCAACAACGTGCGCACCATGCGTGGGTTGCAGTTCGCGGAAGATGCCAGTCCGATGGCGCACCCAATTCGTCCGGACAAAGTCATCGAGATGAATAACTTCTACACCCTGACGGTGTATGAAAAAGGGGCGGAAATTATCCGTATGATCCACACCCTGCTGGGCGAGGAGAACTTCCAGAAAGGGATGCAGCTCTATTTCGAGCGTCACGACGGTAGCGCCGCCACCTGCGATGATTTTGTGCAGGCAATGGAAGATGCGTCGAATGTGGATCTCTCTCACTTCCGCCGCTGGTACAGCCAGGCCGGTACGCCGATTGTCACCGTTAAAGACGATTACAATCCGGAGACCGAGCAGTACACCCTGACCATCAGCCAACGCACGCCGCCAACGGCTGAGCAGGAAGAAAAATATCCGCTGCACATCCCGTTCAGCATTGAACTGTATGATAACGAAGGCAAAGTGATCCCGCTGCAGAAGGGTGGCCACCCGGTACACCACGTGCTGAACGTGACCCAGGCAGAGCAGACCTTTATCTTCGATAACGTCTATTTCCAGCCGGTGCCTGCGCTGCTGTGTGAATTCTCTGCTCCAGTGAAGCTGGAGTATAAGTGGAGCGATCAGCAGCTGACGTTCCTGATGCGTCACGCGCGCAACGATTTCTCCCGCTGGGATGCCGCTCAAAGCCTGCTCGCGACATACATCAAGCTGAACGTTAATCGTCATCAGCAGGGCCAGCCGCTGTCGCTGCCGGTTCACGTGGCCGACGCGTTCCGTGCGGTTCTGCTGGATGAACAGATTGATCCGGCCCTCGCGGCTGAAATCCTGACGTTGCCGTCCGCGACCGAAATCGCCGAGCTGTTCGAGACCATCGATCCTATTGCCATCGTGGCTGTGCGTGAAGCGCTGACCCGCACGCTGGCGGCCGAACTGGCGGATGAGTTCCTGGCGATCTACAACGCCAACAAGCTGGATGCGTACCGCGTGGAACATGGCGATATTGGTAAACGTTCCCTGCGCAATACCTGTCTGCGCTACCTGGCCTTTGGTGAAACAGACCTGGCGAACACGCTGGTGAGTAAGCAGTATCACGAAGCGGATAATATGACCGACGCGCTCGCAGCCCTGGCGGCAAGCGTGGCAGCCGAGTTACCGTGCCGTGATGCGCTGATGCAAGAGTATGACGACAAGTGGCACCAGGATGGCCTGGTTATGGACAAGTGGTTCATTCTGCAGGCGACCAGTCCGGCAGCCGATGCGCTCAGCAACGTGCGCAGCCTGCTGAAGCATCGCTCCTTTACCATGAGCAACCCGAACCGCGTCCGCTCCCTGATTGGCGCGTTTGCCAGCAGCAACCCGGCTGCGTTCCACGCGGAAGACGGCAGCGGTTATCAGTTCATGGTGGAAATGCTGACCGAGCTGAACAGCCGCAACCCGCAGGTGGCATCACGTCTGATTGAGCCGCTGATCCGCCTGAAACGCTACGATACGCAGCGCCAGGCGAAGATGCGTGCCGCGCTTGAGCAGCTTAAAGGGCTGGAAAATCTCTCTGGCGATCTGTACGAGAAGATTTCGAAGGCGCTGGCCTGATAGAAAGCTTAACCCTCCCTCTCCCTGTGGGAGAGGGCCGGGGTGAGGGCATCAGGCATTAGCTTTAATCAACGCGCGCTCATTCACACCGCGCCTCATCACTCGCTCCAGCACCTCCGCTTCCAGCTCTGCCAGTCTGGCCGATCCCACACGGCGAGGGCGTGGAATATCTACCGTCAGATCCAGACCAATTTTTCCCTCTTCTATTAACAGCACCCGGTCGGCCATGGCGACGGCTTCGCTCACGTCGTGCGTCACCAGCAGGACCGTAAAACCGTGCTCCTGCCAGAGCGAGGCAATTAAATCCTGCATTTCAATCCGCGTCAGGGCATCAAGTGCCCCGAGCGGCTCATCGAGCAGCAGCAGGCCTGGACGATGTATCAACGCCCGCGCCAGCGCTACGCGCTGTTTTTGCCCGCCTGAGAGGGCCGCAGGCCAGTCACCGGCGCGATCCTCCAGCCCGACGGCGGCCAGTGCCTGACGCGCCTCCTCCCGCCAGTGACCTTTCAGCCCCAGCCCGACGTTATCCATCACCGTTTTCCAGGGCAGCAGGCGCGCATCCTGAAACATCATGCGAGTATCATCCTGAATATTGGCCAGCGGCGTTGTCCCTGCCAGAATCTCCCCTCCATTCGGCGCTTCCAGTCCGGCTAACAGGCGCAGCAGCGTACTCTTGCCGCCGCCGCTGCGGCCGACAACGGCCACAAATTGTCCGGCGGGGATATGCAGATCCAGGGCGTTAAGAATGGTTTTGTCGCCGTAGCGTTTCGTGACGCCGTTAAGTAACAGCGGTGTCCCCTGAGTGAGTCGGGCGGTATTCATGCTTTCGCCTCCTGAGAGAAATAGGCCGGGTTCCAGCGCAGCCAGCTGCGTTCCAGCCACTGGGCACTGACGTCAGCAAGTTTGCCCAGCAGGGCATAAAGGATAATGGCGACCACCACCACGTCCGTTTGCAGGAATTCGCGGGCGTTCATTGCCAGATAGCCAATGCCGGAGTTGGCTGAAATGGTCTCCGCGACGATCAGCGTCAGCCACATCAGGCCGAGCGCAAAGCGAACGCCAACCATAATGGAGGGCAGGGCGCCCGGCAGCAGCACGTGGATAAACAGGGCAAATCCTGATAATCCGTAGCTGCGTGCCATCTCAACCAGCCCGCGATCGATATTGCGGATCCCATGCCAGGTATTGATGTAAATCGGGAACAGCGTGCCCAGCGCCACGAGGAAAATTTTGGCGCTCTCATCAATACCAAACCACAGAATGACCAAGGGGATCAGCGCCAGATGCGGTACGTTGCGCAGCATCTGAATGGAGGTATCCAGCAACCGTTCCCCCCAGCGGGACAGGCCGCTGATCAACCCCAGCGTCAGGCCGATGCTCCCGCCGATGGAAAACCCAATCACCGCGCGCCAGGAGCTAATGGCCAGGTGCTGCCACAGCTCGCCGCTGGCACTCAGCGACCAGAAGGCTTCGATCACGCCCTCCGGAGAGGGCAGGATACGGCTCGACAGCCAGCCGGTGGAGGAGGCCAGTTGCCAGATAAGGACAATGCCGACAGGTAAAAACCATGGGGCGGCGCGCAACAGCCATTTTTGTGAGGTGAGAGACATAGCCACTCCTTAGCTTTGCGCGACTTTTCGCGGAATAAACTCGTTGGCCACGGCTTCGCCCTGAAGCTGCAGCTGGCGGGGCTGCGGAATGTCCGGGATAGCGACATCCAGATGCGGGAACAGCAGTTCTCCCACTTTGTATGCCTCCTCAAGATGCGGATAGCCCGAGAGGATAAAGCTGTCGATACCCAGCTCGGCATATTCGTTGATACGCGCCGCGACGGTCGGGCCGTCACCCACCAGCGCAGTACCTGCACCACCGCGTACCAGGCCGACACCCGCCCAGAGATTGGGGCTGATCTCCAGATTCTCGCGTTTGCCGTTATGTAACGAAGCCATCCGGTGCTGTCCAACGGAGTCGGTTTTCGCAAACGCCGCCTGCGCTTTGGCGATGGTCTCATCGTCCAGATGCGAGATCAGCCGGTCAGCGGCCTGCCAGGCCTCTTCGTTGGTTTCACGCACAATCACGTGCAGGCGAATACCAAAGCGCACCTTGCGGCCGTGGGCGGCGGCTTTGGCCCGCACCTGGGCAATTTTCTCTTTCACCAGTTCAGGTGGCTCCCCCCAGGTCAGATAGAGATCGACCTGTTCTGCCGCCAGATCCTGTGCCACATCCGACGATCCACCGAAGTAGAGCGGTGGACGCGGCTGCTGTACCGGAGGAAAGTAGAGTTTCGCGTCGCGAATATGAATATGCTTGCCATCGAAGGTGACCGTTTCCCCCTCAAGCAGACGTCGCCAGACGCGGGTAAACTCGGCGGAGGCCTCATAGCGTTCCGTATGATCGAGGAACACGCCGTCACCGGCCAGTTCCTGCGGATCGCTGCCGGTGACCAGGTTAAACAGCGCGCGTCCGTTGGAGAGCCTGTCGAGCGTTGCCGCCTGACGTGCGGCAACGGTCGGGGAAACCACGCTCGGACGCAATGCCACCAGGAATTTCAGGCGCTGGGTGACCGGGATCATCGACGCGGCGACCAGCCAGGCGTCTTCGCACGAGCGTCCGGTGGGGATCAGCACGCCGGTGAAACCGATTCGGTCTGCCGCCAGCGCAATCTGCTGCAGATAGCCGTGGTCAACCGGGCGCGACCCCTCTTCGGTGCCAAGATAGTGTCCATCGCCGTGGGTGGGTAAAAACCAGAAAAGATTCAGACTCATGATTTGGCTCCTTCTTTGGCTGCGGGTTGCCAGATGCGTTCGCGAATGTTCACCTGTTTTGGGACTAAGCGGTTTTGATAAAAGAGGTCGGCAGTCTGTTGTTGCAGGGCTGCAACATGCGCGTCCACCGGGATAATGGTGGTGGGTGGACGGTGGTTGAGGTAGCTCGCGATCACCGCCTCCGGTAAGCCCATGGTTTTCGCCAGCAGGGTGATGCTCTCCGGGCGCTGGCTTTGCGTCAGGGTATCGGCCTCGGTAAAGGTATTCAGGACCTCCTGAACAAAGGCACCGTTTTTCTCTGCATACGGACGGGCTGCCAGGTAGAACGAACCGGTCTGTTTCAGGGTAGTGCCATCTTTCAATACCCGTACGCCGCCCTGAAGTAATGCCGCGGAGTAGTAAGGATCCCAGATAGCCCACGCATCGACATTGCCTTGCTGGAAGGCGGCGCGTGCATCAGCCGGGGTGAGATATACGGGCTGAATATCGGTGAACTTTAGCCCGGCCTCCTGCAGGGCGCGGAGTAGCAGGTTGTGCGAGCTGGAACCTTTCTGGAATGCGACTTTATGACCTTTAAGTTCGGCGACATTTTTAATGGCGCTATTTTCCGGCACCAGAATCACCTCGGCTTTAGGTTTTGGTGGCTCAACGCCAACGTAGACCAGATCGGCCCCGGCCGCCTGCGCAAAGATCGGTGGAATATCGCCAGTACTGCCTAAATCGATGCTTCCAACGTTCAGCGCCTCCAGCATTTGTGGCCCGGCAGGAAACTCCACCCAGGAGAATTTGGTCTGTGGGAAGCGTTTTTCCAGAAGCTGGTGGCTTTTTGCCAGCACCATACTGACGCTGCCTTTCTGGTAACCAATGCGCAAACTGTCAGGTGCCGTCTCTGCTGCATGGGTCAGGGACGAGAGTGTGAGCAGACCAGCCAGGCTGATACGGGTAAGTGTTTTAAACATGTGCGACTCCTTGTGGCTGTCCAAACGCAGGTGCCTGAATATCGCGACGGTGCAGGGCATGCCAGAATGTCTCCAGCGCAGTGTCGAGCCGGGTTTGCAGATTCGGGGTGAAATGCGGTTTGTGCTGGTAATCGATAACCTGCGAGTCATCGGCAAAAACGCCGTGCAGGATCTCCTGCGCCTTCAACGCGTTCAGTACCGGCTTCAGGGCGTAATCCACGGCCAGTAAATGGGCAACCGTGCCGCCCGTAGCCAGCGGCAACACCACTTTTCCATCAAGTGCACGTTCAGGCAGCAGATCGAGCAAGGTTTTCAGTGCGCCGGAAAATGAGGCTTTATAAATCGGGGTCGCGACGATAAGCCCGTCAGCACTTTTTAGCTGTTCAATCAGGGTTTTCAATGCCGGACTGTCAAAGCGCGCGTAGAGCAGATCCTCAGGTTCAAAGTTGTGCAGATTCCAGTGGTACACTTCCACATCCAGAGCATTAAGCCTTTCGCGGGCATATTCCAGCAGGGCGCTGGAACGAGAAGGGAAACGTGGACTTCCGGCCAGGGTGATGACGCGCATGTGTGCTCCTTATAACTAATTGTTTGCTTTTATCTAACATTCATAACAATTTTCAGGAGTGTGACACTGCGTGGTTATTCCACTAAATGATTTATCCGCAATTAAAATGCGAAAAAGCGCATAAGAAGTGTACGGGGAAGTAAACGTTTGCGTTTTACGCTGATTTTTTTGCCGCAGGTCAATTCCCTTTCCGGGCAGGATCGCACATAATCCCCTCCCGGTTTGCACACCGGGAATCCAGGAGAGTTCATGTACTACCCCTTCGTTCGTAAAGCCCTTTTCCAGCTCGACCCTGAGCGCGCTCATGAATTTACATTCCAGCAATTACGCCGTTTTACGGGAACGCCGCTGGCCGCGCTGGTGCGTCAGAACGTGCCGGAAAAACCTGTGCAGTGCATGGGTCTGACCTTTAAAAACCCGCTGGGTCTGGCGGCAGGTCTGGATAAAAATGGCGAGTGCATTGATGCCCTGGGCGCGATGGGCTTTGGTTCCATCGAAATCGGTACCGTCACACCGCGTCCCCAGCCGGGTAATGATAAGCCGCGTTTGTTCCGCCTGGTCGAAGCCGAGGGGCTGATCAACCGCATGGGCTTTAATAACCTCGGCGTGGATCATCTCGTAGAAAACGTTAAAAAAGCCCATTTTGATGGTGTATTAGGCATCAATATTGGCAAAAATAAAGACACGCCGGTTGAGCAGGGTAAAGATGACTACCTGATTTGTATGGAAAAAGTCTATGCCTATGCCGGTTATATCGCCGTGAATATTTCATCGCCGAATACCCCGGGGCTACGTTCTCTGCAATATGGTGAAGCGCTGGACGATCTTCTCAGCGCCATTAAAAATAAACAAAATGAGCTGCAGGCGATCCATCATAAATATGTTCCGGTGGCGGTTAAGATCGCACCGGATCTTTCTGCTGAAGAATTGATCCAGGTTGCCGACAGCTTGGTTCGCCATAATATTGATGGTGTGATTGCGACCAATACGACGCTCGATCGTTCCCTCGTCCAGGGAATGAAAAACTGTGACGAAGCGGGTGGGTTAAGTGGACGTCCGGTACAATTAAAAAGTACGGAAATTATTCGTGCGCTCTCCGCCGAATTAAAAGGTCGTCTGCCAATAATCGGTGTCGGTGGTATCGATTCGGTGATTGCTGCGCGCGAGAAGATGGCTGCGGGCGCCTCACTGGTGCAAATCTATTCCGGCTTTATTTTTAAAGGCCCGCCGCTCATAAAAGAAATCGTTACTCATATCTAATCTTTTCTCTTAATCAGACAACCAGGGCTTTATTTCCAGCCCTGGTTGTTTTATATTCCGTCACTGTTGCTTATTTAGACATTATAGTCTTTTATTAATGGTGTTATAAACGAAGCGGCGAATGGGACATTTTTAGTACAGGACGTTTGGGTACGGGAGAGACATATGCGAATTAAACCTGACGATAACTGGCGCTGGTATTTTTGTGAAGAGCATGACCGAATGATGCTCGATTTAGCCAATGGCATGTTGTTCCGTTCTCGTTTTGCGCGTCGAATGTTAACCCCGGACGCTTTCTCCCCGTCTGGCTTTTGTGTAGACGATGCTGCGCTTTATTTCTCCTTTGAAGAGAAATGCCGTGACCTGCTGCTCTCAAAAGAACAGCGTGCCGAACTGATATTAAACGCGCTGGTGGCGATTCGTTTTCTGAAACCGCAAATGCCGAAAAGCTGGCATTTTCTGCCGCATGATATGAACTGGACGCCGTCCACGGGCGATGCGGCCAGCGTTAATCTGAGCGATACCGCAGAAGAGGTGAGTTTACTGGTGGTGGAACCTGGCGAAAATGCCGCGCTTTGTCTGCTGGCCCAGCCCGGCGTGACCATTGCCGGGCGGACGATGCAGCTCGGGGATGCCATTAAGGTCATGAATGACAGGCTGAAACCGCAGCTGCGCGTGGATTCATTCAGCCTGGAACAGGCGGTTTAAGCTTCCAGCTGTATCGACGTTTTTGGAATACAGCTACAGCACAGGATCGTCCCGTCATCACCGATTGCGGATTTCTTCAGCGCACTGACGTCGCCCCCGACCAGCTTGATTCGACAGCAACCACAGATACCCGCCCGACAGGAATACGGGATACGGATCCCGGCTTGCTCCAGCTGCTCAAGTATCACCTGCTGATTGTTACCCCGTATAACGCGGCCCTGCCAGTGAATATCCACTGCCGAACTGGCTTGCGTCTCAACGTCTACTGTTTCTTCTTCCTGACCCGCACCGTACACGCGCGCAGGCCCACGGGTGAGAATTTCCACCTCGTCACCCACGCGGATCACTCCGCTTGAGCGCGGAATAAGATTCTGGCCGAAATCCACGTCGCCATTATCCTGCGCGGTACGGAATGATTGCAGGGTTTTCAGCGGTTCGCCGGAAGGATGCTTCAGGCCTTTCTCCGGACTTACGGTGGTGAAAATGCAGCGGCTGCACGGCTTCACGACATCAAAAATGACGCTGCCGATGCGGATGACTTTCCAGGTATCTTCATCCCAGGCTTCCGTACCGGTCACCACCAGATTCGGGCGAAATTGCTCCATCTGCACGCTGGCCTTACAGCGACGCTGCAGGTCACGCAGCGAGGCTTCGCTGGTTAACAGGAACGGGAAACCATCGGCAAACGAGAGGGGAACCGCTTCGTGGCGCTTGACGCGTCGCGTCAGCGCCGGACCCACCCAGCGCAGCTGTACCTCGCGGGAGAAGAAGCCGCTCAGCCAGCGGTTAATTTCGTCCGGAGCGATGCGAGCGGTAAAATGATTGCCCCACACTTCCGTTGGCGCATCGACAGGCGCAAAATCAGCAAAGCGAATCACCACGCTTGAGCCATCCGGGGCGGTGAGGTGGAGGCCGTCATGCAGCGGCGAAGGCGTAAAACGCACCATCTGCGGGAACTGGCGTGCGGTAATGAACGTACCGTCAGGCTCGGTGACCATAAAAATACGATCGAAGGCAAATCCACTGATGTCAGCCAGGGCGTGAGAAACGCCGATACCGCGCATGGATTTCACCGGATGAATAAAAAGCCTGGATAACGTCGCCACTGTGCACAGTCCCTCGAATGAAAATAAGCCTTCAACTTTATGACATACACGTCATATTAGCTATAATGCGCGACAATTTTCTTAGAGTAAAAGTGACGATATGAATTCTCTGTTTGCCAGTACGGCCCGTGGGCTGGAAGAGCTGTTAAAAACTGAACTGGAAGCCCTGGGCGCGCAAGAGTGCCAGGTGGTTCAGGGTGGTGTCCATTTTGAGGGCGACACACGGCTTATTTACCAGAGCCTGATGTGGAGCCGCCTGGCGTCGCGCATCATGCTGCCGATGAAAGAGTGCAAGGTCTACAGCGATCTTGATCTCTATACCGGCGTACAGATGATCGACTGGACAGAGATCTTCACGCCAGACGCGACCTTCGCAGTGCATTTTAACGGTGTAAACGATGAGATCCGCAACAGCCAGTACGGCGCGCTGCGCGTGAAAGATGCCATCGTGGACTGCTTTACCCGTAAAAACAAAGAACGACCAAACGTCGATCGTGAAAACCCGGATCTGCGCATTAACGTCTGGCTCAATGGCGATACCGCCAGCATCTCTCTGGATCTGAGCGGGGCAGGTCTGCATCTGCGTGGCTACCGCGATCGCACCGGTATGGCGCCCATCAAAGAAACGCTGGCTGCCGCCATCGTGATGCGCTCCGGTTGGCTGCCGGGCACGCCGCTGCTCGACCCAATGTGTGGTTCCGGTACGCTGCTGATTGAAGCCGCGATGCTGGCCACCGACCGCGCTCCCGGCCTGCATCGCGGCCACTGGGGCTTTAGCGGCTGGGCGCAGCACGATGAAACACTCTGGAAAGAGGTCAAAGCCGAAGCGCAGGCCCGTGCGCGTAAAGGCCTGGCGGAGTATACCTCCCATTTCTATGGCTCTGACAGCGACCCGCGCGTCATTGAACGTGCGCGCAGCAATGCCCGTCGCGCAGGTATCGGTGAGCTGGTGACCTTTGAAGTGAAAGATGTCGCGAACCTGACCAACCCGCTGCCGAAAGGCCCCTACGGTACCGTTATCAGCAACCCGCCATACGGCGAGCGTCTGGATAGCGAACCGGCGTTGATTGCCCTGCACAGCCTGCTGGGCCGCAATATGAAAGACTACTTTGGCGGCTGGAATCTCTCCCTGTTTAGCGCTTCACCAGAACTGCTGAGCTGTCTGCAGCTGCGTGCCGATCGCCAGTTTAAGGCGAAGAACGGCCCGCTGGACTGTGTGCAGAAAAACTACCATCTGGCGGAGAAAGCGGCGGACAGCAAACCGTCGGGCGTGGCGGAAGATTACGCTAACCGTCTGCGCAAGAACCTGAAGAAATTTGAAAAATGGGCCAAACAGGAAGGCATTGAATGCTATCGCCTGTATGACGCCGATCTGCCGGAGTACAACGTGGCGGTTGACCGCTATGCAGACTGGGTGGTGATTCAGGAATATGCTCCACCAAAAACCATTGATGCGCAAAAAGCGCGCCAGCGCATGCTGGACGTGATCGCAGCGACGATTGCCGTGCTTGGCATCGCGCCAAACAAGCTGGTGCTGAAAACCCGCGAGCGTCAGAAAGGGAAAAACCAGTATCAGAAGATGGGTGAGAAGGGCGACTTTATTGAAGTGGGCGAATATAACGCTCGCCTGTGGGTTAACCTGACGGATTACCTCGATACCGGGCTGTTCCTCGACCACCGCATTGCCCGTCGTATGCTGGGCCAGATGAGCAAAGGTAAGGACTTCCTTAACCTGTTTTCCTACACCGGTAGCGCCAGCGTGCACGCGGGCCTGGGCGGCGCGCGCAGCACCACTACGGTGGATATGTCGCGCACCTATCTGGAGTGGGCGGAGCGCAACCTGCGTCTCAATGGCCTGACCGGACGCCAGCATCGTCTGATGCAGGCTGATGTCCTGGGCTGGCTGCGTGACACCGATGAACAGTTCGATCTGATCTTCATCGATCCGCCAACGTTCTCCAACTCCAAGCGTATGGAGGATAGCTTTGATGTACAACGCGATCACCTGCGCCTGATGACCGACCTGAAGCGCCTCCTGCGTAAAGGCGGCACGATTATGTTCTCGAATAACAAACGCGGTTTCCGCATGGATCACGACGGCCTGGCCGCTCTGGGACTGAAAGCACAAGAAATCAGCCAAAAAACGCTGTCTCAGGACTTTGCCCGTAATCGTCAGATCCATAACTGCTGGCTTATCACCGCGGCCTGAAAGGAAAAATAAATGTCTTTAATTAGTATGCACGGTGCGTGGCTCTCCTTCAGCGACTCACCGCTTCTCGACAATGCTGAACTGCACATCGAAGACAACGAACGCGTCTGTCTGGTGGGCCGTAACGGCGCGGGTAAATCCACGCTGATGAAAATCCTCAACCGCGAGCAGGGTCTGGATGACGGGCGTATTGTTTACGAGCAGGATCTGATTGTCTCCCGTCTGCAGCAGGATCCGCCGCGTCATGTCACCGGCAGCGTGTACGATTTCGTGGCGGAAGGGATTTCGGAGCAGGCTGAATACCTGAAGCGCTATCACGAGATTTCTCATCTGGTGATGACCGACCCGAGCGACAAAAATCTTAACGAACTGGCGAAAGTCCAGGAGATGCTCGATCATCACGGCCTGTGGCAGCTGGAGAACCGTATTAACGAGGTGCTGGCTCAGCTGGGCCTGGAGCCGGATATGCAGCTGTCTGCGCTATCTGGCGGCTGGTTGCGTAAGGCGGCACTGGGCCGCGCGCTGGTCAGCGGGCCGAAGGTGCTGCTGCTGGATGAACCAACCAACCACCTGGACATTGAAGCGATCGACTGGCTTGAAGGGTTCCTGAAAACTTTCAGCGGTACCATTATCTTCATCTCCCACGACCGTTCCTTCATTCGCAATATGGCGACGCGCATTGTCGATCTCGATCGTGGCAAGCTGGTCACTTATCCCGGCGATTACGATACTTATCTGCTGGAAAAAGAAGAAAACCTGCGCGTGGAAGAGCTGCAAAACGCCGAATTCGACCGCAAACTGGCGCAGGAAGAGGTGTGGATCCGTCAGGGTATCAAAGCCCGCCGTACCCGCAACGAAGGCCGCGTTCGTGCCCTGAAAGCGATGCGTCGTGAACGCAGCGAACGTCGTGAAGTGATGGGCAGCGCCAAAATGCAGGTAGAAGAGGCCTCCCGTTCCGGCAAGATCGTCTTCGAGATGGAAAACGTTAACTACCAGGTTGACGGGAAAGTGCTGGTGAAAGACTTCTCCGCCCAGGTTCAGCGCGGGGATAAAATCGCCCTGATTGGCCCCAATGGCTGCGGTAAAACCACGCTGCTGAAGCTGATGCTGGGCCAGTTGCAGGCGGATAGTGGCCGAATTCACTGCGGTACCAAACTGGAAGTGGCCTATTTTGACCAGCACCGCGCGGAGCTGGATCCGGACAGAACGGTGATGGATAACCTTGCCGAAGGTAAGCAGGAGGTCATGGTAAACGGTAAGCCGCGCCATGTGCTGGGCTATCTCCAGGACTTCCTGTTCCACCCTAAACGGGCGATGACCCCGGTGCGTGCGCTGTCTGGCGGTGAGCGAAACCGTCTTCTGCTGGCGCGGTTATTCCTGAAACCAAGTAACCTGTTGATTCTCGATGAACCAACCAACGACCTCGATGTCGAAACGCTCGAACTGCTGGAAGAGCTGATCGATGGTTATCAGGGCACCGTGATGCTGGTGAGCCACGACCGTCAGTTCGTTGACAACACCGTGACCGAATGCTGGATCTTCGAAGGCGAAGGGCGGATTGGTCAATATGTGGGTGGCTACCACGACGCGAAAGGGCAGCAGGCACAGTCGCTGGCGCAAAAACAGGCGAAGTCTAAAACAACGACTGAACCTGTTGTAACAAAAGCAGAAACTGTCAAGAAAACCTCGGCTAAACTAAGCTATAACCTGCAGCGCGAACTGGAGGGTTTGCCTCAGCGTCTTGAGGAGCTGGAGGCCGCGCTGGAGGCGCTGCAAGCGCAGGTTGCCGATGCATCCTTCTTCACCCAATCGCACGACTATACTCAAAAAGTCCTGGCCGAATTGTCCGCAGCTGAAAAAGCTCTGGAAGAAGCATTTGAGCGCTGGGAGTACCTTGAGTCTCTGAAAAACGGCGCATAAACAGGGATAACATATGTGTGACCAGCACCATGCCGACAGGCATATACTATGCTCGCAATGCGATATGCTCGTGGCGTTGCCAGAGCTTGGTCACGGACATAAGGCCCTGTGCCCGCGTTGCGGCACAACGTTGACAACCGAATGGGACGCGCCAAGACAGCGTCCCACGGCGTATGCGCTGGCCGCGTTGTTCATGTTGCTGCTCTCTAATCTCTTCCCCTTCATCTATATGAAGGTGGGAGGGATGACAAGCCAGGTCGATCTGCTTGAAATTCCGGGAGTGATGTTCTCGGAAGATTACGCCAGCCTCGGCACCTTCTTTCTTCTGTTTGTGCAGATCGTTCCGGCTTTTTGTCTGGTTGTCATCCTTTTGCTGGTCAACCGCGTAAAAATGCCCGCAGCCCTGAAAATCAAACTGGCGCGAGTCCTGTTTCAGCTTAAAAGCTGGGGGATGGCCGAGATTTTTCTGGCGGGTATTCTGGTCAGCTTCGTAAAGCTGATGGCCTACGGTGACGTGGGGATTGGCAGCAGCTTTATCCCGTGGTGTCTCTATTGCGTGCTGCAGCTGCGCGCATTCCAGTGCGTTGACCGACGTTGGGCATGGGATGATATCGCTCCTGCTCCCACACTTGCCCAGACGGTGAAGGTTGGCGTGCCGGGGATCCGCCAGGGACTGCGCTCTTGCTCCTGCTGTACTGCCGTGCTGCCCGCGGATCTGGACGTCTGCCCACGCTGTGAAACCAAAGGCCATGTGCGACGCAAAAATAGCCTGCAGTGGACCATGGCGCTGCTGGTGACCTCTGTGATGCTGTATCTTCCCGCGAATATTCTGCCGATCATGATCACCGATTTGCTCGGTGACAAAATGCCCTCGACGATCCTCGCCGGGGTGATATTGCTGTGGGGCGAGGGATCTTATCCGGTGGCTGGGGTGATTTTTATCGCCAGTATTATGGTGCCTACTTTAAAAATGATCGCGATTGCCTGGCTCTGCTGGGATGCGAAAGGGCACGGCAAACGCGACAGCGAACGCATGCACCTCATTTATGAAGTTGTCGAGTTTGTTGGACGCTGGTCAATGATTGACGTGTTTGTCATTGCCGTTCTCTCTGCACTGGTGCGGATGGGCGGTTTGATGAGTATTTATCCTGCGATGGGGGCTTTAATGTTTGCGCTGGTCGTCATTATGACCATGTTTGCGGCCATGACCTTCGACCCTCGTTTATCGTGGGATCGTGAGCCTGAATCAAGCCATGAGGAAGAGTAAGAGCATGGAAAATAAGAGTGGAGAGGCGAAAGTGCAGAAGGTCAAAAACTGGTCACCGGTGTGGATTTTTCCCATCGTGACGGCGCTGATCGGTGCATGGATCCTGTTTTATCATTACAGCCATCAGGGACCGGAAGTGACGCTCATCACCACCAATGCCGAGGGGATTGAGGGCGGTAAAACGACCATCAAAAGCCGCAGCGTGGATGTAGGGGTGGTTGAAAGCGCCACCCTGACGGATGATTTAACGCACGTAGAAATTAAAGCGCGGTTAAATGCCGGGATGGAAAAGCTGCTTCACGGTGACTCCGTTTTTTGGGTGGTTAAACCGCAGGTCGGCCGGGAAGGGATCAGTGGTTTAGGCACGCTGCTCTCGGGCGCGTATATTGAGCTACAGCCGGGGGCAAAAGGGACGCAGCCAGCCCAGTATCAGCTTTTAGACTCTCCACCGCTTGCGCCGCCTGATGCAAAAGGGATCCGCGTGATTCTCGACAGTAAAAAAGCGGGCCAGCTCTCACCTGGCGACCCGGTGTTGTTCCGCGGCTATCGTGTTGGCTCAGTCGAGACCAGCACCTTTGATCCGCAAAAAAGGACCATCAGCTATCAGCTGTTCATCAATGCGCCAAACGATCGTCTGGTGACCAGCAACGTACGCTTCTGGAAAGACAGCGGGATCGCGGTCGATCTCACCTCAGCAGGTATGCGCGTTGAAATGGGGTCGCTGACCACCCTGTTTGGCGGCGGCGTCAGCTTTGACGTGCCGGAAGGGCTGGATCTGGGGCAGCCGGTGGCCGAGAAAACGGCCTTCAGGCTCTTTGACGATCAAAGAAGCATTCAGGACGCGCTCTATACCGATCATATTGATTACCTGATGTTCTTTAAAGATTCCGTCCGCGGCCTGCAGCCGGGGGCGCCCGTTGAGTTCCGCGGTATTCGTCTGGGTACGGTCGGACAGGTGCCGTTCTTTGTGCCGGGACTTCAGCAGGTACTTGATGATGACTATCGTATTCCGGTGCTGATCCGCATTGAGCCAGAGCGTCTGGTTAACCAGATTGGCGAGAATCAGGATATCGGCGCGCATATTACTGATTTGATGAACCGTGGCCTGCGCGGCTCGCTGAAGACTGGCAACCTGGTGACTGGTGCGCTGTATGTGGATATGGATTTCTATCCAAAAGCTCCGCCGATTACCGGTATCCGTGAATTTGGCGGCTACAAGATCATTCCAACGGTGAGCAGCGGTCTGGCTCAAATCCAGCAGCGTCTGATGGAAACACTGGATAAGATCAACAATCTGCCACTGAATCCGATGATTGAAGCGGCGACAGGCTCGTTGCATCAGAGCCAGGAGACGATGCAGCGTCTGCAAACCACGCTGGATAACATCAATAAGCTCACGGCAAGCCAGAGCATGCAGCAATTGCCGCAGGATATGCAGAAAACGCTGCGTGAACTGAACCGTAGCATGCAGGGCTTCCAGCCTGGTTCAGCGGCCTACAACAAGATGGTGGCAGATATGCAGCGTCTTGATCAGGTCTTGCGTGAACTGCAGCCCGTACTGAAAACGCTCAATGAGAAGAGCAACGCGCTGGTGTTTGAAGCAAAAGATAAAAAGGATCCTGAGCCGAAGAGGGCGAAACAATGAAAAAATGGCTAGCGATTGTAGGTGCGATGGTGCTCACGGCCTGTAGCTCAGGGAGTGAAACGAAAAGCTACTATCAGCTGCCGCTGATGGCGCAGGCGGGTACGCAGAGCACCGCCTCGCAGGGCAACCGTCTGCTGTGGGTTGAGCAAGTGGCTGTGCCAGATTATCTGGCCGGCAACGGGGTGGTTTACCAGACCAGCGATGTGCAGTATGTGATTGCGAATAATAACCTGTGGGCCAGCCCGCTGGATCAACAGTTACGCAATACGCTGGTGGCGAATCTCAGCAGCCAGCTTCCGGGCTGGGTTGTCGCCTCCCAGCCTCTTGGAAGCGACCAGGACACGCTGAACGTGACGGTAACGGGCTTCCATGGTCGTTATGACGGTGCCGTTGTCATCAGCGGAGAATGGCTGCTTAACCATCAGGGACAGCTGATTAAGCGTCCGTTCCATCTGGAGCTCAAGCAGCAAAAAGATGGCTATGATGAAATGGTGAAAGTGCTTGCCCAGGGGTGGGCACAGGAATCGGCCAACATCGCGAGAGAAATCTCCCGGCTGCCATAAGTAAAATTCATCATAAAAAACCGCAATCGGTCTGCCACTGATTGCGGTTTTTTTTTCGTTTTCACGTCAGACCGTTACTTGTCCCGGGTCACAATTTTTGTACAAATGATCTTCTGGCTAGCTCACAAATATGACATCCGTATGAATTTTGAACGTTGACGCTACGACTAATTCGGGGTATTCGTTATCTGTGCCTGCACGCATTGTGCAGTCACTGTTTTCTTTCCACCAGACAAAAGAATGAGGGAAACGAGGCATGAAGAGACAGAAACGAGATCGCCTGGAACGGGCTCATCAACGTGGTTATCAGGCCGGCATCGCTGGACGATCTAAAGAAATGTGTCCTTATCAGACGATTAATCAAAGGTCACAATGGCTGGGAGGCTGGCGAGAAGCCATCGGCGACAGGGCACTCATAGCCTGATAACGTCTCTTTAAAAACAGAAACCTCCGCAATGCGGAGGTTTCGCCTTTCTGAAGCCGCGTATAGCAGCGTTTAGAAAGCAGATGTATCCTGGAACAGGCCCACTTTCAGGTCGTTCGCGGTATAGATCAGACGGCCATCTACCAGCACTTCGCCATCCGCCAGGCCCATAATCAGGCGGCGGTTAACAATGCGTTTGAAGTGAATACGATAGGTCACTTTCTTCGCAGTTGGCAGAACCTGACCCGTGAATTTCACTTCACCCACGCCCAGCGCACGGCCTTTACCTTCGCCGCCCAGCCAGCCCAGGTAGAAGCCAACCAGCTGCCACATCGCATCCAGGCCCAGGCAGCCAGGCATTACCGGATCGCCAATAAAGTGGCAACCGAAGAACCACAGGTCCGGATTGATATCGAGTTCTGCTTCTACGTAACCCTTATCGAAGTTGCCGCCGGTTTCGGTCATTTTCACGACACGGTCCATCATCAGCATGTTCGGGGCCGGTAACTGTGGGCCTTTCGCGCCAAACAGTTCACCGCGACCAGAGGCAAGAAGATCTTCTTTTGTATAGGATTCGCGTTTATCTACCATGTTCTCAGTAAGCCTTATTTTAGTGAAGGACGCAGGATAGCTAACACGTGTACGCTGAACAAGTCCGATCAGTTTGAACTAAACCAACCTAACCAGCGTAACGGCCACGGATAACGATGACGAGCATCTTGCTGGGTCGCCTGAGCAATGCGCTCCTGGATGGTCTGCATCAGGGTCGTTTGTCCCTCGCCGTCCCATACCAGGTTTGTCAGTAAGGGTAGTGCATCCTCGACGCCTTCGATGGCCCAGAGGGAGAATTGTCCCTGCTCTACCGCATCCAGCAGTGCCTGGCTGAGGCTTAAATGGCGTGCGTTGGGTGCTGGAATAATCACACCCTGTTTGCCGTTTAACCCGCGTTGCTGACAAATAGAGAAGAAGCCCTCAATCTTTTCATTCAGGCCCCCCACTGGCTGGGCACGACCAAATTGATCGACCGAACCGGTAATGGCGATGTTCTGATTGATCGGGACTTCCGCCAGGGCGCTGATTAAGGCACACAGCTCGGCCATAGAGGCGCTATCACCATCCACTTCGCTGTAGGATTGCTCAAACGTCAGCGAGGCAGAGAAGGGGATTTGTTGCTCAAGCTGCAGCTCTGACATCAGGAACGCCTGCATGATCATCATGCCTTTGGCGTGGATGTTTCCACCCAGCTCGGCTTTCCGTTCGATGTCGGTAAACTCGCCATCGCCAATATGGACGACGCAGCTGATGCGTGAAGGCTCGCCAAACGCACGCGGATGCCCGGGAAATTCAATCACCGACAGGGCATTGATCTGTCCGATGCGCTCGCCTTCGGTCTCGACCAGAATTTGCTCCAGCAGAATTTCATCCTGCATACGATCGGCCAGATAGCCTTCCCGCCACTCTCTTTGGGCCAGCATCTGGGAAAGTTGCTCACCGGTAAATGCGCCATTCCCACTGATCGCACCCACTTCACGCAGCTGTTTGCTGATCCAGAGCGGACACAGCGGCAGCGTCTCCTGGTCACCGGTATAGCGAACCGCTTCGCGGATAAGTACCGGCCAGGCGTCAGCCGCAGGCGTCGGCAGGGCAAAGCGGGCAGCAACGGCCATCACCCACTGACACCACTGCGCCATGTCATCGGCATCAGCAATCTGAATATTGTCTTCGTACTCGCTGTACACCGCCTGTGCAGCCAGCTCCGGCTCCATTTCCTGGAAATCAGCCAGCGATTCACGGTCACCCGTCAGCACCACGGTCAACGACAGCGGCATGGAAGGGACAGAGACCGGCAGAGGACGAGACTCGTCATAGCCCACCCAGTCAAATCGTTGCTGGCTCACAATCGTTTTCAGGCGCATCCATAACAGCGGCTGGGAGAGCAGGGTACGCAGGGAAATGATCAGTACGCCGCCATTGGCGCGATGCACCAGGCCCGGTTGCAGCGATAACTCACCGTTGAACTGGCGAAGGCAACCAAAGAGTTGTTCGGCCTCGGCCCAGTTAGCGGATACCACTTCGCCCTTTACCGCAAAACGGCCATCAGCCTGTTCTGCGGGTTCGAAAGAGACATCATGTCCTGAAATACGATACTGGCCGCCGTAAATAGCATTGGCTTCCGGCTGCAACTGGCGCATGGCATCACCCAGAAGCGTTAAATACTCGGCTTCTTCCGGGGCTTTGAGCAGCATGAAGGGAGATGTCGCCCACGGGCTTAACACCTGCTCCAGTGCGTAATGCAAACGCGGTTGTGTATCGCTAAGTATGAATTCGTGTTCTTGTGCGAGGTCTGGCTGTGCAAACAATTCCTGATAGCTTTCGGTATCCGGAACAAGGTCACGCCATGCAAGTTTCGTAATGGTCAAAGTTGATGTTTTTTAGTCAGATGTAAAACCGTGGAGTATACCGTAAGCGGGGGGCTCTTCCCAAGCAGGATTGGGGTTTTCGGGAAGCGAATCGCCTGCAATGCTTCACAGGATATGATTTCTTTTCAGCAGATTGCTAAAAAACTGATATTCTGAACAGAGTTACGTGGTAACACTGAGATCGCAATGAAATATCAACAACTGGAAAATCTCGAAAGCGGCTGGAAATGGAAGTACTTGGTCAAGAAGCACCGAGAAGGGGAGCTGATTACCTGCTACATCGAAGCCAGCGCCGCACAAGAGGCCGTGGATATTTTGCTGACCCTCGAAAATGAACCGGTACAGGTGAATGGCTGGATTGAGAAACATATCAATCCGGCACTGTTGAACCGGATGAAGCAAACTATCCGCGCACGACGCAAACGGCATTTTAATGCTGAGCATCAGCACACCCGTAAAAAATCCATCGACCTGGAATTCATGGTCTGGCAGCGTCTTGCAGGGCTTGCGCAACGGCGGGGAAAAACGTTGTCAGAAACGGTGGTGCAGTTGATTGAAGATGCCGAGCATAAAGAAAAATACGCCAACCAGATGTCTACGCTGAAGAACGATCTTCAGGCGCTGCTGGGTAAAAAATAACTTTTGAGTTTCTTCAGATAATAAAAAACCCCGCATCGCGGGGTTTTTTTATAAGACGATAACTTAAGCCGCTGGCTGAGTTACAACGTCTTTAACGCCTTTAACTTCGATCTCTACGCGACGATCTGGTGCCAGGCAGTCGATCAGAGCAGCGCGAGCTTTAACGTTGTCACAGGTGTTGCCAGTAACTGGGTTAGATTCGCCCATACCACGTGGGGAGATCTTGTTAGCTGGGATACCTTTAGAGATCAGGTAATCAACAACAGACTGAGCACGTTTCTCAGACAGTTTCTGGTTGTAAGCGTCAGAACCGATACGGTCGGTGAAGCCCAGAACCACTACAGAACCGTCTTTAGGATCCAGGTTGCTCAGCTGGGTGTACAGCTGATCCAGTGCCTGCTGACCTTCTGGTTTCAGGGTCGCTTTGTTGAAGTTGAACAGAACGTCAGACTTCAGAGTGAAGTGCTTGGTCTGTACTTCTGGAGCTGGAGCCGGCGCTGGAGCAACAACTGGTGCTGCATCTTCCTGCTGGCCGAAACGGTAGGAAACACCTACGCTCAGCATGCCGTTGTCTGGACGAACACCAACGGTAGCACCGTCACCGATGTTGTTAACCCACTGGTATTCCAGACGGGTAGCGATGTCACGGGTCATAGCCCACTCAACGCCACCAGCGAATACTGGGGAAACACCAGTGTCGTGGTCGTCGCCAGCGATGCTGTTGCTGGAGTCAGCGCGCCATACCATGCCGCCCAGACGGGTGTACACGTCCAGATCGTCAGTTACTGGGTAACCCAGTTTAGCGGTCAGCTGAACGCCCTGAGCTTTGAAAGCGCCGTTTACGGTGTCGCCTTTGTATGGCATACGACCTAACCAGTCGTAACCCATTTCAAAGCCAACATACGGGTTAACCTGATAGCCACCGAACGCACCTGCACCAAGCTGGCTCTCGTGAGTCGGGCCATCATTGTTCAGGCTGCTGTTGTACCAGCCGGTGTCGTGGAACTGAGACCAGCCCAGTTTACCACCTGCATACCAGGTATTATCTTTCGGAGCGGCCTGCGCTACGGTAGCGAAGCCAGCCAGTGCCACTGCAATCGCGATAGCTGTCTTTTTCATTTTTTGCGCCTCGTTATCATCCAAAATTCGCCATGAAAATCTCAATCGAGAATCACGGTTAAATCCTTCACCGGGGGGCGTGGTCAAATATAAATCTACCGATATCTTCGGCTTAGGCCGAGCACCCCTGGCGATGTAAAGTCTACAACGTAGCTGAAAACTTACAAGTGTGAAGTCCGTCAGGCATATGAAAAAAAAAGTTCCGTATACCGATTATTTAACAATTTCTGAACGAAATTTGTGCAATAAAATTAAGAAGAACCGCACCAGACAAGCCTTGCCGCCGTTTTGGACGATGGAACTAAAAGCGCATCTTAAGGTCGAAAAAAATTCCAGGAAAACTCTTAAATTTGCTCAGTGATACAAATTTGAGTGAATTTTTAGCCCTGAAAGTTGTCCTCTGCGGTAAGAATCCTGGCGAACCGGGCGCATGATAAAGCCGATCGCATTGCCTTCTTCTGCCGCTTCGGTGAGGCGAAAATGTTCCTGCTCCGTCAATTCGTCTGATAACCATCCAATCACCACGCTGTAATTCCCTGTACGTAATGCCCGGATCATCGACTCAACCGTATCGCAAGGAGAGAGTTGATTAATTTGCATGACCTTCGTCAGCGGCAGGCCTGCAGACTGAACCCATTCCCGGCTTAGTTTCTGCTGCGGCGTCAGCCAGAGCTGCCAGCGCGATTGCTGACCAAGCTGCTGCAAGAGCGGCAGTAACAGAAGTTGGGTCAACAGGGGCTGGTCTTCACGATAAACCACTTCACTGATAAGCCCTGTCGAAACACGCCCGACGGCGTTCTGTGCGACATCGCCAGCGGTAGAAGAGAAAGATGTTGAGCGATTTGCATAGCCTGAAGTGTACATAATCATTCCAGCCCTGTAGTTACTGTATAAATATACAGTAACCCCTGTATGCATAAAGATCAACCTCAATTTCGGAAAGCGACTCGCAAAATTCATTCATTCCTGGCGAACCTGAAAAAATCATCTTGCTCATCGGCAATAAGTTGCCTATTTTCCTGTTAACGGATCCGTTAGTAAGAAATGTCGTCGTTAATATCTGATTTTTAATGGAAATATCATGAAAAAGATATCTTATGAACGGATTTATAAATCCCAGGAATACCTCTCTCCATTAGGAGAAATTCATCATCGTGCGCTTTTTGGTGGCTATACCCTGGCCGTCGATGAGGCGGTGTTTGCCATGGTGTCAGACGGTGAGCTTTACCTTCGCGCCTGTGAGGAAAGTGCGAAGTACTATGTAAAAAACGGATCCTCCTTTTTGACCTTAATGAAACGCGGCCGGCCGATCCTTCTCAACTATTATCGTGTGGATGACGGTCTCTGGCAGGACAGGGAGCGGCTGCTTCAGCTTTCCTCTTACGCGCTTAATGCCGCGCGTAAAGAGCGCATACAACGCTACCAGCGAAACCGGCTAAAGGATCTGCCCAACCTGACTTTTCAGCTGGAAGTGCTGCTCTGTGAAGCCGGGATTACCAACGAAGATACCCTCCGGTCGCTGGGAGCCAGAACGAGCTGGCTAAAGCTGCGGGCAAAAAATAAAGCGCTCAGTATCAAAGTACTGTTTGCCCTGGAAGGAGCGATTGAAGGCCTGCATGAAGCGGCACTCCCGGCGGAAATTCGCCGGGAGCTGACGGAGTGGTTTAATGCGCTGCCTGAGCCACAGGAGAATCGCTCCTCCAGGTAGCGATTTGCTGTTGCAGTCGGCAAATTTCTGGCAGCAGAGCGATAAGCAGACCAATCTGCTGGAGAACCAGCGGCGCTTTGCTGTCGTTTCCTGGGTCAAGATGCGCAATCCGTTGAGCCAGTTCATCCAGCGCCTGCTGGACACGCGGTTGATCGGCTGGGCGGTGATGTAGCGCATCATCGACATAGCAGACAGCATCATCCAGCAAGGCAAGGATGCCCGGGTTTGTCAGTTTTTCGCGGTGGGCACCGAGCGTTGAGATATAGCTGGTGAAGGTATGGTTCAGGCACAGCAGGCGGAAAGCCGTTTCACGAATTTCTGCCGTGGCGCGCGGCTCCGTTGACATATTAGAGACTACGGAAGCCAGTTCAGCATCGCTGTTATGCGCATCACGTCGGGCAATGCGGTAAGCCAGACGGTTATCGCGTCCCTGGTGGTACTGTTCAAGAATGGCATCCAGATAGCGGCAGTTGGCATTCATCGCCCTGTCCAGGACGCGCGGCAAATTACGAAAACGCCAGTCGGGCCAGATAAAACTCACTGCCGCCCAGGCGATAGCACAGCCGAGCAGCGTATCGATCACGCGGGGCAGGGCAACTTCAAACCCTTCGCCCAGCAGATTAAAGCAGAGTAGCACCAGCAGGGTGATGAACATCGTCGCGTGGGCGTACTGCACATTACGAAAGGCGAAGAACAGCACCCCGGTGATTACGATGAGGATCAGCTGGCCTTCCACCGAGGGCACAAAATAGAGCACCGGTAGCCCGATTGCGACCCCCACCAGCGTGCCGATAATACGCAGCGCCAGGCGGTGTCGGGTGGCGTTATAGTTCGGCTGGCAGACGAACAGGCTGGTCAGCAGGATCCAGTACCCGTGGTGTAAACCGGTGATCTGGATAAAGGCGTAGCCCACGCACAGCACCAGCGACATGCGTACCGCATGGCGAAACAGGGCAGATTCCGGCGTAAAGTTTCGGCTTAGCCGGAGCCACATATCGCTAAAACTGTGCACGCTGTCATCCGCGAGCTGACTGTCCGCCTCATTGCCCGGCAGCGCCATGGCCTGTTCAGACTCAATCGTTGCCAGCTGAGCATCAATCGCCCGCAGGTTATTGAGCAAAAATCCCAACGCTTTAATGTGCTCCGGCGACGTTCCGCTGGCTCGCACGCGGTCAATTGCCGCATCAAGATGGCTGAACACGCGTTCAAAGCGTGGATCGTGTTGATAAGGCGTGCGCAGCAGAATGGAGCGCGCCAGCTGCTGGCACGCCTGGGACTGCATGGAAAGCAGACGCTGGAAGCGGAACATAACGTCGCTGTAGCGAAACTTCTCGCGCAGGGCCGCATACTGAACATGAGACGAGCTGGCGCGTTCATGAATATCCTGAGCGGCAAAGTAATAGTGCAGCGTTCTGCGCGTCCCTCTCTGGCCACGGTCGCCGCGAAGCCGGGTAAGCAGCGACGCTTTTGTCTGGTTAAGCGTGGCGACAAGCTGGCCGTTCGCCAGAGCCAGATCGTAGAGCGGAGCCTGGCTCTCCTCTTCGATATCCGGGTCAAACAGCCGGGATTTGAGCTCAAGATAGTGGGCCAACTGCTCGTAACTGCGGGCAAGGTTATCCTGCAGAGGACGAACCGGGAAGATCAGATGGCCGGTTAACGTCAGCAGGTTATACCAGATGGCCCCCAGCAACAGCAGTACAGGCTGCTGATACCATTGGTCGTAAAGTGACACCCCCAGCATGGTGTAGATGGCAATCAGCAGGGCGCCAAACGCGATGGTGGCATAGCGCTGCCCCAACCCACCCAGCAAAATAAACCCGCTGGTGGAAAGCGTAAGGCCTAAAGCAAACAGCCACGGCCACGGGAACAGCAACTCCACGGACGCGGAGGCAATAAAAAAGCAGACAAGGGTGATGACCAGGTTGCGCAGACGCCCGGCAAGGCGATCGTCGAGATCCGCCAGCGCTCCCGCAACCACCCCCAGCGTGAGCGGAATGGTGAGCTTGACATCGTTCAGCCACCACGGCAGCGCAACCGTGCCGCAAAGTGCGATAAAAATCCTGACGTTATAGAGCCAGGAGCTGTTCCAGGTGTAACGGCGAAGCAGTGGGCTTAGCATAGACGCGGCCAGTCCTTAATCACTGAAAACGACGACGTGCATTCGCTTCACGCGCCGCCTGGGCCACTTCGACCGGAACTACCTTGCGCCCGACAGGCCACAGAGCGATGGCGGCGATCTTAAAGTTCGCGATCCCCACCGGAATACCAATGATTGTGATGCACTGCGCAATACCGGCAAAAATATGCATTACGCACAGCCACCAGCCGAAGAAAATCAGCCACAGAATGTTCAGCACGGTTCCGCCCGTGTTCATCAGCGCGCTTTTATTCTCCGGGTTCAGTTCGTCAACGTGAACCGCTTCATTCCCGTAAGGGATAAAGGAGAGTTTGGTGATTTCCCAGCAGGAGCGGGTCAGGGGAAGCGTAAAAATCAGGACGATGCTCACCAGGGTGGCAAAAAGCCAGGAAAGGGTGGTGGCAAAACCGCCCAGCACAAAATTCAACACATTCAGAACGGTACGCATAAACCCTCACTTCCTTTCGATAAAATTAACGCCCAATGATTGTAACGTTTTTTTAGGCTGGAGCACCTTAAAACTGGCAGTTAAACTATCAGGCAATCATCTCTTCGTGGATCCGGCTGGATATGGAACTGAAAGCAACTTCAATGGGCAAACGCCTGGCGCAACACCCTTACGACAAGGTTGTCCTCCTCAACGCGGGAGTAAAGGTCTCCGGTGAACGCCACGAATACCTCATTCCGTTCAATCAACTCCTGGCCATCCACTGCAAACGCGGGCTGGTATGGGGCGAACTGGAGTTTGTGCTCCCTGCAGATAAAGTCGTACGTCTTCACGGTACGGAGTGGGGCGAAACCCAGCGTTTTCATCATCATCTGAACCAGCTCTGGCAGCAGTGGAGTCACGATATGAGCGTGATAGCCGCACAGGTCCTGCAGCAGGTGCTGAGTGATATCGCGCAGAGTAATGCCCAACAAACGTGGCTGACCCGTCAGCAGACCGCCGGTCTGCAGCAAAAAATCAGGCAGGCGCTGACGGCGCTGCCGTTACCGGTGACGCGTCTCAATGAGTTTGATAATTGCCGTGACGCCTGGCGACAGTGTCAGGCCTGGCTGAGCGACGCAGACAAGAGCCGGCTGGCGCATAACCAGGCGTGGACTGACGAAATGCTCACCCGCTATGCCGATTTCTTCAGTACGGTGGAGTCGTCGCCGCTGAATCCTGCCCAGGCTCGCGCCGTGGTTAACGGCGAACAATCGCTGCTGGTGCTCGCGGGGGCCGGGAGCGGCAAAACGTCCGTACTGGTCGCGCGGGCGGGGTGGTTGCTGACAACGGGCGAGGCCGTCGCCGATCAGATCCTGCTGCTGGCGTTTGGTCGCAAGGCGGCGCAGGAGATGGACGAACGCATTCAGGAGCGTTTGCACACCCGGGATATTACCGCCCGAACCTTCCATGCCCTTGCCCTGCACATCATTCAGCAGGGCAGCAAAAAAGTCCCTTCCATCAGTAAACTGGAAAACGACACCCAGGCGCGTCAGGCCCTGTTTATTAAGGCGTGGCGGCAGCAGTGCAGCGAGAAAAAAGCGCAGGCGAAAGGGTGGCGACAATGGCTGGAAGACGAGCTCAACTGGGACGTGCCGGAAGGCAGTTTCTGGCAGGATGAAAAGCTGGCGCGACGGCTTGGCTCGCGTCTCGACCGCTGGGTGAGCCTGATGCGCATGCACGGTGGAACGCAGGCTGAGATGATTGAGAGTGCGCCGGAGGACATCCGCGCGCTTTTTTCAAAGCGGGTCAAACTGATGGCGCCGCTGCTGAAAGCCTGGAAAACGGCGCTGAAGGAGGAAAACGCCGTCGACTTCTCAGGCCTGATCCATCAGGCCATCATCATTCTGGAGAAGGGACGCTTTGTCAGCCCGTGGAAACATATTCTGGTTGATGAGTTCCAGGATATCTCTCCGCAGCGTGCCGCGCTGCTTTCGGCGTTACGGGCGCAAAATAAACATACCTCTCTGTTTGCCGTAGGGGATGACTGGCAGGCCATCTACCGCTTTAGCGGCGCGCAGCTTTCACTGACCACCGCGTTCCATCACTATTTTGGCGAAGGCGATCGCAGCGATCTGGATACTACCTACCGCTTTAACTCCCGAATTGGCGAAATTGCGAACCGCTTTATTCAGCAGAACCCCCATCAGCTGGCCAAGCCGCTTAATAGCCTGAGGGCGGGAGATAAAAAAGCCGTAACCCTGCTGGCGGAAGACCAGCTTGAGCCGCTGCTGGACAAACTCAGCGGCTACGCAAAGCCAGATGAACGTATTCTGGTACTGGCGCGTTATCACCATCTAAAACCTGCGGCGCTGGAGAAGGCGGCGACTCGCTGGCCGAAGCTGCAGCTTGATTTTATGACCATCCACGCAAGCAAAGGCCAGCAGGCCGATTACGTCATTGTGGTCGGGCTGAAAGAGGGGAGCGATGGGTTCCCGGCCCCTGCCCGTGAGTCGGTGATGGAAGAAGCATTACTGCCGGTACCGGAGGATTTCCCGGATGCCGAAGAGCGGCGTTTGCTGTACGTGGCGATCACCCGCGCGCGTCATCGCGTGTGGCTGCTGTTCAACAAAGAGGAGCCGTCAGTATTTGTCGATATTCTGAAGAGTATTGATGTGCCGGTGGCGCGCAAGCCGTAGCGGGATTGCCGGGTGGTGGCTTCGCCTGACCCGGCCGACAAAACTCGTTGGCCCGTGCAAGCGTAGCGCCGCCGGGCATAACGCTACTTCAGTCTCTCGGAAAGATAACGCTGATAATCCGGGATGAGAATTTCAACCGGCGAGTTGAACTGCGGTGATTCAATGATGAAATCCGCCGTCGACAGGTTTGTCGCCACCGGAATATTCCAGACGGTGGCAAGACGCAGCAGCGCTTTCACGTCCGGGTCATGCGGAACCGCATTCAGCGGATCCCAGAAGAAGATCAGAACATCAATTTTCCCCTCAGAAATCTGTGCGCCCACCTGCTGATCGCCACCCATCGGGCCGCTCAGCATGGCGTTCACCTCCAGACCCGTTTCGCGGTGGATAAGGTTACCGGTGGTGCCCGTCGCCGAGAGGGCGTGCTTTTCCAGCAAGGACTGATGGCGACGAACCCAGTTAAGCAGCATTTGTTTACAGTGATCGTGCGCAACCAGCGCAATGTGCTTGCGTGCCGGTAATGTGCGTGTTGTCAGTTCCATAATCATATCCATCAGGTTAACTGGCTACACGATGACGGGAACCGCCTGATGCTGCAAGAGAAAGGCGAAAAAAATGTGGCTTACGACGAAGGTTGTTGCTTCACCCACTGTAAAAAGCGGGCTCGCGTGTCGGGATCGGCCTGCTGAAACCAAAATTTCAGGCGTTGTTCTGTCAGCGTCTGGGATTGAGGGGGGATCACATCCAGCTCTGAGACGCCGGACAGCAGTGTACTGTCGTCAGCCATCATGGAGGCAAACCGGGGCAGCGAGGCGCGCTTACCCGCTTTGTTATAGGCTTGCGTTGCGGCCTCATAATCTGTGCCCGTCGATGACGACGTCAGCGCCAGAATATCCAGCTTCACCGGGATCGGGGTGGCATCGCCATCCACCAGTTCCACACGCGGCGAGGCGTCAAACGTCGCCGACTCTTTTTCTGTTTCCAGACGCGGCAACGTAAAGTTCACCTGGCTTACCTGCTGGGTGTTAAAGCTCATAATCAGCGGAGGAGAGAGGTACGTTCGTTGTTCATGATTAGCAAGGCGGATGGTTTTTTCCACCCGGAACACCACCTGATGAGGGCCGTTATCCAGTTCGATGCTGTCGGCACCGCGTAATAACGAACTGGAGACTTTTTTCCCGTCCAGCACCAGCAGGTCAATGTCAGAAGAAAGCCGCAGCGTGGTTGCAAAAACGCAAACCGGCATCACTAACGCAATCACAGCAGTGGCAAGGCCGGCTTTCATAGGGGCTCCTGTTTACGTTCGCTTACCGCGATAATGTATCTAAATTTGTCGATAATCATGTTTACTAACATATAGACATATTCTGGCCTTTTGCTCTCATACATCTGTATGGGATGGATGGTTGAGATGTGCGCTTTGACATACACTTGTTAAAAAGCCAGGAGGAAAAGCATGAAAGAGAATGATATTGCCGAGATTTTGACGTCCACACGCACCATTGCGCTGGTGGGGGCGAGCGATAAACCGGATCGTCCAAGCTATCGGGTAATGAAGTACCTTCTCGATCAGGGCTACCATGTTATCCCTGTGTCACCAAAAGTGGCCGGTAAGACCTTGCTGGGCCAGCCAGGATACGCCACGCTAAACGACGTACCGGAAAAGGTGGATATGGTGGATGTGTTCCGTAATTCCGAGGCTGCATGGGGCGTGGCGCAGGAGGCCATTGCCATCGGTGCGAAAACGCTGTGGATGCAGTTAGGCGTTATTAACGAACAGGCTGCGGTGCTGGCGCGCGAGGCGGGGCTGAAGGTAGTGATGGACCGCTGTCCGGCGATTGAAATCCCCCGGCTGGGGCTGACAAAGTCATAAAAAAAAGCCCGTTATCGGGCTTTTTTTACACGCTTAGTTCCGCAGGCGCGGAGCCTGTAACTGTTTGCGGATAGTCTGAGCCAGTTCATCCATCGTGGGTTGCTCCGGATGCTCATCCTGCAATTCACTGCTTAGCTGCGCCTCAGCAAGATAAGTATGGACGGGTTGTCCATCATCACCTTCCATCACCACATGGTACCAGGGTGCGGCGCGAAGCTCTGCGTTCACCGCCAGCTCATCCGCCGACGGTTCATCAAGGGAATACTCCGGGTCGATATCCACGACCACACCCAAATACCCGAGCAAAGTGTGGCGGACCTGCTGGCCGATACCGAATTTGCTGGCAATCATAGTCACCTCCCGGGAAACACTACTTACACTCTATGTGCGGGCAATATTTCTCTTTTCAAGTTACATGACGCGACAGGCAAACCCTTTCAGATACAGCCCTTCCGGGTAGGTAGCGATCACCGGGTGATCGGCTGCCTGACGGAACTGCTCTATAAATTGTACATCACGACCAGCATCTATTGCGGCATCGGCGATGATTTTCTGAAATAAATCTGTGGTCATCAGTCCAGAGCAGGAGAAGGTGAGCAGCACGCCGCCTGGGTTCAACAGCTGAATGGCCAGCATGTTGATATCTTTATAGCCGCGGCAGGCACCCATCAGCTGGCTTTTGTTCTCCACAAACTTGGGCGGATCCATCACGATAACGTCAAACTTCTCACCCTGATCGCGATATTTACGCAGCAGTTTGAAGACGTCGTCGCGAATGAATTCGGCTTTGCTCAGATCCAGCTTGTTCAGCTCGACGTTCTGTTTTGCCACATCCAGCGCTTCCTGAGACGTATCCACGCTCACCACCTGCGCGCAGCCGCCCATTAAAGCCGATACCGCAAAGCCGCCGGTGTAAGAGAAGCAGTTGAGCACGCGTTTGTCGGCAACGTACTGACGCGTGGCCAGACGGCTGTCACGCTGGTCGAGGTAATAGCCCGTTTTATGACCACCCTGAATATCCACCAGCAGCTTCATGCCGTGTTCTTCGATAGGCAGCAGGGCAGGCGGCAGTTCGCCGGTCACCGGACCCTGGGTCAGTTCCATTCCCTCTTTTTTACGCACAGCCACATCGCTGCGGTCATAGATGGCGCACTCCGGGAACAGAGACTGCAGGGCGCTTATCAGCGCGGCGCGCTGGTATTCCGCCCCAGCGCTCAGTAACTGCAGGACCAGGAAGTTACCGAAGCGGTCAATGGTCACGCCCGGCAGACCGTCGGACTCTCCGGCAATCAGGCGGTAGCTGTCCAGACCATCGCGTTTGGCCAGCCAGTCGCGCCACTGCTGCGCCTGCTGCAAACGACGCACGAAGAAGTCGATATCGATGGTTTCATCTTTGTCGAAGGTCCAGACGCGCGCGCGGATCTGGGAGGCTGGCGAGTAGGCGCCTCGTGCTAACCATTTCCCCTGATGGTCAACAATATCAATGGTTTCACCGAGGCTGGCTTTACCTTCCATACGGGCAACCGCGCCGGAAAAGACCCAGGGATGACGGCGCAGTAATGACTTCTCGCGCCCTTTGGCCAACACTAAACGTACACTCATAATTTGCTATTCTGTCGATTCAAGAAAATGGCCGCCATTTTCCCGAGTTCGCCGGGGAAATGCAACGCGCCAGACGGATAAGGAGAAGGAAGATGTCAAAAGTCTGCACTATCGCCTGGGTTCACGGCGTCGTTCAGGGCGTGGGCTTCCGCTACAGCACGCAGCGCGAGGCCGTTCAGCTTGGGCTAACGGGATATGCGCGAAACATGGATGATGGCAGCGTTGAGGTGGTCGCCTGTGGCGAGGCAGAGCAGGTTGAAAAACTGCTGGCGTGGCTGAAAGCGGGTGGGCCGCGCAGTGCCCGGGTTGATAAGGTCTTAACCGAACCGCATCAACCCGGCCGGGAATACATGAACTTCGGTATTCGCTACTAAATGCATTTCACCGGTTTAGGCAGGCCGGCAATTTTGGTGGCCTGTTTGGCCGGGCCTTTCGGGAACAGACGATACAGATAGCGGCTGTTGCCTTTCTCTTCACCGAATTTATTGGCCATGGCTTTAACCAGCATCCGGATAGCCGGAGAGGTATTGAATTCGAGATAGAACTCGCGCACAAAGCGCACCACTTCCCAGTGCTCAGGGGAGAGCGCGATCGCCTCTTTTTCTGCAATCACTTCCGCCAGCGCCTCGCTCCACTGGTGGCTGTCTTTCAGATAACCGTCGTTATCGGTTTCGATCTCTTTACCTTCAAAGCTCAACATAGTTATTCACGCATCAGTCAAAAACCGCCGCAGTGTACCAAAAAACAAAGCCCCGCATAAGCGGGGCTCGGTACACAACACTCTGGCTTAATCCCGGCTGGCGAAGCCCAGGATGCTCAGCAGGCTGACGAAGATGTTGTACAGCGACACATACAGGCTCACGGTGGCGCGGATGTAGTTGGTCTCACCGCCGTGAATGATGTTGCTGGTTTCATACAGGATCGCGCCGGATGACAGCAGGATAAACACCGCGCTAATCGCCAGGTGCAGGGCAGGGAGCTGCAGGAAGATGTTAGCCACCATACCAATCAGCACCACCACGATACCTGCCATCAGCATACCGCCGAGGAAGGACATGTCCTTGCGGGTGGTTAGCACGTAGGCGGAGCAGCAGAAGAACACCAGCGCGGTGCCGCCCAGCGCCATACCGATCACATCACCCATGCCGGCAGACAGGTATGCGTTCAGGATTGGCCCCAGGATATAACCCAGGAAGCCGGTAAAGGCGAACGCGGAAAGAATACCGACCGGTTTGTCAGCGGTTTTGTAGGTCAGGAACATCAGACCGTACATCCCCACCAGCGTCAGGATCAGCCCCGGAGACGGCAGCATCAGCACGGTGCTGGCGGTGGCGGTGATCGCCGAAAACGCCAGCGTCAGGCTGAGCATAAAGTACGTATTGCGCAGCACCTTGTGGGTGCTGAGTAGCGATGTGCGGTCGCGTGAGGAAGTAATTATACGATCCATGAGTCACTCTCTTATGACAGATGTAATTAACGGAAAGAATAGGAAACGGCGCGCCAGTCTCAAAGTGGTTTTACCCATCTTTACTCAGCAGGTTAGCGCCGGAGCTGGTTATTTCTTCTGCAAAAAGACGTTTCATCAGTATGAACAGCGGTTTGGCACAATTAATCAGATCAAGCTCTTATAGGTTACTGAAAAATATTGCCTTATTACCATAAGGCCGCTAAGAGTTATTTCCGGATCGTCACAAAACAGACAATAAGGCGAAGGAAATGAAACCACAAACACGCATTCACTTTACACTCTCTTTACTGGCGGCCGGGATCCTGTGCGCCAGCACGGCAACCTGGGCGGCTAACGTGCCGGCAGGAACGCAGCTGGCCGATAAGCAGGAACTGGTCAGGAATAACGGAAGTGAACCCGCTTCGCTCGACCCGCATAAAGTCGAAAGCGATGTCGAATTCAATATTATCAGCGATTTATTCGACGGGCTGGTCAGTGTCTCCCCGGCGGGTGAAATCCAGCCACGGCTGGCGGAAAAATGGGAGAACAAGGACAACACCGTCTGGACGTTCCATCTGCGTCCGGGCATCACCTGGAGCGACGGTACCGCCATCACCGCGGAAGATATCGTCTGGAGCTGGCAGCGACTGGTCGATCCAAAAACCGCCTCACCGTATGCCAGCTATCCCGGAAGCATGCTTATTGTCAACGGTAATGAAATTGCCGAAGGCAAAAAAGCGCCCGATACGCTGGGCGTGAAAGCCATCAATGACACCACGCTGGAAGTCACGCTTTCGCAGCCTAATGCTGCTTTCCTGGCGATGCTGGCACACCCGTCTCTGGTGCCGATAGATAAAGTCCTGGTGGGGCGTTTCGGCGATAAGTGGACCAAGCCCGAGCACATCGTCAGCAGCGGCGCCTATAAGCTGTCCTCATGGGTAGTTAACGAACGCATTGTGGCGGAGCGTAACCCGCGCTACTGGGATAATGCCCATACTGTGATCAACAAGGTGACATATCTGCCTATCACCTCCGAGGCGGCTGATGTGAACCGCTATAAAGCGGGAGAAATCGATATTGTCTACACGGTGCCAGTCAACCAGTTCGCCCAGCTTAAGAAAACGCTGGGCAGTCAGCTGGATGTCTCCCCGCAGCTTGCCACCTACTATTACGAATTCAACACCGCCCGCCCGCCGTTCAACGATGCGCGCGTGCGTAAGGCGCTCAATATGGCGCTCGATAAAGACATCATCGCAGATAAAGTGATGGGGCAGGGACAGCGTCCGGCGTGGCTTATCAGCCAGCCGGACATTGGTGGCGTTAAGTTACAGAACCCGGATTACGCCAGCTGGCCGCGGGACAAACGAATTGCCGAGGCGAAAAAACTGCTCGAAGAGGCCGGGTATAACGCCAGCCATCCACTGAGTTTTAATCTGCTGTATAACACCTCTGAAACGCACCAGCGTATCGCGATTGCTGCCAGCTCAATGTGGAAGAAAAATCTGGGCGTCGAGGCGAAGCTGCAGAACCAGGAGTGGAAAACCATGCTCGATACCATGCACACCCATAACTTTGACGCGGTGCGCTACGCCTGGATTGCCGATTACGATGACGCCTCCACATTCCTGAATAACTTCCGTACCGGGGATAGCCAAAACACCACGCAGTACAGCAATCCTGAGTACGATCAAGCGCTGGTGAATGCGGCGAAGTCGAAAACGGCACAAGAGCGCGGTAAGTTTTATCAACAGGCAGAGGATTTGCTGGGGCGTGATGTGCCGGCGATCCCTGTCTATCACTACGTTCGTACGCACCTGGTGAAGCCGTGGGTGGGGGGATTCACGCCGGATAAGCTCGGGTATTACTATACGAAAGATATGTACATCAAAAAACACTAAGACAATCGCTGGATGTTGTGCTGGCAAAATGGCCAATATGTTGTCTATTCAACCGATTAAACGTAATTTGGCTATTTTTAAAGCGAACGAATGCGCGTGCTCTTTACAGCCTGCGGTGAGGTGTTTATAGTTCGCCTCACTTAGGAAGCGTGGCCGAGCGGTTGAAGGCACCGGTCTTGAAAACCGGCGACCCGAAAGGGTTCTAGAGTTCGAATCTCTACGCTTCCGCCAAATTCGAAAACCCTGCGATAGCAATATCGCAGGGTTTTTTGCTTTGGCTCTACACTTCCGCCATGCCGCCCATGTTGTAGCCGATCGTCATCCCGGCGTCTGCCCTGTAGACGCTCGCTTTGACACACCAGGTTTGCTCTATATTTTCAGGGGTGAGCACCTCCGCAGGCGCGCCCGTGGCCGCGATACGCCCGGCCTTCAGAAGGATCAGCCGCTGGCAGTAGTTGGCCGCCAGATTGAGATCGTGCAGCGCCACCACCACCGTAAGAGGCAGTTGCGATATAAGTCGCATCAGCTCCAGCTGGTGCTGAATGTCCAGGTGGTTTGTCGGCTCATCAAGCAGCAACACCCGGGGCTGCTGTGCCAGCGCTCGCGCTATCTGGGTTCGCTGACGCTCCCCACCAGACAGTTGCTGCCACCGCCGCTGGCGTAATCCGCATAGCCGCATGAGGCTAATCGCCTCTTCCACCGCCATATCATCATCGCGAGTGCTTCTCTGAAACGCCTTCCGGTAAGGCGTACGTCCCAGCCGCACGATTTCCTCGACGGTCAGTTCTCCCTCAACGTTGGCATGTTGCGGGACGAAGGCTAACTGCCGCGCGCGCGTTTTTAACGGCATCACGCTAAGCGACGTGCCATTAAGCGCGACGCGTTCACTGTGGTGTGGAAACAGCCCGGCAAGACAGCGTAGCAGCGTTGATTTGCCCGAGCCGTTTGGCCCTAACAGGCCGACAATCTGCCCGGATGACAGGTCGAGATCGATATCCTCAAGCACCGTCTGTGCTTGTCGGGTCACACTTAACCCGGAGACGGAAATATTCATGGATGCTCCTTCCGGTTTTGATAAAGCAGCGCCACAAAGACAGGTGCGCCCACCAGTGCCGTCACCACGCCGATGGGAAGCACCTGGTGCACAATCAGCGTGCGTGACACGACATCGGCCAGGATCATAAAGTGCGCGCCGATAAGAAACGTCAGCGGGATCGTGCGGCGATGGCCCGGACCGCTGAGCATGCGCGTCACATGGGGAATGACCAGCCCCACAAATCCCACTGCGCCTATGGCACTGACCAGGGTTGCGGTGACGAACGCGCAGGTCAGCAACAGGATAATTCGTACAGCGGTCACCGGAATCCCGAGGGTGGTAGAGACCTCGTCTCCAAAGGTAAAGGTGTCCAGCGCCCGCGCAAAGAGGCATACCATCAGCAGGCCCGTTAACGTAACGACCAGCGCCAGCAGCGCGTCCGGCCAGCGCACACCGCTCAGGCTGCCCATTAACCAGAACATAACGCTACGCGACTGCTCGGCATTGGCGGAGGTGCTGACGATATACGCGGTCATGGCGTTGAAGAGCTGTGTGCCCGCAATGCCTGCCAGCAAAATGCGCGACGGGCTTGCGCTCATGCCGTTTGTAATCAACATGATGAGCGCAAAAGCGGCGCAGGCGCCAACAAACGCACCGCTGCTCACGCCAATCACGCTCCCCCCGATACCGAGCAGCATCACGCAGACGGCCCCCAGCGAAGCGCCTGCTGAGATGCCCAGCAGATAGGGCTCCGCCAGGGGGTTGCGCAGTATTGACTGGAGCACCAGCCCGCACAGCGCCAGGCCGCCGCCGCTGCAAGCAGCCATGAGTGCGCGACTCATGCGGTACTGCCAGACAATGCCTTCCTCGGGTTGCGGCAGAACGTATGCAGTCAGCCCAAGACCATTGAGGATCGCTTTTCCGGTAACGGCATATGATACCGGCATATCGCCGATACTCGCGGCAAAGACCAGCATCAGCGGCAATGCCACGGCGCCTGCCGCCATTAACCCTTGCTGGCGGCGGGGAGAAAATACATGACTCATTATTCGTCCTGGAATGAAGCCAGCCGATCGCTGATAAGCTCAACCGCGTCGACGTTACGCAAAGAAGGGTTTAACGACATTGCGGGCACCACAATAATCTGATTATTCCTGACCGCCGGAATGTTTCTTGTCACCGGATCGCGTCGTAAAAAGGCCTCTTTTACCGCGGCGTCATCGGCAGGGTAGAGCCTGCGTGACATCTGAGCGATGACGATAACGTCTGGCTGCATTTGGGCAATATGTTCCCAGGTGACAGCGGGCCATTCATCATGCGAGTCAATAACGTTCTTTAACCCCAGCGTGCGGCTTATCCAGCCAGGCGCGCCGTAATTCCCTGCCACCCAGGGATCGCCATTCAGGCGGCTGCTTGAAAACCAGAAGACAACCTTCAGGGGTTTTGCTGAGATGCGCGCCTGCGCTTTCTGAATCCGTTCTGTCAGCTCACGATTGAGCTGCTCGCCGCGCGCGGGAACATCAAAGATGGCGGCCAGGTCTGTGACTTCGTGTTTTATTTCTGCCAGTGAAAACGGCGTGCTCCGTGCCCCGTCTGAGTTTGAGGTTGCCGTCACCGTTTTGTCCGTGCAGTCGGCAGGGGAGATCCACGTCTTGATCCCCAGTGATGCAAACTGCTCGCGTGTTCCCACCTCGCCTTGCGGGCCAATATGCCAGTGATACTGAGCGAGGACGAGTTCCGGTTTTTGTCCCTCCACGGCTTCAAAAGAGGGGGAGTTATCCGCAAGCCGGGGGAGTTTTTTTCCGGCATCAGCCAGCGAATCCGGGAGTTTGCCGAACCAGACTGAAGTTGCGGCGACAGATTTTTCCAGCCCCAGCGCGAGCAGCAATTCCGTTTCATGCTGACCCACGGTAACGACGCGCTGTGGCGCTTGCGTAAAGGTCTGCCTGACGCCGCAATTTTCAATCGTCAGCGGGTAAGTTGTTGCTGCAAACGTGGCTGGTGCCATGGCCAGCAGTACTGTCAGTAATAACCCTTTTTTCAGAAGCATAAAAATCAATCCCAAATTGTTATGTTATAACATAATGCATATATTGTGATTGAGCGCAACACGCTGCCTGCCGGACATTTGCCGGTGCCTGTAATGAGAGGGAAACTTCACATCCAGATTAACGTCGCCGAAGTGAGTCATGACGCCAGAGGGCGGGGTGATGGTGAGCAAGTGTAACTTTATGCAATTTCACGCTTTACATCATGCTCAGAGATGTTTATAGTGCGCCTCACTTTGGAAGCGTGGCCGAGCGGTTGAAGGCACCGGTCTTGAAAACCGGCGACCCGAAAGGGTTCTAGAGTTCGAATCTCTACGCTTCCGCCAAATTCGAAAACCCTGCGATAGCACTATCGCAGGGTTTTTTCGTTTTATAGCCCAATCACCAGCTCAGCGGAATGACTTCTTGAGCAACACAGCGCCACATGCGGGTTCGGGGCGTTTTTCTCTGCCTCTGACTGTACGCTGTCCCGGTGATCCACAATGCCGTCAATCACCGGTGTCAGACACGCACCGCAGATCCCCATCTCGCAGGAGAGTGGAACGGCCACACCGTTTTCCTGTAGCACCTGGGCAATAGTTTTATCTGCGGGCACAGGCCAGCGCTCTCCGGAGGAGGCCAGTTTAACCGTGAAGATCTCGCCGCTTTCAGCGCCGGTATCAGGCGCAGCGGGTTGAAACGCCTCGCTGTGGATCGTGGCGCCATCCCAGCCTTTCGCCGTCGCCACCTCACGTACTTTTTCCATAAACCCGGCCGGGCCACAGACCCAGGCGTGAAGACCCGCCGCGGCCACCGGTATATGCTCTGCCAGCAACGTGCGCGGGCTGGTGGTATGGATAACGCATTCGCCGTGCTTCAGCTGCGCCAGCTCGCGGGCGAAAGCCGCGCTTTCAGCGTGTCTGACATAATAGTGCAGAGTGAACGGGGTTCCGGCTGCTTCCAGCTGCAGGGCCATGGCATACAGTGGCGTAATCCCGATCCCCGCAGCCAGCAGCAACACCCGTTCGGCCTTCTGCAGGGCAAACAGATTGCGCGGTGCGGAGATCAGCAGCGTCTGACCGGGACGCAGCGTCTCATGAATATAGCGCGACCCGCCACGCGAGGCGGTTTCCCGGCCCACGCAGATCAGATAGCCTTCACGCCCGCATGGGCCGGTCAGGGAATACTGACGTATAACCCCGCAGGGCAGATGCACGTCGATATGTGCACCGGGCTGCCACTCTGGCAGCGCTTCACCGTTTTCCGCCACCAGCCTGACGGCGAGGCTTTTGTTCCCCTGCCGCCACAGCCCGTCGACGATAACGCTTAAAATATCACTCATGACAGCCCTCCATCAGACCAGGAAAAACGCGCCAAAACCCATCTTTTTCAGCCCCCGGCGATAGGCAATCGAGCTTTTATCCGCGGGAATATGGGCTTCAAGGGTCAGATCCAACGGCAAACTTTCCGGGCGCTGGGTCTCGACCATCAGGCGGTCTTCCTCAAAAATCCGCAGGTTAAAGGCATGCACCTCTTCCACCGGGATATGCAGATCAAAGTTGCGCGCAATCGGGGCAAACATGCGGGTGACGCGTGACGAGACCGGCGACGCGGCGTTCATGATCACCAGCCGGGATTCGCCCGGAAAATGGATCGTCAGGGTGGCGGTAAACGGCAAATGCATTTCAAAATGGCGCAGCCACTGGAAACCTTCCGGCGCCTGCACGTCAGCGCTGGCGGGATAATTGCTCACCGAACTCCAGTAGTCCGCTACAAAACCAAACGGTGTTTCCTGTGGCTGATAGGTCGGGACGAGCTGGTTATCCGGGTCCGCAAAGGTGCTGGTGTGGATCCACGCAAAATGCGCCACATCCAGAAATCCTTCCACCTGGCGGCCAGCGAAGCCATTCACCTCAAACGCCGGACAGTTGATCTGCTGAAAGCCGTCGTCATCCCAGTGCGGCATGGTGGGCAGCGGCATCGGGTTGTCCGGGTCAAACGCCAGACACGTCCAGATCAAGCCAAAGCGCTCCTCCACGGCGTAGTTAATCAGGTTCAGCTTCGCCGGTACCGGCTGGTCGGGGCTGGAGGGAATACGGTTGCAGCGGCCATCTTCCCCGAAGCGCAGGCCATGGTAGGGGCAGATAATCCCGTGCTCATCATGAAAGCCCAGCGTCAGCGGCACGCCGCGATGTGGACAAACGTCGCGAGCGACCACGACCTGGCCGTTCACGCGGTAGATAACCAGCGCTTCGTCCAGCAGGGTCGCCTTAACCGGCGCCGCGCCAATGTCGCAGGCGCGCGCAACCGGATGCCAGCACTTTGCCAGACGCAGCCAGTCCTCTGGCTCAAACGTGCAATGGGCGGGTGGTACAGGTGCTTTATTCATGTGTATCCCTCTTACGTTCAGCCTAATGGTCCGCCCTGAATGGTGTCGCACAAACCGTTGATGATGCGCTCCCCGGTCTCCTCTCTCAGCTCCTGATACCAGGCTCTGGTTAACGCCATATCTTTACCGTGCGTGACGTCACAGCGCTTGCGAGCCTTCAGCACCAGGTCGCGTACCCGGTCGCAGCGCAGGGCTTCGTACTGCCGCAGCGCCAGCGTAATGTTGTGGTTTTCGCGCAGACAATCACCCAGCACCACCGCATCCTCCAGCGCCGCGCAGCCGCCCTGGCCGATATCCGGCGTGGTGCTGTGCGCCGCATCGCCGAGCAGCGCCACGTGGCCGCGTACCAGGCTGTCGAAGGGCTCAATGTCGTGGATTTCAATGCGGTTGGTGGTATCCGGATCCAGCGCGGCGATCAGCTTCTGCACCGGCGGCGCCCAGCCGCGGAAGTAACCCGTGAGATCGGCTATGAGGGTGGTGCGATCTTCCGCCAGACCGAGGGGAAGCGGGACATCAAAAAAGAAATAGAAGCGGCCACCGGAGACGGGCATCAGCGACACACGCTTGCCTTCACCCACGAACGTGGTCCACTGGTGGGCGGGGGCAATCTCTTCATCAATCTTCACCAGTCCGTTCCAGTTAACGTAACCGGCGTAGCGGCGCTCGGGGGTATACCCCAGCACGTACGGGCGCACCGCCGAATGGCTGCCATCGGCGGCAATCAGAAAATCGCCCGTCGCCGTGCTGCCGTCGGTAAATGTTACGCTGACGCCAGCATCATCTTCCCGGACGTGTTCGACGCGCTTGCCGAACTGCACCCGCTCGCGACCCCAGAAGTCCAGCATCTCGCGCTGCAGTTCAGCGCGCGAGACGGGGCAGGGGCGTCCCCCGGTGCGCTCCACCAGCGGGGCCAGGCTAAAGCGGGTCAACGTGTCGCCGCGCCGGTGATCCTTGTAGGCCATAAAACGCATCGGCCCGCCGTATGTCTCAATGATGTCGCCCATGCCGAGGTGCTGCATGCATTTCACCCCGTTGGGCCAGATGGAGATGGCCGCGCCAACGGGTTTGATCTCTTTTACTGCTTCAAACACGGTACAGTCGATGCCCGCCTTTTCCAGCGCGACAGCGGCGCTCAGGCCACCAATGCCCGCACCAATGACGATTGCTTTCATGCTTCTCTCCTTTTGCCGGGTGTCATTAACATCAGCAATTTGCGTACCAGGCTGCAGAGTGCGGTAAAGGGCGTTGTGGGAGGGATGTTTGCACTGCTAAGGTGCGTTATCGCGGTGGGAATGCCTTTTTATGAATCAATAATTTCCGGTTTAGGGTTAAGGAATCAACTGTTTCAGGTCTCAGGCAAGAGTGGCGTGTTTTGTGCAATGTTCAGGGACGATGATGACACGGGAGGAACCATGATAACGCTGGACGATTTTAATTACCGGAGTCACGAAGAGGTGCTTACGCTATTACACCCTTGCGTGGCCATTCCCGGCTGGGCCGAGGCGCTGGTCGCCGGGCGGCCTTATCCGAGCCGGGATGCTCTGTTTGATGCGGCCCAGGCGCTGACGAAAAGCTGGGATGAACACGCGCTCACGCGGGCCCTGAGCGCGCATCCGCGCATCGGTGAGAAGCCCATGGGCACGCAGGCGGAGGCGGCGCTGTCGCGTCGGGAGCAGGGAGCGGTGAATCATGATGATGCCCGGCTTGCTGAGGCGTTACGGGCAGGCAATGCCCGCTACGAAAGCCGTTTCGGGCGCGTCTTTCTGATCCGCGCCAAAGGCCGCAGCGGGGAGGAGATCCTGCAGGCCCTGAACGCGCGGCTGGAAAACAGCGATGCGCAGGAGGTGCAGGCCGCACTGGATCAGCTGCGGGAAATTACCTTATTACGACTGGAAGGAGTCATTGGCGCATGAGCACGCTCAGTACACATATTCTGGATATCTCGACGGGGAAACCCGCGCAGGGGGTGACGGTACGTCTTGAACAGGACGCGGAGATCATCGCAACTGGCGTGACCAACGCGCAGGGCCGCATCACCGAATTTGTTCCCGTCCTACCTGCGGGCCGCTATCGGCTGGTGGCCGAGACTGGCGCCTGGTTTAGCGAAACGGGGCGCGACACGCTCTATCCCTGCGCGCAGATTGATTTTCTTATCGGCGAAACGGCAGATGAGCACTTCCATCTGCCGTTTGTGATTGCCCCTGGCGGCTGGTCAACCTACCGCGGCAGCTGACCACACTGGCTCGCCGTTGACCCAGGTTTGGCTGATATTACGCTCGTCGCCCAGGGTCATCAGCACAAACAGTTGCTCGTAGATATCCTTGCAGCGCCCGCTACGCAGGCGCTGCAGCGGGGTGACGGCCGGGTCGATCACGATAAAATCGGCCTCTTTGCCTGGTGCGAAGTTGCCAATTTTGTCATCCAGACGCAGGGCATGCGCGCCACCCAGCGTGGCATGATAAAAGGCCTCGCTGGCGCGCAGGCGATAGCTCTGCAACTGACCCACCTTGTAAGCTTCCCCCAGCGTGCGCAGCATGCTGAAGGTGGTACCCGCGCCGACGTCGGTGCCGATACCCATTCGCACCTTGTGATGCCAGCAGGCGGGTAACCGAAACAGCCCACTGCCAAGAAACAGATTGGAAGTAGGGCAAAACGCCACCGCCGATCCGGTGTCGTGCAGGCACTGCCACTCGCTGTGGTGCAGATGGATCCCGTGAGCAAACACGCTGCGCTCGCCGGTGAGGCCGTAGTGGTGATAGACATCCAGATAACGTTCATGCTCCGGCCACAGGTCATTAACCCAAGCCACTTCGTTCGGGTTTTCGCTCAGATGGGTCTGCAGCCAGGTGTCCGGAAACTCCTCTCTGAGTAAACGCACCGCCGCCAGCAGTTCCGGTGATGAGGTGGGCGCAAAGCGTGGCGTAATGGCATACCCCAGCCGTCCATGGTGGTGCCAGCGCTGGATTAGATCCCGCGTCTGCTGGTAGCTCTGTTGTGCCGTTTCGGTCAGGTAGTCCGGGGTGTGCCGGTCCATCATCACCTTCCCGGCGATTAGGCGCATATTCAGGCGCGATGCTTCGGTAAACAGTGCATCCACCGATTGCGGATGCAGTGTGCAAAACACCATTGCGGTGGTGGTGCCGTGGCTCACCAGTTGATTTATGAAAAATTCCGCGATCTCTTTTGCGTAGCTCTCGTCGGCAAACTGGCTCTCCACCGGAAACGTATAGGTGGTCAGCCACTCCAGCAGCTGCTCGCCGAAGGCGCCGATCATCTCGGTCTGCGGGTAATGAACGTGGGTATCGATAAAGCCGGGCAGCAGCAGTTTGCCGCGCAGGTCGGTGTAACCCTTGTGCGGGTCAAGATATTGCTCTCCCTCCTGCCAGGCCATGAGCGCCACGATTTTCCCGTGGTAAATAAACAGCAGGCCGTCCTGCTGGTAGCGCGCATGGTCGGCAATCAGGTCTGCGCTGTCGCAGACCCGGGCGATATCGAAAAATGCACCGCGTATCGCAGTCTGGTAATCCATCACGGCTCCTGTCTGATTGTTTGCGTGGCCTCGCGTGCCGTGAAGTGAGCGGCGGACGCCCCTTCGCGCTCTTCACGCGCCAGCCAGCGGTAGGTTACCCCGCCAAGGAACACGCCAATGAACCAGCTAAAGTTTGCCACCTCATGCAGCGCCGGGATGAAGCTTATCACCAGCCCGACGGCAACCGAGGGGATCAGCGCGCCGATGGCTTTCGGGTTAAAGCCGTTGCGGTACCAGTATTTCCCTTCTGGCGTGTCATCGAACAGGTCGTCCACGGATACCTTGCCACGCTTAATCAGGTAGAAATCGGCAATCAGGATACCGAACAGCGGACCGATAAATGCCCCCAGCACATCCAGGGTGTAATGAATAAGCTCCGGGGAGTTAAACAGATTCCACGGGGTTAACAGGATCGAGCCGACGGCGGCAATCATTCCCCCGGTGCGGAAGCTGATTTTCTGCGGGGAACAGTTAGAGAAATCAAACGCCGGGGAGACGAAGTTGGCCACGATGTTAATCCCGATGGTGGCGGTGATCATGGTCAACAGACCAATCGCCACCGCCAGATCGTTGCCCACGCGGCTGACGGTTTCAATCGGGTCGGTGATCATGCGGCCAAACAGCGACTGGGTACCGGAGACAATCACCACGGTCACGATGGAGAACAGCAGGAAGTTAAACGGCAGGCCCCAGCGGTTGCCGCGGCGGATTTCCCCCATGCTTTTGCCGTAGCGGGAGAAATCACCAAAGTTGAGCAACGGGCCTGAGAAGTAGGAGACCACCAGCGCCGTGGCGGTGATCATCTGCCAGGTCTGCTCGGCCGCGCTCAGGGATTTGCTGGCGAGGGTAAAGGAGATCCCGTCGAATCCGGTCTTGTATACAATCCATCCTGCCAGCGCCAGCATCACCACATACACCGCCGGGCCGGCGATGTCGATAAAGCGCTTGATGGCATTCATGCCGTGCCAGAAGACCATTGCCTGCAATACCCACATAATGGCAAAGCAGACCCAGCCCAGGTGCGACAGTCCGAGGAACGCGCCGGTGGTGAGCGACGAGAGCGACGGCCAGAACTTCAGCGCCACCAGCATCAGGGCGTTAGCGGCCAGATAGGTCTGAATGCCGTACCAGGCAAAGGCGATAAGCCCGCGGATCACCGCCGGAATGTTCGCCCCGAACACACCAAAGGCCTGACGGCTGATCACCGCATACGGCACGCCCGCCATCTGGCTCGGTTTCGCCACCAGGTTGGCACACAGCTGCACAATGCAAATTCCCACCAGCAGGCAGAGCAACACCTGCCAGCTTGCCAGCCCGAGCGTAAAGAAGCTCGCGGCGACCACGTATCCCCCCATGCTGTGGACGTCGGACATCCAGAAAGAAAAGATGTTGTACCAGCTCCAGTTCTGGTCACGCGTCGGTGCCAGATCCTCATTGCAAAGCCGTGGGCTGTATACCGCACCGGAATCAGCGGCCGTACCGTGTTGCGTATTTTGTCTGTTTGGCATGAAACCTGCTCCTGTGAATGAAAACCCGTTGAGTGGGAGTGCAGACGGTGTTGCAGGATTCAGGCCAAAATAATAAATATTGTATGCAATATTTTATTTTTATGTATACGATTCGATAGCGAAAAGTAAAAAGTGGAGTGGTTAATGAACAACGTGAACAGTCTGCACGCCGCGCCAGACCTGCAAGACAAAGACGAATCCATCTTTCAGGCGCTGATGACCGCGATTGTCGAACATCAGCTGCTGCCGGGAAGCAAATTGCCGGAAGAGGCGCTGGCGGAGGTCTTTGGCGTGAGTCGTACGGGCATCCGTAAGGTGCTGCAGCGACTCGCCGCTGTGCAAATGGTCACCTTAACGCCCAAACGTGGTGCACACGTTGCCAGCCCGACGGTCGAAGAGGCCCGGCAGATCTTTCGCACCCGCGCGCTACTGGAGGTCGCCAATCTACCGGACGTGCTGGCGCACTGTCAGCCGCCGCATCTGGCCGCGCTGGCGTCAATCATCCGTCAGGAGCAGCAGGCGCATGAGGCTTACGACGGCCCGGCGGCGATCCGCCACTCCGCAAATTTCCATATTCGGCTGCAGGCCATCTCCGGCAATCAGGTCCTGACGGAGATGGTGACCCGCCTGAGCCAGCGCTCCTCGTTGGTGATTGCCACCTGGGGCGCACCGTGGCGTCAGGGGTGTCTCTGCAATGAACACGAACAGCTTGTGGAGCTGCTGCGTCAGAAAGCGCTGCAACCCCTCAGTGATGCCTTAATGCACCATTTTGAACACATCGTCGCGAGCCTCTGTTTCGAACGGGCAGGTGAATGCCTGCCCGATTTTGCCCGCCTGTTCGCCAGCCACAAGGAGTCGTAATGTCGTCTGTCCGTATACAAGTCATTAATCCCAATACCAGCCTCGCAATGACGGAAACCATCGGCGCGGCCGCCCGCGCGGTGGCTGCACCGGGCACGGAGATCCTCGCGGTCTGCCCCAGTGCAGGTGTGCCCTCAATCGAAGGTCATTTTGATGAGGCCATTGCCGCCGTGGGTGTCCTTGAACAGATCAAAAAAGGCAGAGAGCAGGGGGTGGCGGGTCACGTGATTGCCTGCTTTGGCGATCCGGGGCTGCTGGCCGCGCGCGAGCTGGCGCAAGGGCCGGTTGTCGGCATTGCCGAAGCCGCCATGCATATGGCCACGCTGGTGGCGACGCGCTTTTCCATTGTCACCACGCTGCCGCGCACGCTGATCATTGCCCGTCATCTGCTGCACCAGTATGGCTTTCACGATCGCTGCGCGGCCCTGCACGCGATAGATCTCCCGGTGCTGGCGCTGGAAGATGGCACCGGTCTGGCGCAGGAGAAGGTGCGCGCCCGCTGTATACAGGCCCTGAAAGAGGATGGCTGCGGTGCCATCGTACTGGGCTGTGGCGGGATGGCAACGCTCGCCCAGGAGCTGACGCGCGAGCTGCGCGTGCCGGTGATCGACGGTGTCAGTGCGGCGGTGAAGATGGTGGAATCGCTGGTGGCGCTGGGGCTGTCAACCAGCAAGCACGGGGATCTGGCCTTCCCGGAGAACAAACCGTTAAGCGGACATTTTCAGGCATTGAATCCATTTTAATTTTTGGGGGGGTAGCAATGGTGCTTTTTGAAGAGGATTATCCGCGGGATCTGCGTGGCTACGCAGGCAACCCGCCGCATGCGCAGTGGCCGAATCAGGCACGCATCGCCGTGCAGTTTGTGCTCAATTATGAAGAGGGGGCAGAAAACCACGTCCTGCACGGCGATGCCGGGTCGGAACAGTTTCTCTCGGACATCATTGGAGCGGCCAGCTATCCCGACAAACACATGTCCATGGACTCCCTGTACGAATACGGCAGCCGCGCCGGGTTCTGGCGGATCCACAATGAATTCCAGAAACGCGGCATGCCGCTGACGGTCTTTGGCGTGGCGATGGCGCTGGCGCGTCATCCGGAGATTGTCGCGGCGATCAAGGCGGCGGATTACGACGTGGTTAGCCACGGCTGGCGCTGGATCCACTATCAGAATATGGATATCAACCAGGAGCGGGAACATCTGCAGAAAGCGGTGCACGTGCTGACCGATCTGTTTGGCAAACCGCCTACGGGCTGGTACACCGGGCGCGACAGCCCCAACACGCGCCAGCTGGTGGTTGAGCACGGCGGTTTTGACTACGACAGCGACTACTATGGCGACGACTTACCCTTCTGGACGGAAGTGACCTGCAGCGATGGCAGCCGTAAACCGCACCTGATCGTTCCCTATACGCTGGATGCGAACGACATGCGCTTCGCCACCGCCCAGGGGTTTAATACCGCTGAGCAGTTTTATACTTACCTGAAAGACAGCTTTGACGTGCTGTATGAAGAGGGCGAAAGTGCGCCGAAGATGATGTCCATCGGCATGCACTGCCGTCTGCTGGGGCGTCCGGGACGTTTTCGCGCGCTGCAGCGGTTCCTTGATTATGTGCAGGAGCACGAGCGGGTGTGGGTTTGTACCCGCCAGCAGATTGCTGACCACTGGCGGGACGTGCATCCGTTTCAGAAGTAAGTGTGCCGTGTTTTGCCGGGTGGCGGCTGCGCCTTACCCGGCCTACAGCACCCGCAGGGTATACGGGACATTGCAGGCCCGGTAAGCGCAGCGCCACCGGGCAGGTTTTTCAGCGTTACACCATCACACTCACCTGTGCCGCAACAATGCGCCACCCGTAAGCAAACCGCACCCACGTCTGCTGCTGGCGGCCAATGCGTTCTGTGCCCTCGCGGGTAAATTCGGTGCTGCACACCGCGTAATCTTCTCCGAAGGTGGTGATCACGGTATTGCGCAACGTCCGCTGCAGCCCGGCGGAGGGGCGCGCCGCCCGAAAGGCGCGGATTTCATCAATGCCGTAAAGGTTTTCCCCCGCGCCCAGTCGCACCGTGTTTTTGTCGTGCCAGAACAGCTCATCCAGCACCGCAATGTTGTTGCTCACCAGCGCATCTTCATAGCGATAAAACGCGGCCGTGACGTCCGCCACCACCCAGGGAAGGTTAATGTCGTCGTGATTCATCATTGTGCCATCTCCGCAGGACGAGCATCGGTTATCCCGCTCGCTTCAAGGACCCGCGCCACGCGCAGGCAGGCTTGTTCATTAAACGGCGCTGCGATGAGTTGCAGACCAATCGGTGTCCCCTGGGCGGTGCGTAGCGGAACGGTGGTGACGGGTAAACCCAGAAATGAAATCGGCTGCGTCAGCATCCCCATGCTGGCGCGCACCGGCAGTGGCTCACCGTTAATCTCCATGGTCTGCTCGCCAATCGTCGTGGCGCTGCGCGGCGTTGCCGGGGCGATCAGCACGTCGGCCTGCTCAAACAGCGCTTTACAGGCCTGTCGGGCGTGGGCGCGAAAACGCTGGGCCTGAATATACCAGGCGGAAGGGATCATCGCCCCAGCCAGCAGGCGTTCGCGGGAGTGTGGTTCAAAACGCTCCGGTTCACGGCGAAGTGACGGCAGGTACTGGTTCCCCCCTTCGGAGGCGCTGATGATAAACGCGGCAGAGCGGGACAGCGCGGCTTCAGGAAACTGCAGCTCCTCCTGGACGTCAAGAGCACGTGCCGCGCGCGCGACGGCTTCCCGGGCGTCGTCGTTACACCACGTGCTGAAATAGCCCCCGAGGACGGCGCAGCGCAAACCATCCAGACCGCGATCGAGCAAAGGCCGCGTCTGCTCGCGGGAGGACTCTGCCTGAAAAGGGTCGCTGGTGTCTCGTCCCTGTAGCGCATCGTACACGGACGCCAGATCGCACACCCGGCGGGCAAACGGCCCGATATGATCGAGACTGGCGACAAACGGGTGGCTGCCGGAGCGTGACAGGCGGCCAAAGGTTGGTTTTAAGCCGTAAATTCCGCACAGGGACGCCGGGACGCGAATCGACCCGTTGGTGTCGGTACCCAGTGAAAAATGGACCAGCCCGGCGGCGACGGCGGCGGCAGAGCCACCGGAGGAGCCGCCTGCAATGCGCGTCAGATCGTGCGGATTACGCGTGGCGCCGTAGTGGCTGTTTTCCGTGGTAAAGCCGTAGGCATAGGCATCCATATTGACCATCCCGGACAACAGTCCTCCCGCGCTGCGTAGCTGGCGAACCGCAAAGCTGTCTGCGCTGGCAGCGGAACGCTGGCTGAACAGCTCGGCTCCGGCGAGGGTGGTGTGCCCGGCCACATCAAACAGGTTTTTTACCGCGTAAGGCACGCCCGCCAGCGGCGGCAGGGGGCGCTTTTCCCGGCGCAGGGTGTCGATATTTTCTGCCTCGGCCAGCATCCGCGCTTCGGTAACCGCCGTCCAGGCGTTGATCTGCGGGTTGATGCGCGCAATATCTTCCAGCGTCTGACGGGCGATCTCGCGGGCGCTTAACTCGCCTGCACTCAGCGCCTGCTGGATCGCGCTGATACTCATCTCGTGTAGCCTCATGCTTTGTATACTCCTGCGATCTCCAGACGGTCATCAAGCGGCAGCACCATCAGCGGGGCGGCCATGGCGGCAATGCGGCTAAACTGCTGCTGAAGCTCCGCGCGGCGGGCGTCATCCAGCTCAATGCCCAGCACGGCCTCCATCTGCGCCAGGTAGGCATGCCAGTCAGGTTGTTGTGTTGTCATGGTTTTCTCCTCAGTATCCGGCGGCGCCGCCGTTGCTGCGCGGGTCGAACGCGCCTTCAAACAGCCCGTTCGGGTGGCGGACAATCGCGCCCGCGTGGCCCATGGCTTCGCTAAAGTCCGGGAAGATCTCCACCTCGTGACCCAGCGCCTGCAGGCGTGCGATCGTTTCAGGGGAAAACCGACCTTCCACCTTTAAGGTGTCTGAGCTTTGTCCCCAGGTGCGCCCCAGCAGCCAGCGCGGACGGGAGATGCTCTCCTGCAGCGGCAGACCCTGCACCACATAGCGGGTAAAGAGCGTGGCCTGAGTTTGCGGCTGGCCGTCACCGCCCATGGAGCCGTAGACCATCACCCGTCCGTCGTTCAGACGCGCCGCGGCCGGGTTCAGGGTATGGAACGGCTGTTTGCCCGGCGCGAGAGCCAGAAGATGTGCGGGATCGAGGCTGAACGACGCCCCCCGGTTCTGCCAGACGATACCCGTATCCGGGAGCACTACGCCGCTGCCGAACTCGTGATAAATGCTCTGGATAAACGACACGGCCAGGCCGCTGTTATCCATTACCCCCATCCACACCGTATCGCCAGGGCCTTTGCCGGTGCCCCACGGCGCGGCATGGTTATCGTCAACCCGGTCGGCGAGCGCCTGAAGCGCCGCAGGATCCAGCAGGCTCTGGATATCGGTTTTCAGCTCGCGCGGGTCGGTGATGTGGGCATCGCGCAGGCCAAAGGCCAGTTTGGTGGCTTCCACAATGCGGTGCACTGTCCCGGCGTCGTCGGCATCGGCCATCGCCAGACGGTCGGTGATGCCGAGGATCGCCAGCGAGACCAGCCCCTGCGTCGGTGGGGCGAGGTTCCAGACCTCACCCTGCTGATGCGCTAATTTCAGCGGCGTGGTGCGCCGGGCGACATGCGCGTTCAAATCCGCCAGCGTAATGGGCAGGCCGAGCGTCTCCATCGCACGGGCCAGACGCGCCGCCAGCGGACCACGATAAAAACTCTCCAGACCCTCTTCGGCAAGTTGCGTCAGCGTGGAGGCCAGCGCCGGTTGATAAAACCGGCTGCCGACCTCCGGTGGTTTGCCGTCAACCAGCCAGGTTTCTGCAAAGCCGGGCAGGTCTTTCAGTTCGTCGAATTTACTGGCGGTGGCAGTGGCCTGCGAGGCCGTGACCGGCGTGCCATTGCGGGCATAGTCAATGGCATCTGCCAGCAGGCGCGTCAGCGGCAGGGCGTTGCCTGTCAGCGCGTGTGAGACCTTAAGCGCCTCCGCCCAGCCACTGACGGTACCCGCCACGGTCAGCGCCGCACGGGGGCCGCGGTGGGGGATGTGCGCCAGATCGCCATAGGCGGCAAGCGTCGCCAGCGATCCCGCCGCGCCGCTGGCATCGATGGCAATCGGTTCGCCGCCGGGGGGCACGATAAGCCAGAAGCCATCACCGCCCAGGCCATTCATATGGGGATAGACCACGGCAATGGTGGCCGCTGCCGCGACCATCGCTTCAATCGCGCTACCGCCATCGCGCAGCATAGACAGCGCGCTCTGGCTGGCAAGATGATGGGGGGCAACCGCCATTCCGTGTACGGAGACATTACTTTGCATGAACAGTCCTCATAACCCTGAAAGTCACAAGGCGCTGCAAAAGCTGTTCCAGGTATGAAAGAAAAGTTTCATGTCATCCCGGCTGATAAGCTGGCATGCTTAATGAATAGAGAGCAAGAGATGAAACAAACGTTACAGAGGCGTTATGGAACAGCTTGATGAACGACTGAAAGCACAATACGCGTCACTGTCGCCGCAGGAGCAGCGGGTGGCGGATTTTATTTTCGATCACTTCGACGACCTGATCAGCTACAACAGCGCCGAGCTGGCGCAGCTGAGCGGGGTGTCGAAAGCCACGGTGAGTCGCCTGTTTAAGCGTCTGGGCTATGAGAAGTATAAAGACATGCGCGATGAGCTGCGTACCCTGCGCCAGAGCGGTATGCCGCTGACGGACAACCGCGACGCGGTGCAGGGCAATACGCTGCTGGCGCGTCACTATAAGCAGGAGATGGCTAATCTGACCCAGTGGGTGAATGCCCTGGATGCCCGGCAGTTTGCCGACGCGATGGCGTGCATGGTAAAGGCACGGCGCATTGTCATTATCGGGATGCGTAACGCCTATCCCGCGGCGCTGCACCTGCGTCAGCAGCTGTTGCAGGCGCGCGGGCAGGTGCTGGTGTTGCCGCAGCCCGGGCAGAGCCTGAGTGAAGAGCTGGTGGATCTCACCCCCGACGATCTGGTGGTGATGATGGCCTTTCGTCGCCGCCCGCGCATCATCCGCCCGCTGCTGCAGCAGCTTCAGGGCAGTGGTATTCCGGTGCTGCTGATGTGCGAGCCGCAGGCGCACAGCCTGTTTCCGCTGGCGAGCTGGCAGCTCTGCGCTCCGCTGGACAGCGTCTCAGCCTATGACAGCTACGCCTCGGTCAACAGTCTGATCAACCTGCTGGCAAACGCCTTCCTGCATGAAATCCTCGATAAAGGCCGTCCGCGCATTCATGAGATCGCCACCCTGTATCAGCACCTGGACGAGCTCGAACAACGATAATGGGGCATCGGTGTGGTGCTTTGCATTGAAATGGTGCAGTGAGGCGGGGCGAAAAAGAGACAGCTTTTTCGCCCCGCCTTTGTTTTATCAGGCTTTACAACAAAATCCCGCGTTTCGCTTTATCTGGCACATTAGTTGCAAAATCCAATTCAAAGAATCTTTTGTTTCATGTTAACGTTACGGGGAAGCACCATGAAAAAATTGTTGATTGCACTGGCCGGGGCCGTTTGTCTCTTCACTAACCTGCCGGCAAAGGCGGACCAGCTTCAAAATATTGAAAAACGCGGCACCATTCGCATTGCCGTGCCGCAGGATTTCCCGCCGTTTGGCTCGGTCGGAACCGATCTGCAGCCGCAGGGCTATGACATTGATATGGCGCGTTATCTGGCCAAACAGATGAAGGTCAAGCTGCAACTGGTCCCGGTGACCAGCGCCAACCGCGTGCCGTATCTGCAAACCGACAAAGTTGACCTTGTCATTTCAAGCCTCGGTAAGAATGCGGAACGTGAAAAGGTGATCGATTTCAGCCGCGCCTATGCGCCGTTCTTCCTCGGGGTGTTTGGCCCGAAAGGCGCAGAGCTGAAAGATGCCGCCGCCCTGAGCGGTAAAACCATCGGCGTGACGCGTGGCGCGGTCGAGGACATGGTGCTGACCAGCCTGGCGCCGAAAGACGCAGACGTAAAACGCTATGAGGACAACAACACCACGCTGTCGGCGTATCTGTCCGGACAGGTACAGTATGTGGCCACCGGCAACCTCGTGGTGGCGGCCATCTCGCGCCAGAACGCGGAGAAAGCTCCGGTGCCGAGCTTTATGCTGAAAGATTCACCGTGCTTTATCGGGCTGAAGAAAAATGAACCAGCGCTGAAGGCGAAAGTGGATGCGCTGATTGAACAGGGTATTAAAGACGGCACCCTGAACGGCTTCTCTGAGCAGTGGCTCAAGGCGCCGCTGCCGGCAAGCCTTGGCGTGTAAGGCAATGACAGAGCAACTCCATTTCTCTGAGCTCTGGCCGCACTGGCCGGCGCTGCTGGCCGGGCTGTGGGTCACCATCCAGTTGACGGTGATGGCGACCCTGGGCGGTCTGGCGATTGGTATTTTCGGGGCGGCTATTCGCAGCGGGCGGGCGACGTGGTTTAGCCGGATCTGGGGCGGTTACGTGGAGATTATCCGTAACACGCCGTTTGTGGTGCAGCTGTTTTTTATCGTCTTTGGCCTGCCCAATATGGGGCTGAAGATGACGGCGGGTGAGGCGGCACTGCTGGCGATGGTGATCAATCTGGGCGCGTACAGCACGGAGATTGTCCGGGCGGGCATTCAGGTGACACCCAAAGGGCAGTGGGAGGCCGGACGCGTGCTGGGGCTGACCCGCACCCAGACCTTCATTCGCGTGGTGTTACCGCCTGCGCTACAGCGTATTTATCCGGCGCTGGTGAGCCAGTGCATTATCGTGATGCTCGGCTCGTCGGTGGTGTCGCAGGTCTCGTATGAAGAGCTGACCTTTGCCGCCAACCTGATCCAGTCCAGAACGTTTCTGAGCTTTGAGGTTTATCTGGTGACAACCGGGATTTACTTAGCGCTGTCGATTACCCTGCGTCAGCTGATGATGGCGGCAGGACGCAAATGGCTGGGGGTGCAGGCATGATGACCACCTTTACCGACTGGGACATTATTCGCAACCTGCTGCTGGCCGGGCGCTGGACGATACTGCTGTCGCTGGTGGCGTTTGTCGGCGGCGCGGTGGTGACCCTGCCGCTGCTGCTGCTGCGTCTCACTGGCGGGCGAATGATCATGCGCCTGATCCGCGGCTATATCGAACTGTTTCAGGGTACACCGCTGCTGATGCAGCTATTTCTGGCGTTCTTCGGCGTGGCGCTGTTCGGCATCGATGTCTCGCCATGGACCGCCGCATCGCTGGCCCTCACGTTCTACACCAGCGCGTTTTTGCTTGATATCTGGTTTGGCAGCATTCGCGCGCTGCCCAAAGGGCAGTGGGAAGCGTCGCGCTGTCTGGGGCTGACCTTTGGCCAGACGCTTTATCGGGTGGTCGCGCCGCAGGCGTTGCGGATTGCGATTGCGCCGACGGTCGGTTTTGCCGTCCAGGTGATTAAGGGCACGGCGCTGGCGTCAATCATCGGCTTTATCGAGCTGACCAAAGCCGGGACGATGCTCACCAATGTCACTTATCAACCGTTTAAGGTCTTTGCGCTGGTGGCGCTGGGCTACTTCATTCTGTGTTATCCGCTGTCGCGTTACAGCCGTTATCTGGAGACGAAATTCAATGCCTCTCATCACCATTAATCAGGTGCAGAAGTACTACGGCGATAACCATGTCCTGAAGGGGGTCGATCTCGATATCGACATGGGCCAGGTGATTTCGATTATCGGGCGCAGCGGATCCGGCAAAAGCACCCTGCTGCGCTGCATCAACGGTCTGGAAGGGTATCAGGACGGCAGCATCAAGCTTGGCGGCATGACCATCACCGACCGGGATTCCCAGGCGCGTGAAATCAGCCGCTCGGTCGGGATGGTGTTCCAGAACTTTAACCTGTTCCCGCACATGACGGCGCTGGAAAACGTAATGCTCGCCCCGCGTCGGGTGCTGAAGAAAAGCGCCGCCGAATGCCGGGCGCTGGCACAGCAGATGCTGGAGAAAGTCGGCCTCGGCGATCGTCTGGATTACTACCCGTCGAGTCTCTCCGGCGGCCAGCAGCAGCGCGTGGCGATTGCCCGTGCGCTGGCGATGTCGCCAAAAGTCTTACTTTGTGACGAGATCACCTCCGCGCTCGACCCGGAACTGGTGGGCGAAGTGCTTAAGGTGCTGGAGCAGCTGGCAGCAGAAGGGATGACCCTTATTCTCGTGACCCATGAAATGAATTTTGCCCGCGAAGTGGGCGACCGCGTGGTGTTTATGCACCAGGGGAAAGTCTGGGAGCAGGGCGACAGCAAAACGCTTTTCGCCAACCCGCAGACCACCGAACTGAAGCAGTTCATCTCCTCCGTGCGCGGCCTCAACTGATAAGGACTTAACAATGGATATCGCTCAATTTCCGCAACTTAATCCGCCGCAGCGTCTGCTGATGGGGCCGGGGCCGATCAATGCCGATCCGCGCGTGCTGCGCGCCATGTCGAGCCAGCTGATTGGTCAGTACGACCCGGCGATGACCCACTACATGAACGAAGTAATGGCGCTCTATCGCGGGGTGTTCCGCACCGAAAACCGCTGGACGATGCTGGTGGACGGCACCTCCCGCGCGGGCATTGAGGCGATTCTGGTGTCGGCCATTCGCCCGGGCGATAAAGTGCTGGTGCTGGTGTTTGGCCGCTTCGGCCATCTGCTGTGCGAAATCGCCCGCCGCTGCCGGGCGGAAGTGCATACCATCGAGGTGCCGTGGGGCGAGGTGTTTACCCCGGATCAGGTGGAGGATGCCATCAAACGTATTCGTCCCCGTCTGCTGCTGACCGTGCAGGGGGATACCTCCACCACCATGCTGCAGCCGCTGGCCGAGCTCGGCGCGATTTGCCGCCGTTATGACGTGCTGTTTTACACCGACGCCACCGCGTCGCTGGGGGGGAACGCGCTGGAAACCGATGCCTGGGGGCTGGATGCCGTCTCCGCTGGCATGCAGAAATGCCTTGGCGGTCCGTCCGGCACGTCACCGATCACCCTGAGCCCACGCATGGAAGAGGCGATCCGCCGCCGCAAATGCGTCGAGGAGGGGATCCGCACCGACGCCCATCGCGACGGCGACGAGGAGATGATCTACTCCAACTATTTCGATCTCGGCATGGTGATGGATTACTGGGGGCCGGAGCGGCTGAACCATCACACTGAAGCCACCACCGCGCTGTTTGGCGCCCGCGAATGCGCGCGGCTGATCCTCCAGGAAGGGCTGGACAACGGCATCGCCCGGCACAAGCTGCACGGCGATGCGCTGCTGAAAGGCATTCAGGCGATGGGGCTGGAGACCTTTGGCGATCTGAAGCACAAGATGAACAACGTGCTGGGCGTGGTGATCCCGCAGGGCGTTAACGGCGATCAGGTGCGTAAGCTGATGCTGGAAGATTTCGGTATCGAAATTGGCACCTCGTTTGGCCCGCTGCACGGCAAGGTATGGCGCATTGGCACCATGGGTTATAACGCCCGTAAAGACTGCGTGATGACCACCCTGAGCGCGCTGGAGTCGGTGCTGAACTACCTGAAATTCACCACCCCCCAGGGGGCGGCGATGCAGGCCGCGTGGGATCATTATCGCCGCGAGACGTCACAATGAGCCCGGCGGCAGAGCGGGTGATGGCCCGTGCCGATGCGCTGGCCGCCATCAGCGAAACCCCGGAAGGCCTGACGCGGGTTTATCTTTCCACGCAGCATCTGCAGGCCAACCAGCTGGTCGGGCAGTGGATGAGCCAGGCGGGCATGACCGTCTGGCAGGACAGCGTCGGGAATATTTGCGGGCGCTATGAGGCGCAGCTGGAGGGTGCACCGGCGATATTGCTTGGTTCGCATCTGGATACCGTGCGCAATGCCGGGCGCTACGACGGCATGCTTGGCGTGCTCACCGCCATTGAAGTGGTGGACAGTCTGCATCAGCAGGGCGTGCGCCTGGCGCAGGGTATCGAGATTGTTGGCTTCTGCGACGAAGAGGGAACCCGCTTCGGCATCACGCTGTTAGGCAGTCGCGGCCTGACTGGCACCTGGCCGGAGAATTGGCTTGATACCTGTGATGCCAGTGGCATAAGCGTGGCGCAGGCGATGGTGCAGGCGGGGCTGGATCCCGCACGGGTAGCGCTTGCCGCGCGGCATCAGGACGATTTCAGCGCCTGTCTGGAGCTGCATATTGAACAGGGGCCGTGTCTGGAGCAGGAGGGGCTGGCGCTGGGGGTAGTAGAAGCCATTAACGGTGCGCGGCGTCTGAACTGTCTCTTTACCGGCGAAGCCGGGCATGCCGGTACCGTGCCGATGGCTCACCGCAAAGATGCCCTGGCCGCAGCTGCCGAATGGATGGTGCAGGTTGAAAACACCACCCGACAGCGCGGCGGCAATCTGGTTGCCACGGTGGGGGCGTTACGCTGCCTGCCCGGCGCGGTCAATGTGATTCCCGGCGAGGTGGCGCTCTCGCTGGATATTCGCGGCCCGCAGGATGCCCCGTTGGACGCATTGCTCACTGAACTGCTCATTCAGGCGGAAGAGATCGCAGCCCGGCGTGGGCTCAGTTTCAGCGCCGAGGAGTTTTACCGGATCGCCGCCACGCCGTGCGATGCCAGGCTGCAATCGTTGTTAGGGGAGGCCGTGACATCGGTTCAGGGCTGCACGCTATCGCTGCCGAGCGGTGCCGGGCACGACACCATTGCGCTGGCAGAACGCTGGCCGGTGGGGATGTTGTTTGTGCGCTGCAAGGGGGGCATCAGCCACCATCCGGCGGAGTCGGTGATGGCTGAGGATGTCGCGCTGGCGATTGAGGCGTTTGGGCGGGCGGTGAGAGCGCTGGCTGACGGTGGCGCGCGTTAAGCCACCGAACGCACCGCATCTTCGATATCAGCGCTCACCCGTACATCCTGGTCGTCAAAAACCATGCAGTGATGGTCGTCAAACGCCACGTCTATCTTCTGCCAGGGCGCGAACTTCACGTCGCCCGGCAGCAAGATCTTCACGTTGTCATGGCCATAGCATTGCCCAAACAGGTAAGTATTGTTTCCCAGTCGCTCCACCACTTCACAGTTAAATTCCAGCCGCGTGCCGCGGTGAAGGTCGGTGGTTAAATGTTCCGGGCGGATGCCCAGCGTGACCTGACTTCCCGGCTGCAGCGGTGTGGTGGTTATCGCGAGCGTGAGCGACTTCTGTTGCGATAGCCTGACGGTAAGCTTACCTGGCTGCCAGGCTTCAACGGTCGCCGGCAGAAAGTTCATCTTCGGAGAACCGATAAACCCGGCGACAAACTTATTTGCCGGTTTGTAATAGAGATCCATCGGGGCGCCCATCTGCTCAACCTTGCCATAGTTCATGACCACGATCTTGTCGGCCAGGGTCATCGCTTCGATCTGGTCGTGCGTGACATACACCATGGTGGTTTTCAGCTCCTGATGCAGGCGGGCAAGGTGCAGACGCATCTCGACGCGCAGTTCGGCGTCCAGGTTAGAGAGCGGTTCATCAAACATAAAGACGCGCGGGTTACGCACGATGGCGCGGCCTATTGCCACGCGCTGGCGCTGCCCGCCCGAAAGCTGTTTAGGTTTGCGGTCCAGCAGGTGGGAGAGCTGCAGCGTTTTTGCCACCATCTCCACCTGGTGACGGATCTGTTCTTTTGGGACCTTATTCACTTTCAGCCCGTAGCCCATGTTTTCGGCGACCGTCATGTGCGGATAGAGCGCGTAGGACTGAAACACCATGGCCACGCCGCGGTGGGAAGGCGCGACGTCATTCATGACCTCATTACCGATTAAGACTTCACCTTCGCTAATCTCCTCCAGACCGGCAATCATGCGCAGCATGGTCGATTTACCGCAGCCGGAAGGGCCAACAAAGACGGCGAATTCCCCGTCTTCAATTTCAAGATTCACGTTGTGCAAGGTGACGGTGTCGCCAAAGCGCTTGGTGACATTCCTTAACTGTATGTTTGACATCAGTGTTCCCCGAGTAAACCGCTGTCTATGTTTTACGTATAACAATCAGGTTCAACATAGCTGGACGGTGCAATTTGTCTGTATTGACTATAACTTCCAGTATTCATGCGCCCTATACAGATTTTCCATTAATGTTATGACGATCACACAACTTACAGTTTTTTGTAGAGTTATCATGATGTGAAGGGTAGCGTATACCAAATCAAAGATATTTGACGTCATACGTGCAGCATCTGATTTTGCTGAATTTTAGATGAGGCAGATAAGGCGTTAAATGTCATAACAACCATAAAATTGTTATACCTTCACATGAGGTTTGTAATGAAAAAGAACCTACTTGCCGCTCTGATCCTCTCTACGCTCTCGGTGCAGGTACATGCCACCACGCAGCTTAACGTCTGGGAAGACATCAAGAAGTCATCCGGTATAAAAGAGGCGGTGGCTGACTTTGAAAAACAGTACGACGTTAAGGTCAACGTCCAGGAAACCCCTTACGCCCAACAGCTGGAAAAACTGCGTCTGGATGGCCCGGCGGGCATTGGCCCGGACGTGCTGGTGATCCCTAACGATCAGCTGGGCGGCGCCGTAGTGCAAGGGTTGCTGACCCCCCTGAATCTGGAGGCTAAGCAGACCGAACAGTACACCCCGGCCTCAATCAATGCCTTCAAAATGGATAATGCCCTCTACGGCGTACCGAAAGCGGTCGAGACGCTGGTGCTGATTTACAACAAAGACCTCATCGACAAGCCCCTCAATTCGCTGCAGGACTGGTATGACTTTTCGAAACAGCAGCGCGCGAAAAACCAGTACGGCCTGCTCGCCAAGTTCGACCAGATTTACTACAGCTGGGGGGCAATTTCTCCGATGGGCGGCTACATCTTCGGTCATAACGACAAGGGCGGCTATAACGCCAGCGACGTTGGCCTGAACAAGCCGGGCGCGGTAGAGGCCGTGACGTACCTTAAAAAATTCTACGCCGACGGGATCTTCCCGGCCGGGATAGTCGGTGACAACGGTCTGAACGCCATTGACTCCCTGTTCACCGAGAAGAAAGCGGCAGCCGTGATCAATGGGCCGTGGGCATTCCAGCCGTATGAAGCGGCAGGGATCAACTACGGCGTTGCGCCGCTGCCAACGCTGCCCGACGGCAAGCCTATGAGTTCTTTCCTTGGCGTGAAAGGCTACGTTGTCTCCACGTGGAGCAAAGACAAAGCCCTGGCGCAGAAATTTATCGAATTCATCAACCAGCCGCAGTATGTGAAAACGCGCTACATCGCCACGCGTGAAATCCCGCCGATTACCGCGATGATCGACGATCCGATTATCAAAAACGACGAAAAAGCGAGTGCCGTCGCGGTACAGTCGGCGCGCGCAACTGCCATGCCGGGCATCCCTGAAATGGGTGAAGTCTGGGGGCCAGCCAACGCCGCGCTGGAGTTGAGCCTGACCGGCAAACAGGATCCTAAAGCCGCGCTGGATAGCGCAGAAAAACAGGTCCAGATGCAGATCGAAGCCATGCAGGCCAGCAACCAGTAATTTTCTGCCGTCGCAAAACGGGAGGACTCTCTCCCGTTTTTTTGAAAGGAGTTGTCTGTGAGTATCATCCCGGAAAATTTTGCCAGACCGCACGGGGCCGGGCGCCATGCCTGGACCGGCCTGCTGCTGGCGTTCATCCCCGGCTTCGGCCAGTTCTACCATCGTCAGTGGCTGAAAGGGATCATCTTCCTGGTACTGCTGGTCAGTTTTCTCGGCGTATTTGCCGATTTTCTGCGCGAAGGGCTATGGGGGCTGGTGACGCTGGGCGAGGAGGTGCCGCGGGACAACTCCATCTTCCTGCTGGCTGAGGGGATCATCAGCGTGCTGATCGCCGCGTTTGGCGTGATGGTCTGGTACCTGTCGATGCGTGATGCGTGGGTGAATGGCAGAAAACGCGATGCGGGACTTACGCTTAACAGCGTGCGCAAGCAGTACCAGATGTTGCTGAGCGACGGCTTCCCGTATCTGATGATCACGCCCGGCTTTATCCTGCTGGTGTTTGTAGTGGTTTTCCCGATCCTGTTCGGCTTTGCCATCGCCTTTACCAACTACAACCTCTATCACACGCCGCCGGCTAAGCTGGTGGACTGGGTTGGGTTTAAGAACTTCATCAATATCTTCACGCTCTCCATCTGGCGTTCGACCTTCTTCGACGTGCTGCAGTGGACGGTGGTCTGGACCCTGCTCGCTACCACGCTGCAATGTTCGGTAGGCGTGCTGCTGGCTATTCTGGTGAACCAGAAAGATCTGCGCTTTAAGCCGCTGATCCGCACCATCTTCATTCTGCCCTGGGCGGTGCCGGGCTTTGTCACCATCCTGGTGTTTGCCGGAATGTTTAACGACTCCTTTGGGGTGATCAACAACGCCATTCTGGCCTTCTTCGGCATCGCGCCAAAAGCGTGGATGACCGATCCGTTCTGGACCAAAACGGCGCTGATTATGATGCAGACCTGGCTCGGCTTCCCGTTTGTTTTCGCCATGACCACCGGCGTGCTGCAGGCCATTCCGGACGATCTGTACGAAGCGGCGACCATGGACGGCGCCAGCAGCGCGACTAAGTTGCGTACCATCACGCTGCCGCTGGTGCTTTACTCGATTGCGCCGATTCTGATCACTCAATACACCTTCAACTTCAATAATTTCAACATCATCTACCTGTTTAATAACGGCGGACCGGCGGTGGTAGGGTCGAATGTGGGTGGGACGGATATCCTGGTGTCGTGGATCTACAAACTGACGATGTCCTCTTCGCAATATGCGATTGCGGCGACCATCACTATCCTGCTGTCGATCTTTGTCGTCGGGCTGGCGCTGTGGCAGTTCCGCGCCACGAAATCGTTCAAAAATGACGACATGGCGTAAGGAACGTAACAATGGCTCAATCACAAAGTATTAAACGTGAGAAGTGGGTTCGCCTCTCGCTCTCCTGGCTGGTTATCGTGCTGGTCTCGATAATCATCATTTACCCGCTGGTGTGGACGGTCGGTGCGTCGTTTAACGCGGGTAATAGCCTGCTGAGCTCGTCGATTATTCCAGAGAACTTCTCGGTACAGCACTATGCCGACCTGTTCAACGGCCAGGTGAACTACATGACCTGGTACTGGAACTCAATGAAAATCAGCTTCCTGACCATGGTACTGACCTTAATCAGCGTCAGCTTTACCGCCTACGCGTTTTCGCGCTTTCGCTTTAAGGGGCGCCAGAACGGTCTGATGCTGTTCCTGCTGCTGCAGATGATCCCCCAGTTCTCGGCGCTGATTGCCATCTTCGTGCTGTCGCAGTTGCTGGGCCTTATCAATAGTCATCTGGCGCTGGTGCTGATCTACGTGGGCGGCATGATCCCGATGAACACTTACCTGATGAAAGGCTACCTCGATGCCATCCCGAAAGATCTGGATGAATCCGCGCGCATGGACGGGGCCAGTAATTTCCGGATATTCATCGAAATTATCATGCCGCTTTCGAAGCCGATTGTGGCGGTGGTGGCGCTGTTCTCCTTCACCGGGCCGCTGGGGGATTTCATCCTCTCCAGCACCATTTTGCGCACCCCGGACAAATACACCTTACCCATCGGGCTTTATAACCTGGTGGCGCAAAAAATGGGTGCCAGCTACACCACCTACGCGGCAGGCGCGGTCCTGATTGCGGTGCCGGTGGCGATCCTCTACCTGGCGTTACAAAAATACTTCGTCTCCGGCCTGACCTCCGGGAGTACCAAAGGATAACCATGAAAAGACTCAAACCCGCTTTGCTCGCCGTTTGCCTCTCATGTGGCCTTGCCGCGAGTGCTTTTGCTGCCGACGCGGTGAAAACGCGTCCGTTTAACGCCATGCCTGCAGATTTTATTAAGGGGGCGGATATTTCGACCCTACTGGAAGCCGAACAACACGGCGCGAAATTCTATAACCAGAACGGCCAGCAGCAGGATGCGATTGCGATCCTGAAGGCCAACGGCGTGAACTATGTACGCCTGCGCCTGTGGGTTGATCCACAGGATGCGAGCGGCAAGACCTATGGCGGTGGCAGTAACAACCTGGAAAACACGATTGCGCTGGCGAAGCGCGTGAAGGCGCAGGGCCTGAAGCTGCTGCTCGATTTCCACTACAGCGATTTCTGGACCGATCCGGGCAAACAGTTCAAGCCGAAAGCCTGGGAGAAGATGGACTACCCGCAGCTTAAAACGGCGATCCATGACTACACCCGCGACACCATCGCCCGCTTTAAGCAAGAGGGCGTACTGCCGGACATGGTGCAAATCGGTAACGAAATCAACGGCGGCATGCTGTGGCCGGAAGGCAAAAGCTGGGGGCAGGGCGGCGGCGAGTTTGACCGTCTGGCCGGACTGCTCAACGCCGCGATTGGCGGGCTAAAAGAGAATCTGACCGGCGGCGAGCAGGTGAAAATCATGCTGCACCTGGCCGAAGGCACTAAAAATGACACCTTCCGCTGGTGGTTTGACGAAATCGCGAAGCGCGGCGTGCCATTCGATATCATCGGCCTGTCAATGTACACCTACTGGAACGGCCCGATTAGCGCGCTGAAGGCCAATATGGATGACATCAGCAGGCGCTATAACAAAGACGTGATTGTGGTGGAAGCGGCATACGGCTATACGCTGGACAACTGCGATAACGCTGAGAACAGCTTCCAGGCGAAAGAAGAAAAAGACGGCGGCTATCCGGGTACCGTTCAGGGCCAGTACGATTATATTCACGATTTAATGCAGTCCGTTATTGATGTTCCGGACCACCGTGGCAAAGGCATCTTTTATTGGGAGCCGACATGGATTGCCGTACCGGGCACCACGTGGGCGACCAAAGCCGGCATGAAATATATCCATGACGAATGGAAAGAGGGGAATGCCCGCGAGAATCAGGCGTTATTTGATTGCCAGGGAAAAGTGCTGCCATCAATAACGGTATTTAAATAATTTTTATCTTCATTCAGGACGTTTTTAATATGAATAAATTTGCGCCTTTAAGCCCAAAGGTCGCGGCGTTATTGCATGGCGCCGACTATAACCCGGAGCAATGGGAGAATTATCCCGGTATTATTGAAAAAGATATTGCCATGATGCAGCAGGCAAAATGTAATGTGATGTCGGTGGGCATATTTAGCTGGGCAAAGCTGGAGCCGCGTGAAGGGGAATATGATTTTGCGTGGCTGGATAATATTATTGAAAAACTGTATGCGGCAGGTATTCATATTTTCCTTGCTACGCCAAGCGGCGCGCGTCCGGCGTGGATGTCGCAAAAATACCCTGAGGTGCTGCGCGTCGGGCGCAACCGCGTGCCCGCGCTGCACGGAGGCCGGCATAACCACTGCATGTCATCGCCAGTGTACCGTGAGAAGACATTCACCATTAACCGCCTGCTGGCGGAGCGTTATTCACACCATCCGGCGGTGCTGGGCTGGCATATCTCTAATGAATACGGCGGCGAATGTCACTGTCACCTGTGTCAGGCACGTTTTCGCGACTGGCTGAAGGCGCGCTATAAAACCCTGGACGCGCTGAACCACGCGTGGTGGAGCACCTTCTGGAGCCACACCTACACCGACTGGTCGCAGATAGAGTCCCCTGCGCCGCAGGGAGAAGTGTCGATTCACGGCCTCAACCTCGACTGGCGTCGCTTCAATACCGCACAGGTGACCGATTTCTGCCGCCATGAAGTGGCCCCGCTAAAAGTAGCGAATGCGGAACTGCCGGTAACCACCAATTTTATGGAGTATTTCTACGACTACGACTACTGGCAGCTTGCGAAGGCGATCGACTTTATCTCCTGGGACAGCTATCCGATGTGGCACAAGGAGAAAGACGAAACGGCGCTCGCCTGCTACACCGCCATGTATCACGACATGATGCGTAGCCTGAAGGGCGGTAAGCCCTTCGTGCTGATGGAGTCGACGCCGAGCACCACCAACTGGCAGCCAACCAGCAAGCTGAAAAAGCCGGGGATGCATATTCTCTCGTCGATGCAGGCGGTGGCGCACGGAGCGGATTCGGTGCAGTACTTCCAGTGGCGTAAAAGCCGCGGGTCGGTGGAGAAATTCCACGGCGCGGTTATCGACCACGTGGGTCATCTGGATACCCGCGTCGGGCGTGAAGTGACGCGCCTGGGCGAGATGTTGGCACGCCTGCCGGAGGTCGCAGGTTGCCGTACCGAGGCCCGGGTGGCGATTGTCTTCGACCAGCAAAACCGCTGGGCGCTGGATGATGCCGAAGGTCCGCGCAATATGGGAATGGAGTACGAAAAAACCGTCAACGAGCACTATCGTCCGTTCTGGGAAAAAGGCATTGCGGTGGATGTCATTGACGCTGACGGCGATCTGAGCGACTACGCGCTGGTGGTGGCCCCCATGCTTTATATGGTACGCGAAGGGTTTGCCGAGCGTGCAGAAGCCTTTGTGGCTAATGGCGGGCATCTGGTGACGACCTACTGGACCGGCGTGGTGGATGAGACCGATCTCTGTCATCTGGGCGGTTTCCCTGGCCCGCTGCGCAAGCTTCTGGGCATCTGGGCGGAAGAAATCGAGTGCCTGGGCGAGGGGGAGCGCAACCTGATTCAGGGGCTGGCAGGCAACGCGGCAGGTTTGCAGGGGCCGTATCAGGTGCGACATTTATGCGAGCTGATCCACGCTGAGTCCGCACAGGTGCTGGCGACCTACCGCGATGATTTCTACGCAGGTCGCCCTGCGGTAACGGTCAACCGCGTCGGTAAAGGCAAGGCGTGGCATGTCGCTTCACGTAACGATCTGCCGTTCCTGCGCGATTTCTTCGCCGGGATTATCAACGAGCTGGCACTACCGCGCGCCATCGAGGGTGAGCTCCCGCCGGGCGTGGTTGCCACGGCACGCACGGATGGCGAAACCACCTGGGTGTTTGTGCAGAACTACACGGCACAGCAGCAGTACATCACGCTGCCACAGGGGTATACCGACTGCATGACAGACGCCGCTGCTGCGGGCGATACCGCTCTGCTGCCCTGGGACTGTCGTGTGCTCAGGCGTAAAGCGTAATTGATTTTCTCCCTCTCCCTGTGGGAGAGGGCTGGGGTGAGGGCATCAGACCGCACCGTCCGGGCAAAAAGGCACAGAACGCCTGCTCCACGAGCAGGCATTTTTTTATCTGCATATAATGAGGCGTATTATGGACAGTCAAATTACCCAGCGTTTAATTCCCGCGTTTGGCGGCGACGATAATATCGAACACGTCGAAGCCTGTATTACCCGCCTGCGCGTGACGGTAAAAGATTTAAATAAAGTTGACTCTGAGGCGTTACAGAATGAAGGGGCGCTGGGGGTAATTATTATTGGCCAGCAGGTGCATGCCATATTTGGCAGGCAGTCTGATGCCTTACGTCAGTTATTAGATGAACATTTTAATCAATAAATAAAAAAAGGGATAGCCAAAATAATGGCTATCCCGAAACAGGCGAATAAACTGCCAGTTGTTGGAGATACAATAACGATTAACGCATTTTAGAAATAAATATTACCACCAGGCTTCAACCTGCACGCCGAAGTTCCAGATATTACTGGCGGTGCCGTCTTCGAAGGATTTCCCATGTTCGGAATCATTCAGGTAGGAGGCAAACACCCGTAGCTCGGGACGTGACATAAAATCAGGTCCGTCCGCCAGACCTAAGGCGATCGTGTACTTCTCACCGCTCTGCTTGTAGTTTGAACCGTCGGTATAGGTATCTTTCTGGTAGAACCCGCCCACTTCACCAATCAGACGCACATATTCGGTGAACTGATACTGCGCGCGGCCCACCAGCGAAATCAGGCGCGATTTATCGGTATACTGCGTGGTGTCATCCGCCGAGCCCCAGGTCAGGACGTGGTTAAAGGAGAGCTTATCGGTAATGGGAATTAAGCCGGTATTAATCACGCGGTAGCCGCTGGCATCGTTCACATAGTTCCACATGTCGTACCAGCCGCCCCCCTGGGAAACCATGTTCTGCGCCAGACCTTTGTTGGCATACTGCAGCACCAGCTTGTTATAGCCACCCAGCATATCCTGGCTGATCTCTCCGGTTACCATCACGCCGTTGTCGGCCTCGTACAGCCCGCCATACTCTTTCTGTTTGTTGGTCGGGTTTGGCATGGCATAGTCAATACCCACTTCCGTCCACGCGCCTGCCCACGGTTTCCAGCCCGCATAGCGGAGATCGATATAGTTGATGTTCACGTCGTTATCACCGTCAACGCGGTAGTCCACGTCGTTGGCATCGCCGCGGATCCAGGCCACAGAGACCGCGCCAGGGCCGAGCGTATAGTTCTCAATACCTGCACCGGATCCCGAGATGTTCCAGTATTTGGTGTCAATGATGTGCAGATCATGACGCTGGTAATAGCGCTTCCCACCCCAGATAACCGCATTCGGATCGCCCGGGAGCAACCCCTTGATCTGCAGGTTAAGCTGGCGCAGGCCAAACTGAGCGTCGTCGCCAAAGGTGGTTTCGTTATCGTTAGAGCCGTCAGACACCATGCTCACCATGCTGTCGAGATAAAAGCTCACGTCGTTCTTTTTGTAGACCTCAGAGCCCAGTTCCAGCTCGCCGTAGGTATCGGCTTCGTTACCCAGACGGCCTATTTTATTCTTCTGCCACTCCTCCATCCCACCATCCCGTGAGACGCCCACGCCGGAGCGAAGATAGCCATGAAAATCAATCGGTACTGAAGACGCAGCAAACAGCGATGGAGACGCTAACGCGGCAGCCAGCGCAACGGATACAGAGCGGATCGTCGTGTTCATTGTTACCCTCTTATTGTTTTGTAATACGTTCACAAATCCGCTGTCATAAAATGCCTAAACCTTCTGGCTGGCAATTGAACGATCCTAAATGTGTGATTAACTGCAAATAAAATAGACAATTTTGTTACGAGTGATGAGCTGTGCCACAAATTATGGCATTGTGAAACGTAATACTTTTTGATGGTGTTATGTCTGCGAGGAGAGGGCAGTGAGCGTTTTTTTACAGCGCCCCTGTTACAATCATCGCATAACAACATAAGGAACCGGACCATGAAGTCGAAAAGCGCAACGTTAGAGGACGTCGCACGCCATGCAGGCGTCTCCTATCAGACCGTGTCCAGGGTACTGAATAAATCTGCCAATGTATCCGAGGCCACGCGCCACAAGGTTGAGAAATCCATAGAGTTATTGCGGTATGTGCCGAATCGCCTGGCCCAGCAACTGGTAGGCAAGCAGAGCCAGACCGTCGGGCTGGTGACCATTTCACTGGCTTTGCACGCGCCTTCTCAGGTGGCGGCAGCGGTAAAACGCTATGCGAACGTGGAGGGATACCAGGTACTGATCTCGATGATAGATGAGAACGTCAACCAAAGTATTCAGGACTCTATCAACGAACTGAAGTCCCAGCTGGTGAGCAAGGTGATCATTAACGTGCCTCTGGAGGCCGAAGAGGCGCAGAAAATCGCCACCGACAACGACGATATCGTCTGTCTTTTCCTGGATGTCGACCCGTACAGTTCTGTGTTTAACGTTTCGTTTAACCCGGCGGATGGGACCCGCGCCAGCGTTAAATACCTTTACGAGCTGGGCCATCGCGACATCGCCCTGCTGGCGGGGCCGGAGTCCTCTGTGTCGGCACAGTTGAGGCTAAAAAGCTGGATCGAAACCCTGAAGGGTTACGGGCTGGAGCCCGCTTCGGTGATCCGCGGCAACTGGGATGCGCAGAGCGGGTATGCCGGTGCGCTGCAGATGTTGCGCGAAACGCCGCAGTTTTCCGCCGTACTGGTGGCCAACGACCAGATGGCGCTGGGCGTACTGAGCGCCTTCCACCAGCAGCAGATTTCCATTCCGGGCGAGAAGTCGGTGATTGGCTACGATGATACCTACGAAAGCTCGTTCTTCTACCCGGCGCTGACGACGGTCTCACTGGATTTAGATCTGCAGGGCAAAGAGGCGGTGCGCCGCATTCTGGACAGCGGCGAAGAGAGTGCCCTGCGCATGTCCTCGATTTTACCTGCCCGTCTGGTGGTGCGACAGTCCACCGGGCCGAAAGGGGAGAAGGGAAAAAACCTCCAGGCGCTGGCCCAGCAGCTGCGCGAGATTGCGCATCAACTGGGTGATGTGTAGCGGAGTGAGCACCTCAATCACAGGAAAGAGGTGCTCGTAAGATTACTCCAGCCCCAGCGTATACTGGGCGATTTTGAAGTAGATAATCAGCCCGGTACCGTCGATAAGCGTCGCGATAAACGGCGCGGAGACGACGGCCGGGTCAATGCCGTAGCGCTTGAGTACCATGGGAATAACGGACGAGACTATGGCGCTCCACAGCGTAATGCACACCAGCGTCAGGCTGACGATAAGGGTAATTTCCAGCCCAATCCCCATCATCCATGCGCGGATGCACCCGGCAATACCGAGCGTGACGGCAATCATCAGTGAGGTGGTCATCTCTTTGCAAAGTACGCGACCAACATCGCGCAGATGCACTTCACCCAGCGCCATGGCGCGCACCAGCGTGGAGGTGATCTGCGTTCCGCTGTTCCCGCCGGTGCCAATCAGCAGCGGGATAAAAAACGCCAGCGCAATGGCGGACTCCAGCGCCTCTTCAAAGTGCTGGATCACCGAGCTGGTGTAGGCTTCCGCGACAAACAGCAGCAGCAGCCAGACGGAGCGTTTTTTCCACAGGCTGAAGGCGCTGGTCTCCAGATAGGGCTTTTCCAGCGGCAGCGTTGCCCCCTGGCGCTGGGCATCTTCGGTGACATCGTCTTCCAGCAGGTGAGCCATTTCGCGCTCGGTGAGGCAGCCAACCAGCTTGCCGTGGGTGACAACAGGCACCACATCCGCACCGCTGTGAGCCAGCAGTCCGGCGACATCGGCCCGCTCATCTTCCGGTTTGACCTGCAGAAATTGCGACAGCATCAGCGATTTTACCGGCTGTACGGTATCGGTGGTTTGCAGCAATTTGCGTACCGCAATCATGCCTGCCAGGCGACCCTGATCTTCAATGAAAATATGCGACGGAATATCATCGTCTTTTAATTTTTCGAAAAACTGCTCGCGCGCCAGCGCCACGCATAATGAAATATCGAGGACGATAAAATCGGTATTCATATATTGCGCGATAGCGCTGTCATTGAATACCGGGTTCTGGTTGTGAATAGCGTAAGACATAGTGAATTCCCTTTGAATAAAAAATCTCTCAGGGGCGAGCAAGACAGGGCATGTCGAAGAGGAGATCCCCACGTCCTGGGTTCAGCACTGTACACCGTATCCCGTAAGGGAAGTTATACTGACAAAGCCTTGATTCGACAGTGCCTGTTTTACCCTGTGCGGGTTCTCTCGAACCTGCCAGAGCGATAACGTGTATTTGTACAGGAGCCTCGCCATAACGAGATCGTTGTAAACCAGCGGGATAATACGCTTATTTTATTTTCCCGCTCTGGAATTTAAAAAATGTTTAGGGAATGTTTATGTATTCATTATTCATGACGCGTTGAGCCTTTATTTAAACTTGCTCGACTTTAATGGGAGGATAAATATTCACGAGGAGAACAAGGTGGCGTGGTTTGACAATCTGCTCAATCATTTTGCGCATTATCCGACGCATCTCTTTGCGCTACTCTTCGTGCTGGCTTTGAGTAAATCCACGGTGCTGATCTCCTCCGTGCTGCCGCCCGCCTCGGTGATGTTGCTGACCGGGATCACCGTCAGCCAGGCGAGCCTGCATCCGGCGTTGACGTGGCTGGCGGTGGTAATGGGGGCCACGCTCGGTTCGCTGCTGAACTATCATATCGGTCAGTTGATGGGGCATACGCCGCTGGTGACACGCATTACCACAAAACATGCCGATACATTTTTGCGGGTGCAGCATCAGCTACAGAAAAACGGCGTGCTGGTGCTCTTCACCGCCCGTTTTCTGGCGGTACTGCGCTATATCGTGCCGCTGGCGGCGGGCATGCTCAGGCTCAACCGGGTGAAGGTTTACGCGGTCAGTCTGTTTTCTGCCGCCGTCTGGGCGGCGCTGTATGTCGGCATTGTCACCGGCATCAGCGCCTTTTAAGTTACAAACTTCCCATTCCGCCGTCCACCAGCAGTTCCGTTCCTACCGTGTAGCTGGATTCGTCGGAGGCCAGATAGAGCGCGGCTTTTGCCAGCTCCGTCGTCGAGCCCATTCTGCCCAGCGGCACAAGCTTGATGATCTCCGCCATCATCGCGTTAAGCGTTTCTTCGCTTAAGCCCGTTTTCGTAAAGGCCGGGGTTTCTACCGGGCCGGGGCTCAGACCGTTAACGCGAATGCCGCGTGGTAACAGCTCTGCCGACAGTGTGCGTGCCAGCGACAGCAGGGCGGCCTTGCTCGCGGCATACACGCTGCTGGTGGGCAGGCCGATGCGCGCGCTTACGGAGCCGCACAGGATCACCGAGGACGGATTATTCAGCAGCGGCAGCAGCGCCTGAATTAAAAAGAACGGTCCCTTCAGGTTGATGCCCATCAGACGATCCCAGGCCTCTTCCTGCCACGCTTCCAGCGGTGCGTGCGTCACGTCGCCGGCGTTGAGAAACACCGCGTCCAGGCGTGGCCAGCGGGCGGCAAGCGTCTCCGCCAGCGCTTTTTGCGAAGCAATATCTCCCGCATCGGTCGGGATCACCCAGGCCTTATCGCCCAGAATGCGCTCTGCTTCGGCGAGCGTTTCCGGGTTACGACCGGTGACGGCGACATGCGCCCCTTCGGCGAGAAACACCTGCGCAGTGGCAAGGCCAATGCCGCTGGTTCCGCCGGTAATCAGCGTATATTTACCTGCTAAACGACCCATGTTCTTCTCCTGAAATGTCTCTGGAGAAAGCACTATAGAAACGTTAGTATCGAAAGGAAACCAGGTACCAATTGGATACTAATGCGGCAAGAGGTGTGCTATGGCGGAATTGCTCGATATACGTTGTGAAAAAAATTCTGAGGTTTATGTCTGCCCGATGACGCAGTTTGTGAACCTGATTTCCGGGAAGTGGGCGATCCCTGTTCTTTATCGCCTGATTATCCTTAATGCGCCGGTACGCTTTGGCGATCTGCTACGCGCTACCGCCCCCATCACGCAAAAAGAACTCACGAAGCAGCTCAGGCTGTTCGAACAGCGCGGGCTGGTGTCGCGCACGGTTTACCCGGAGATCCCACCGCGCGTGGAGTATCAGATAACGGGGCTGGGGTTGACCCTGCAAGGGGCGCTCTCGCCGCTGGCCGCCTGGATGAGTGAGTACGGCGACCAGCTTGAGCGTTAGCCTACTGTTTTACATAGCGCGGCGCCGGAATGCCGGTGCGGGCGCTGTTAAACAGTTCCAGACGTGCCGTTTCGTAGCGATCCCACAGGCTGGCATCATGCATTGGCGGAATGGTAATCAGCTCGCCCTGATCCAGACCCGCCAGCGAAGCATCCACCATATCGTCAGTGGTCATCACCGAGCCTTCGGGCAGATCGTTCACCGTCACGCCGGAATGCTGCCAGATTTCTGTTGCCGTTGCGGCGGGTAACACGGCCTGAATACGCAGATTGCTGTCGGCAAACTCCTCCTGTAACCCACGGGTAAAGCTGAGCACCCAGGCTTTGGTGGCGCTGTACAGCGCGCTGCCGGCACGTACGTGCAGGGACAACACCGAGGCGATATTGATAAGCGTACCGTGGTTATTCTGCGCCAGGCGCGGCAGGATCGCATAGGTCAGGCGCATCAGCGCCGTGGTATTGAGGGTGTTAATGGCCTGATGCCGGGCCACATCGCCCGCGAGGAACGGCGCCATCTGCGCGGTGCCGGCGTTGTTAACCAGCGCATCAATGGCGGTATTGCTACGCAGTTCGTCTTCTACCGCGCGGATCCCGGTTTCATCGGTGAGATCGGCCACCAGAATATCGACGGTCACGCCATAGCGCGCGCGCAGGTCGGCGGCGAGGGTTTGCAGCCGATCCTCGCGGCGGGCGACCAGGACCAGATTAGCGCCGCGCGCGGCAAGGCGATCGGCATAGACGGCACCAATCCCGGAAGAGGCACCCGTAATCAGGGCGGTAGTGATTTGCGTAGTCATCGTATGTTACCTCAAAGCAAAGTGGGTTATTTGGTTTCAATATGAAACTGAATTCACTGTCTGCTATTTGGTTTTATAATGCAACTATATTGGTGGTCATTTTGTGCTTTTGCCGTCGGGAACGATCAGGAGGGGAGTTTAGCCACGATCTCTTCAGGCTTAAGTTCGCGGCCATCGTCGGCAATAAGCAGCAGTTTACGCAGCGGTTTGCGCTGTTCGCTATCAACGAGAACGGTGCCGCATTCGTTTTCCGCGAACAAAAATTCATTGCCCCACTGGGACAGGGCAACCAGCACTGTCTGGAGTGCGCGTCCCTTGTCGGTCAGAACGTATTCCTGCCAGGCGCTGCCGTCGGAGGCGGGCTGGAGCCGGAGGATGCCTTCATCGACCAGCAGTTTTAGCCGCGCGGTCAGCATGTTTTTCGCGATACCGAGGCTTTTCTGGAACTCGCCGAAGCGTTTAATCCCGCGCAATGCGTCGCGAACAATCAGCAGCGACCACCAGTCGCCGATGATATCCAGCGAACGGGCGACAGGGCAGGTACTCTCTTCAAGACGGGTGCGTTTCACAGGCAAATCTCCGGGCGTATGTAGTTTTATTATAAAACTAATCTGCTCACCGGGTAAGCGTGTTATTCATCAGTTTGAGAAATGCTTCCCGGAAAATTGTCACGGATCTGTCACACTGAACGCGACATTTTAAAACGAGTGAGGAATTAGGGATGAGAAAAGCACTACTTGCGGTGGCCGTGGCCGGTCTCTTTTCAGTAGCCTCCGGGGTGCAGGCGCAAGAGACGCCGGAAGGGTATCAGCTGGAGCAAGTTTTAATTATGAGCCGTCACAACCTGCGCGCACCGCTCGCCAATAACGGCAGCGTGCTGGAGCAGTCCACGCCAAAGCAATGGCCTGAATGGGAAGTGCCGGGCGGTCAGCTCACCACCAAAGGTGGCGTGCTGGAGGTTTATATGGGGCACTACATGCGCGAGTGGCTGGCCCAGCAGGGGATGGTGAAGACGGGAGAATGTCCACCGGCGGAGAGCGTTTATGCTTACGCCAACAGTCTGCAGCGCACCGTCGCCACCGCGCAGTTCTTCATTACCGGCGCGTTCCCGGGGTGCGATGTTCCTGTGCATCATCAGGACAAAATGGGCACCATGGACCCAACCTTTAATCCGGTAATTACCGATAACTCGCCGGAATTCCGCGAAAAAGCGCTTAAGGCGATGGAGTCCGAACGCCAGAAAATGCAGCTTGCTGAAAGCTACCGGCTGCTGGAGCAGATGACGAACTACGCCGATTCGCCGTCGTGCAAAGAGAAAAAAGTCTGTTCACTGGCAGACGCGAAAGATACCTTCAGCGCCGACTACGAAAAAGAGCCTGGCGTATCCGGGCCGCTGAAGGTGGGTAACTCGCTGGTGGATGCGTTTACGCTGCAGTATTACGAAGGCTTCCCGGCCGACCAGGTGGCCTGGGGAGAGATCAAAACCGACCAGCAGTGGCGCGTATTGTCGAAGCTGAAAAACGGATATCAGGACTCGCTGTTTACCTCAACCGAGGTGGCGCAAAACGTCGCCAAACCGCTGGTGAAGTATATCGATAACGCCCTGGTAACCGATCAGGCAAAAGCGCCGAAAATCACCCTGCTGGTGGGGCATGACTCCAACATTGCCTCTCTTCTGACGGCGCTGGACTTCAAGCCGTACCAGCTGCATGACCAGCAGGAGCGCACCCCAATCGGCGGCAAAATTGTCTTCCAGCGCTGGCACGACAAAAACGCCAACCGCGAGCTGATGAAAATTGAGTATGTGTATCAGAGCTCAGAGCAGCTGCGTAACGCCAGCGTGCTGTCGCTGCAGTCTCCGGCGCAGCGCGTGACGCTGGAACTGAAGGGGTGTCCGGTGGATGCGAACGGTTTTTGCCCGATCGATAAATTTAATACGGTGATGAACGACGCGGCGAAATAAGATAACAACGCTGCACAAGCCTGACTCTTATAAACAACGTTCCTGATGTTGGAGACAGGCTTCTTTTCATTTTCAGGTCGTTTCCGTGTTGACGACCTGAGTGGTGAAACTGTAGGCGGTAAGAAAAGCGTGAGCAATTATAAATAATTTACATGCTTAGAGGGTCTATTTATTTATCTCCTCCATGATACCCGATTCCGCTCTTTCCCTGCCTGGGATCAGTTATTTACAATAAATTTGAGTTATGTAACCATTTCAATTTACCCATTAATTTAGTGCGGTTTTTGTTATGGATAACTGGCTGGCGCTCTTCGACGGACAGACCCGTTACTTTCTGGATATTAATGACAGCACAGTGAAGGCGGATGTTTTGCGCTTTCGCGGCAGGGAAGCACTGAGCGAGCCCTTCCGGTGGGATATTGAGTTCACCACTCAACAGGCGAACATTCCCCCGGAACAGGTGCTGATGAAATATGCCTCGTTGCAGATGCGTGGCGGTAAAAATGTTCACGGCATTATCACCCGCCTGGAATGGCTGTCCACCTCCGCAGACCAGTCCCGCTACCGGCTCACGCTCAGTTCCCGCCTGGCGCTGCTGGGATATACCCGGCAGTGCGCCGTGTTTCAGAACCAGTCCGTTCCGGAAGTGGTGGAGCAGGTGCTGCGCAAACACGGGCTGGAAGGACCTGATTTTGACTTCCGCCTGGAGTGCACCTACCCGCCGCGTGAAATTATCACCCAGTGGCGGGAAACGGATTTGCAGTTCATTCAGCGCATTCTGTCTGAGGTGGGGATTTACTGGCGCACGGAGATGGACAACGTGCGCGGTCTGGATACGTACATTTTTGCCGACAGCCAGCTTCACTACCGGTTTGACGTGCGACTGCCGTACCGTGAGCCATCGGGCCTGTTTGACGGCGCGGCGGAGTCGGTCTGGGATGTGCGGACCTGGCACAGGGTTGTCACCGGCACCGTCGCCACGCGGAACTACAACTACCGCACCGCCACCACGCCGATGGATACGGTGGTCAGCGTGCGCAGTGATGCGGTGACGACGGGCGAACACTACCGCTACCAGGAGCCGTACCGGGAAGCGGGCGATGACAGCGACCCGGAGCCGGAAACCGAATCCGGCGCGTTTTATGCCCGGCTTCATCACGAGCGGGAGCTCAATAAATCAGCCCGTATCCACCTGTTCAGCAACGCCTCACACCTCTCGCCCGGACAGGTGCTGGAGCCGCAGGGCGATGTCATTACGGCCCTGGAGGAGGGCGTGCTCCTTACGCTTGTGACCTTCCGGGGAGCGCGTGATTCCCGTCTGCACGTGTCGGTCTGGGGCATGCCCTACACCGAACGTTACTGTTTCCGCCCGGCGGAAATCCCGCGACCGGAAATCCACGGCACACTTCCGGCCCGGATTGAGAGCAGGGAAAAGAACGATATCTACGCCCATCTGGACGAACAGGGGCGCTACCGGGCCAGGCTGAACTTTGACCGGGAAGAGAGCGAACCGGGCTACGCGTATCTGTGGCTGCGGATGGCGAAGCCATATTCCGGCGAAACATATGGCTGGCACACGCCGCTTACCGACGGGACCGAAGTGGCGATTGCGTACAGCAACGGCGATATAGACCTGCCGTATATCTCCCACGCCCTGCACGATTCTGAACATCCCGACATCGTTAATCGCGACAACCGCAGCCAGAACATTCTGCGCACCGCCGCTGATAATGAGCTGCGGATGGAGGACCGCCGCGGTGAGGAGCATATCGCGCTGAGCACGCCATATGGCGCAACGCAGTTGAATACCGGGCATCTGGTGGATGCGCAGGACAAACCGCGCGGCACCGGTACGGAACTGCGCACCGATGAGCACGGCGTTATCCGCGCCGGAAAGGGGCTGTTTGTCAGTGCGGATATGCAGGCAAAGGCGCAGGGTGAGGTGCTGGAAATGAGCGCTGCGCTGAAGGAAATCGACCGGCTCAACCAGCAGCTACAGCAGCTGGAAATCGCGGCGGAGCAGGCTCAGGCGCTGAAAGCGGACGTGGACAGCCAGATACGGATGTTCGAACAGCGGCTGAAGCCTCTCAATGAGGCGCTGCTGATGTCAGCCCCGGAAGGGATGGCGCTGACCAGCGGCGAACATCTGCAACTGGCCGCCAGCAAAAACGTCTCCATTAATGCTGGCGGAGATATAAGCACAGGCGCGATGGGCAACCTGACGCTACTTACCGGGGAAAAGCTCGGCCTGTTTGCCCGTACCGGTCACCTGAGTCTGAAGTCTGGCGAAGGGCCAATCGATATCCAGGTGCAGAACGCCAGTCTGCGGCTGTTTGCAGAGAAGAAAATGACGCTGAGCTCAGCGAGTGACATCTCCCTGGCCGGAAAAAAACGTATCACACTGATTGGCGGCGGAAGTTATCTGCGCCTTGAGGCCGGGAAGGTCGAGTATGGCACGACAGCGACGTATATACGCAAAGTGAAGCGGACGATGGCGGCGGGTGCTGCATCAATACCGGTTAAGGCGACAACGGGTGGCGGTATCTGCCTCAGTTGTCTGATGAAAGCGGCGATGAATGGTGACACTTTTGTTGTAAGAGGTGAATCATGAGCAGTGTCAGCTTTTGCCTCGCAATGCAGTTCCTGATTCATTCATCAGACGTCTCAGTGTTTGCTTTAGTTGATGGCCTGCAATATGAGCGCTTCACCGGTTATGAACTGAAAATAAAACAGGATGTTTGTTTGCCCTTATTTGATACCTGGCCGGATTCGCGTATTGCCTTTGCCGGACCGTGGCTAATTAGGATGAATGAAACAATGGCAATGAGGGAGCAACTGGAAGCTCTGGAAATCGCATTACCCGGCGTGTCCTGGATAGTGACAGACTCCCCGCCGGAGGAACTGGTTGCGCATTTACAGAGATATATGAACACAGGACTTCCGGACGGACAGGCTGCTTTACTGCGTTTTCAGGACCCGCGTGTTCAGGTTCGTCTGGGGACGATGCTGAACAGTCAGCAGCACCGGGAAATGACAGGTTTAATGCGTGAATGGCTGACAACAGTGGACGGGAAAGTCTGGTCATTTAAACAAAGGGAATTCATATGCTGAAGCTGTCTGAAGAGCAGTGTGCCGGTGTGGACAAAATGGAAGATGATGATTTTGTTCGTGATACCGCGCAAAGACTGAAGAGGAAATTTCCTGGGATTAACGAACCGGATGACACGTTCCATGTTCGCCTGAGAAAGGCACTGGATCATGCCAATACTCTTCCGCTGAAAGAAAAGAATGTGAAGCGAGATTTTTTGTTTCTGGAAGCGTTCTGGCCGGGTTTTTATCTGAAGCCCGAAGTGGATAAATGGCTGAGAACCCCAAATGGTTATTCAGTTGATCAGCGGGTTGAAGATTATATGCATGTGATGATAAACAGGGAAAGGAGGGGACTCTGATGGTCATGATCCCACCAGTGGTGACAGGGGGAATGGGCGGGGCTGCAACCGGAAGTGTCGGTGTGGCTGGAGGTTTAACCGGAACAGCAACATTTCCCGGAGCAGGAGGCAGCCGTGGCGGCTGGGAAGATGAGAATATGTCATATCCAGGTTCAGGAAATGCGCAGTCCCGGAGCCTGGGGGGATTTGATTATCAGGGAAAACAGTATGATCCGATACTGAATGACCCCATGGCGGTCAGTGCAGAGACGCACGGTGATTTCTGGGAAGACGATATGGATTACTCAGAAACGGTAAGTTATGAGGGCGTCGAGACCAGAGCCGGAGCACAGGCGAAGACGGATGAAAAAACCTGTGAGAACTGCCCTCCGGAAGGGAAGGTGATGCCGATGGTGAGGCGTTGTTCGCGATGGAGTATGGTTACAATCAGCTACCAGACGCGTATCTGCGGCACATTTTATAATCCGGAAACGCAGCAGATCCAGGAGTTTAAATACTGCGGCATATCATTTGACGGCTGGAAAGATAAGTTGTGTCAGTTCTGGGAGGCCAAGGCGCGGTATGATCAATTTTTCAGGGCGGATGGCAAAAAGAAGAAATGGTGGAAAGGTGATGATAGCGCTATAAAACAGGCTAGCAGACACCAGGCTGTGGCAAGCATTAATCAGCCACTGAAAGTAGTCTGGATATTTATGCAGCCAATAAGCTATAGATACTTTTCTACGGTGTTTTTTTATATGAAGGATGTTATTGTTCGTTGGGAACCATGAAATGAATATTGATTTGTCGATTAATCTTGATTTTAGAGTTGATACTGATGATATTGAATTTGATGATATTGTTGGTCATTTTAATTATTTGTCAAATGAGTTTGGCTCTCTATTGCCAATCCAGCCAGATTGGTATGAAACAGGATATTCCAGAAAGCAGGCATTAGAACATGTGGCTTTTAATAAAAATAGAATTACCGAGGAGACATATCAAAAATGGTTAAAAAGATACGCAAAAGATGCTCCATTGTTTGTTGAAAGTGTTTGGGATGGAAAAGATGATGATTGTAGTAGTGGCGTCAGTTACAGGAAAATGTTTTTTGATGAAAAAAACAGAGTTGTTGTGAATTCTGAGCTCAATATTCCATCAGGTGGGTTAACAGTTGCTAAGATTTTTAATTTAATTTCAAATGTAGCGAATGAATTTAAGTGCTCTCACATTTCATTAGAAACTAAAGGTTATACATTTCATGGTCGGAATGTATTCCCTGACCGCCTTAGCTCCGGGTGGATGTTATATATCCCACATGTGGTCTTACCTGAATTAATTCCTGAGGCGGCCAGAGTTGTACCAGTTATGGATGGTGAGAAACAAAAAGGAACTATTATTGTTTCAACCGAAGAGATATTTGATGGAAACAACAAAGAACATATTGGTAAGGCTAATGACATAGAAATAAGGCTTCTGGATCTTGGACTGCTACCTCTGATGACGGAGCTTTAATCCTACCTGCTGCGTGAACTTATCGCGCAGGGGCAGCGTCGCGGTCAGGGTGCATAGCTGCGCACCGATGAGTGGGGAACGATACGTGCCGGTAAAGGGCTGTTTGTCAGTGCGGATGCGCTGGCGAAAGCGCAGGGTGATGCTTTGGACATGGATGCCGCACTTAAGGAGATTGACAGGCTTAACCGGCAACTGCGGCAGCTGGAAATGACAGATTTAATGCGTGAATGGCTGACAACAGTGGACGGGAAAGTCTGGTCATTTAAACAAAGGGAATTCATATGCTGAAGCTGTCTGAAGAGCAGTGTGCCGGTGTGGACAAAATGGAAGATGATGATTTTGTACGCGATACCGAGCAAAGACTGAAGAGGAAATTTCCTGGGATTAACGAACCGGATGACACGTTCCATGTTCGCCTGAGAAAGGCACTGGATCATGCCAATACTCTTCCGCTGAAAGAAAAGAATGTGAAGCGAGATTTTTTGTTTCTGGAAGCGTTCTGGCCGGGTTTTTATCTGAAGCCCGAAGTGGATAAATGGCTGAGAACCCCAAACGGCTATTCAACTGACCAACGGGTGGAAGACTATATGCATGTGATGATAAACAGGGAAAGGAGGGGGCTCTGATGGTTATGTTTCCACCAGTAGTGACCGGGGGAATGGGAGGTGTGGCTACCGGAAGCGTCGGTGTGGCTGGTGGTGCGACCGGGGCATCAACCTTTCCCGGAGCAGGAGGCAGCCGTGGCGGCTGGGAAGATGAGAACAGTAAACATTAGAATTGAGCAAGAATTTGGACTAAGCTCACCAATTGAAATCCCACATGCTGCCAGGGTGTTTCGAGATGTAAGTTTACATTTGGAACAAGCGCTGGATGAGCACAAAAAATGGTATTTAAAAGGATATTCAAGAAAGCAGGCACTACAACACCAAGTGTTTGTTGATGATTGTACAGTTCCAGATGCGATTTTATCGAGATGGGAAAAAAGATATAAGAAAAACTATCCTTTTTTTGGAGAGGGTATTTGGGATGGTCGAGACGATGATATAAGTGCTGGAATCGATCTGACATCCTCTTACTCAAGTACTAATAGGCGAAATAATCCTATGTCGCTTGTTATTGAGTTTTCAGTTTTTCCTGTGAATACAAAATTGTCATCTGAGCGAATGTTGGATTTTATGTGCCATTTACTTGCTTTAAATGAAAATTGTACATATCTTAATGTTGAGTCGGGGGGGTATAGTTTTTCTGAAATAATCCCTAAAGAAAATGGATATGACGAAGTATATAAAAAAGTATTTCCCGATAGAATATCTTGCGGATGGATGTTATTCATACCCGCCATTGTTTTACCTGACTTGATTCCAGAAGCAGCCAGAGTTATTCCTGTTCTAAAGGATAACAAACAGATCGGAACAATCGTTGTTTCAACTGAAGAAATATTTGATGGAAATAACAAAGAACACATAGGCAAAGCTAACGATATTGAAATTAAGCTTCTGGATCTTGGCTTGTTGCCACTGATGACAGAGCTTTAGTTTTGACAGTCGCGAAGTAGGGATTTACTGGCGCACGGAGACGGATGAGCCGGGCGGACGGCACACAACCAACCCTTTTCCCGAACCGGGAAAAAATATTTATCACCGTCCGGATGTGATTCTTGTGAAGAACAAACTGGACCACTGGCCGCTGTTTCTCTATCCGCCGATCTTCACCCCACGTTCGCCAAATTCGCCAGGGCCTGCCAGAATCCAGCCGTGGACCCACGCAGGGGTTTAATGAAGAATCGTCCATGAAGTGGTTTGCCAGCTTTGACGAAGTCAGCGCCCGACTGGACAGCGAGGAACCTGAAACGTCATCTGAACCGGTACGTATCACCTGCTGAACCGATGAAACTGCCACTTATGCGGGACAGTGGGCCGCCATTATTAACGGTACAACGGAGTACATTCAAACCCGAGAATGGCAGCAAATGCCTGCCTTTGAGGACAAATATGGTAAAAGGCACTGTGCCTGCTGGTCAGTGCTTAAGCGTGACGATAACGTTAGTGTATTCGTTATACCAGAATAAAGGAGCATGTCATGTACGGTCACGGTCAGGAAGGTCCGGATTTTGTCTTACGGAAGGATCGTCTGTATCGAGGCCTAAGCTGGTGATTCAATGAGGGGCAGTATAATTTTCATTTCTTTGGCAGCCCCATCCACATCAGAAGCATGTGAATAAAAACAGAAAGAACCAAACGGGGAAAGATTCATAAAATCCTCCGGCAATAGCGCCGGAGGATGTATGTATCAGAGACTGCCCGCTGCGGCGGGGGGAAACGCTCAGACGTTTTTACGTTCGATGGTTTGCTCACCCCAGAAGAGCGAGTCTTTGTCCGTTTTTTCGAAGGCGCGTACCAGAACTTCATCATTGCCTTCTTCCCAAATCTGCTCTGCCAGTTTTTCATCGTATTTCGCGACTTCAAAAATGGCTTCGGCGATCTCCGGAGAGGTATTGCGTAAACTTGCCCATTCGCCCACGTGGTGAGCTTTGGATTCTTGAGTTGGCATGCTTGTCCTCCTGTTGAGTTAGCCGTTCAGTTTTTTGGCCAGACCCGCGACATATTCACCCTGATAGCGGGCGATAGCGAGCTCTTCGTTGCTCGGCTGTCGGGATCCATCGCCACCGGCAATGGTGGTTGCACCGTAAGGTGTGCCGCCACGTACCTGAGAGACATCAAACAGTTCCTGCGCGCCATAGCCAATCGGTACAATCACCATCCCATGATGAGCAAGGGTAGTCCAGGTTGAGGTAATCGTCTGTTCCTGGCCTCCGCCGGTCCCGGTGGAGCTGAACACGCTGGCGAGTTTGCCGTACAGCGCGCCAGAGGCCCACAGCCCGCCCGTCTGATCGAGGAAGGTGCGCATCTGGCCTGACATATTGCCAAAACGGGTGGGGGTGCCGAAGATAATAGCGTCGTAATCCGCCAGCTCCTGAGGCGTGGCGACCGGCGCATTCTGGGTTTTTCCTCCGGCTTTGGCGAACGCTTCTGCCTGCATGGTTTCCGGTACGCGTTTTACCACAACCTCCACGCCGTCCACTTTGTTTGCACCTTCTGCTACCGCGTGAGCCATGGTTTCAATGTGTCCATACATGGAATAATAGAGCACCAGAACTTTAGCCATTTTGCATCACTCCTCGTTTGTTTTTTCTGACAGCGGATCGCTGCGTTCATTTAAAGATATGACATCACAGCCAGACTGCAAAAATGAACCGCATTTCTTTGATTTATAACAATATGCTGACCATCGCGGCTTGTAGCAAAATGAAACATTTTTACCGCCGACGATTTTTGAAATGATAAGAAAGGCTTATGAATGACCGCCGCGTTTTCTCACCCAAAAGACTGAGATCTTGTTGCAGAATATTAACTACAGCTTGCCGGATACCCTCAGTCCACTAAGCTTAGTTTCACGCGGCACAGATAAAGGCGCTGTCCTTTAGCCGCGAGGTGAAAGAATCCTCTTTTACTGAATGCAATATGATGTCTAATGTTTCACATACTGGAGGTTAGAGATGGCAAACCATCGTGGTGGTTCAGGTAATTTCGCCGAAGATCGTGAAAGAGCATCAGAAGCAGGCCGTAAAGGTGGCCAGCATAGCGGGGGTAATTTTAAAAATGACCCTCAGCGCGCATCTGAGGCTGGCAAAAAAGGGGGTAAAAACAGCCATGGCGGCAATAAGTAAGTCGCCGGGTTGAAAGACCTCTGCCGCCGGGTTCTCCCGGCGGTTTTTTATTTCTGTAACATTGAACTGCAATCAAAGGCATCGCACACTAGTCCCTTCATTCTACGTTCTGGTGCCTCATGTCTGTTTCTCGTTTTACCTTCTCCGTCAAACCTCAGGAAGCGATCCTCATTCTGATCACCATGTTCTGGGGCGGAACCTTTCTCGCCGTCCAGTATGCGGTCACCCTGAGCGATCCGTTCTTCTTTGTCGGCCTGCGTTTTGCGACGGCAGCGATTGCCGTGGGGTTGATCTCGTTGAAAACCCTGCGCGGACTGACCCTGCAGGAGCTCAAGGCCGGGGCGGCGATTGGCGTGGCGATTGCCATGGGGTATAGCCTGCAGACGTGGGGGTTACAGTCAATCTCCAGCAGTAAATCGGCCTTTATCACCGCCATGTATGTGCCGCTGGTGCCGTTACTGCAATGGCTGTGTCTGGGACGCCTGCCGGGTGTGATGTCCTGCATTGGTATTGTGCTGGCTTTTATCGGCCTGATTTTGCTGGCCGGGCCGGAAAATAACCTGCTGGCATTGGGGCCGGGCGAGATCATTACCCTGGTGGGAGCCATTGCGATTGCCGCGGAAATTATCCTCATTAGCGCCTGGGCCGGGAAGGTCGACGTTAAGCGCGTCACGGTGGTACAGCTTGCCACGGCGTCGCTGGTGGCGTTCGCGACGATGGTTCCGGCAGGGGAGTCGGTTCCGCCGATGTCTGCCGGGCTGGTGGTGGTGGCGCTGGGGCTGGGTATTTTCAGCGCCATTATTCAGGTGACCATGAACTGGGCACAGCGCAGCGTATCGCCGACGCGGGCGACAGTGATCTACACCGGGGAGCCGGTCTGGGCGGGGATTTTTGGACGCATTGCCGGAGAGCGCTTACCGCTGCTGGCGCTGGTCGGCGCGGCGTTTATCGTTGTTGGGGTGCTGGTGAGTGAGCTAAAGCTCAAAAAACGACGTAAGGCGATTGCCGGGTAAGCGCAGCGTCACCCGGCAAGTAAGGGGCCTTTATATCAGGTGGAGGGGGTGATGGCTTCCCCTTGCGCTTCATCCCCTTTCCGGCGGCTCAGCAGGGCATTAAGCAGGATCGCCCCAAAGGTCGCCGTACCAATCCCGCCAACCGTAAATCCGCCCAGCGTCAGGGCAAAATCACCTGCACCCAGCACCAGCGTGACCGCCACCATAATCAGGTTACTGTTCTGGCTGAGATCGACGCGATGCTGTACCCAGATGCGCGCTCCCGCCACGGCAATCAACCCGAACACCACAATTGATGCGCCGCCGATGACCGGCGAGGGAATGGTGTGGATCAGCGCACCAAATATTGGTGAGAAGCCTAGCAGCATCGCCATGACCGCCGCCGCCACGAACACCAGCGTGGAGTAGACTTTCGTTACCGCCATTACGCCAATGTTCTCGGCGTAGGTGGTGACACCGCTGCCGCCCACCGACCCGGAGAGCATCGTCGCCAGGCCATCCCCGACAAACGCGCGCCCCATATACGGATCCATACTGCGCCCGGTCATGCCCGCCACGGCCTTCAGATGCCCTAAATTCTCCGCCACCAGGATCACCGCGACAGGGGCGATAAGCATCATCGCCTGCGTGTTAAAGGTTGGCGACGTGATCTGCGGCAGACCAAACCAGGCAGCCTGATGGAGCAGGGTAAAGTCGACAGGCTTGCCGAAGCCAAAGACATTGGCCAGCAGGGCGTAGATCAGACAGGCCACAATCAGCCCGACCAGAATCAGCAGGCGCTGGACCATGCCGCGGGTGAATACCGCCACCAGACCGATACACAGCACGGTGATCACCGCCATCCAGCTCTCAAACGGCGAGCCGGAGACACTCTTCACGGCAATTGGCGCCAGGTTCAGGCCAATCGCCATCACCACCGCGCCGGTAACCACTGGCGGCATCATTCGCTCGATCCAGCGGGTTCCGATCTTCATCACCACGATGCCAATCAGGGTATAGACCAGACCACAGGCGATAATGCCGCCGAGGGCGACGCTGAGGTTGGGGTTGATCCCCTGACCGTTAAACCCGGTGGTGGCGATGACCACGCCAACAAAGGCGGCGCTGGAGCCCAGATAGCTGGGCACTCGCCCGCCGGTGACAAAAAAGAACAGCAGGGTGCCAATACCCGACATCAGAATGGAGAGATTGGGATCAAGGCCCATCAGCATCGGCATCAGCACCGTTGCACCAAACATGGCAACCGCGTGCTGGACGCCCATCACCAGGGTTTGCCCGAGCGGGAGCCGTTCATCCGGCGCGACCACGCCAGGTTCTGTAGAGGTCGATTTCAACTGCCAGTGGGGAAATCCGAACATTGCCATGAGCTGCTTCCTTAAGAAGGGTTAACAGGCGGGTCGCATAAGCGCGTGGTAGCCGCGGTCAAACCACACCAGCCCCTGCGGGGCGGGGTGGCGGATAATGGACACGATGTCGCAAAACAGAATGTCGTGGGTGCCGACGCTGACCACCTGGCTGATACGGCAATCAAACGAGGCCAGCGCCTCCTCCAGACGCGGGCAGCCCGTCTCACCCATCTGCCAGCGGGCAGCGGCGAAGCGATCTTCCATCGGCGTTTTGCCGCCAAACAGGTTGGAGAGTGGCTCCTGTCCGGCGCTCAGGGTGTTGACGCACAGGGTGCGGTTTTCGCTAAACGTCGGCCAGACGGACGCGCCGCGGTTAAGACACACCAATAGCGTCGGGGGCGAGTCGGTGACGCTGCATACGGCGCTGGCGGTGAAGCCCGCTCTGCCAGCAGGGCCGTCGGTGGTGATGATATTGACCGCCGCGCCCACACAGGCCATGGCATCGCGAAAGGTTTGTTTATCGGGTGTCGTCATGATGGCTCCTTACGCCAGCCCGCAGGCGTCTTCAAAGGCCAGGCGCGGCAGACGGCCGTAGAGTTTGCCCACATCGCCATAGCCGATATTGATCAGCAGATTGCTTTTCAGCAGCGTGCCGGTGAAAAAGGCTTCGTCGACTTTTTGCCGGTCAAAACCGGACATCGGGCCGGTGTCCAGCCCCAGGGCGCGACAGGCAAAGATGAGATAAGCGGCCTGCATGGAGCTGTTGCGAAAGGCGGTCTCTTCAGCGTGCGCGGGGCTGGTGGTAAACCAGCTCTTCGCATCCCCGTGCGGGAACAGTTCAGGCAGACGCTCATAAAATTCCGTGTCCCACGCCACAATCGCGGTGACCGGTGCGGTGAGGGTTTTCTCCAGGTTGCCGCTGGAAAGTGCGGGGCGCAGCTTCTCTTTACCCTCTGCGCTGCGCACAAACACAATACGGGCCGGGGAACAGTTAGCGGAGGTAGGCCCCCATTTCATCAGGTCGTAGATCTCGCGCAGCGTCTCGTCGCTGACCGGTATGTCCAGCCAGCCGTTGTGGGTGCGTGCGCCGGTGAATAGTGAATCCAGCGCGGCAGAGGTAATGGCTTCGCTCATCGAAACTCCTTATAAAGCGGGTTCATGGCTGTGCAGCAGGCTGGCAAGCCCGTTCAGCAGCAGGGTATTAAACGTTTCCGGCTCGGTGACGTTGCAGGCATGACCGCCCTGGCGCATCACCACGCTGTGGCTGTGCGGGAGCGCCGCCTGCAGCTCAGACGAGCAGACAGAGGGCACCAGCAGGTCATCGGCGGAACTGATAAGGTGTACCGGGCAGGCGATGCGGGCGGCATGGCGGCTAAAATCGGCCTTTTTCAGCGCGTTCAGCCTGCGCAGCAGATTGTTTTTGCCCTGAAAGTGCGCCAGCGCCAGTGCCTCTTCAGCCTCCAGACGCGGTGCGCGGGCGGCCATCCAGTCTGCCGGATAGAGAAACAGCGGCTGCGCCTCTACCCACGCCTGCGCGCCACCGGCATGCAGCAGCCGTTCGCGGATCTGAAAGCAGCGTCGGGTATGGGCATTCAGCGTCAGCCAGCCGTTGACGCACACCAGCGCTTTGAGCGCATCGGGGGTGTCGAGCGCCAGTTGCAGGCCGATCAGCGCCCCCAGCGCATGGCCGACCACACAGTAGCGGGTGATGCCGACCGCGGTCAGCGCCTGTGCCAGCTCACCGGCCATCTGCGCCAGGGTGTACTCTTCCGGCAGGGTGTCAGGGTTATTGCCGGTACCACGCTGGTCGTAACAGACCACCTGATACTCCTGTTCCAGCGCGGCTAGCTGGGGTAACCAGTAGCTGCCGCCCCCGCCGAGTCCGGCAATCAGCACCACGACGGGCGCGCCGTCAAACGGGGGCGGTGAGACGGAGAGCTTCATGGCAGCCTCACTTTCCAATGTGCGCAACGGTGGCGATTTCAACCAGCGCGTCCGGCTTTACCAGCCCGCACTGAATGCAGAAGCGGGCCGGCTTATCGCCGGGGAAGAACTCCGCGTAGATCTCGTTAATCGCGGCGTAGTTTTTCCAGTCGGTGATAAAGATGCTGTTGAACGTCACATCCTCCATCGTGCCACCCGCGGTTTCGATCACGGTCTTGATCGTCTCCAGCACGTGGCGCGTTTGCGCCTTTGGGTCGTTGATAAACACCACGTTGTTGTCTTTATCAAACGGCAGGGTACCGGAGACGTACACCACGCCATCGGCGAGCGTGCCGGGGACAAACGGCGCAATCGGCGTGCTGGTGCCCGGTGGAATAATCACGGATTTCGGCATCGTATGTCTCCTCAGGCGATACGGGCGAGCGGCGGATTCAGGGCGTCGCAAAAATCGGCGACGTTACTGACCCAGCCAAAAAAGGTTTCGATATTGAACAGCGCCGCTTTCTGGGCAAATTCCGGCCCCGCCTGATGAGTGGCGTCTTCCAGTACCACGCCGAAATACTCGAGGAAGAAGCCGTCGCGCAGGGTCGACTCCACGCAGACATTGGTAGCAATGCCGGTAAAGACCAGATGACGAATGCCCCGGCTGCGCAGCAGGCTGTCGAGCGGCGTGTTGAAAAAGCCGCTGTAGCGCAGTTTGGGCAGCACGATATCGCCTGCCTCCGGCACCAGTTCATCCACCAGCTGATAATCCCAGCCACCTTTAACCAGCAGCTTGCCCTGCAGTTCGGGCCGTTTGCGCATGGTTTTCAGGGCGTTCGATTTGTGAAAATTGGGCGAGCCGGGGCCACCGGCTTCCACGTATTGATCGTCCCAGCCGTTCTGAAACCAGATGATGAGCATCCCGGCGGCGCGTGCGGCGGCGACGGCGGTTTTGATGTTCTCAATCACCGGCCGGGTAGCGGAGACGTCAAACCCCGCCAGATCCAGATAACCTCCGGGGCTGGCGTAGGCGTTTTGCATATCCACCACAATCAGCGCGCTCTGCGGTGCAGAAAAGGTGATGGCTTCCGGACGGGCATTAAGGGTTGTCATTACGCCACCTCCCTGGTGATGGCAGGAATGTGGGCGCGGCACTGCATCAGCGGCTGAATGCGCTCGCCGAAGGTCTCCACGCCGGTGAGGAAATCGTCGAAGGTCAGCAGAACGCCTTCCGCGCCGGGAACGGCGGCCACTTCGTCGAGCATTCTGGCAACGCTGGCATACGAGCCGACGAGCGTGCCCATGTTGATATTGACGGCAGAGGTCGGGTCGGCCATCTGGCGCACATTGGTGTCCGCGCCGGAACGGGTATCTTTCTGGCTCTGTTCGGTGAGCCAGCTCAGGGCCTCGTCGTCGGCCCCGTCTTTATAACGCTCCCATTTGGCGCGCGCGGCCTCATCGGTTTCGTCGGCAATGACCATAAACAGCACGTAAGAGCCCACATCACGGCCGGTTTTGTCGGCGGCCTCTTTCATGCGTGCGGCGGTTGGGGCGAAGGCGGCGGGGGTGTTGACGCCTTTACCGAAACAGAAATTGAAGTCGGCGTATTTTGCCGAGAACGCCATTCCCGCGTCGCTCTGCCCGGCGCAGATCACCTTCATTGGCGCAGAAGGCTGCGGGCTGACGCGACAGTCATTCATGGTGAAGTAGTCACCTTTGAAATCGCTCTTGCCGGTACCCCACAGATCGCGCAGCACCTGCACGTATTCGGTAAGGTACTCATAGCGGCGCGAGAAGTACTCATCTCCCGGCCAGAGCCCCATCTGTTCGTACTCCGGCTTTTGCCAGCCGGTGACCAGATTGACGCCAAAGCGCCCCCCGGAGATGGAGTCGATCGTAGAGGCCATCCTCGCGACGATGGCCGGCGGCAGAGTGAGCGTGGCGGCGGTCGCGTAAATCTGAATCCGTGATGTCACCGCCGCCAGGCCCGCCATCAGGGTGAAGGACTCCAGATTGTGATCCCAGAATTCGGTTTTGCCGCCAAAGCCGCGCAGCTTGATCATCGAAAGTGCAAAGTCGAAATGGTAGTGCTCCGCTTTTTGCACGATGGCTTTGTTCAGCTCAAAGGTCGGCATGTATTGCGGAGCAGTGGTCGAGATAAGCCAGCCGTTGTTGCCGATGGGTACAAATACGCCAATTTTCATCACGAACCTCTCTTCACTACGTTGCAGGTGAACAGGGTTTTGCAAAGGGAGTGCCAGTTTTCAAAATGGCTTTGTTATTAATGTGTTAATCAATGGTTGGTGAATTGAGCGTGACAAAAGTGGACTAAATGGTCAAAAACATTGCACACAAAACAGGCATTCATGCGCGATGGGAGTGCAGGATGTCGTGGCGAGGCGGGGGTTTTGCTATGCTGTTGGCAACGCAGAATAAGGAGAGCGGGATGACACAAGGCGCAGTGAAAACAGCAGGTAAACGTTCGCAGGCGGTGAGCGCCAAAAAGCACGCCATCCTCAGTGCGGCGCTGGAGACCTTTTCACAGTTCGGCATTCACGGCACGCGCCTGGAACAGGTGGCGGAGCAGGCCGGGGTGTCCAAAACCAATCTGCTCTACTATTACCCGTCGAAAGAGGCGCTGTATGTGGCAGTAATGCAGCAGATCCTGGATATCTGGCTGGCGCCGCTAAAGGCCTTTCGTCAGGAGTTCGCCCCGCTGGTGGCGATCAAAGAGTACATTCGCCTGAAGCTGGAGGTGTCCCGTGATTATCCGCAGGCATCCCGGCTGTTCTGTCTGGAGATGCTGCAGGGCGCGCCGCTGCTGAAGGCAGAGCTGACGGGGGATTTAAAACAGCTGGTGGACGATAAATCCGCGATCATCGCCGGGTGGGTCGCCAGCGGCAAACTGGCACCTGTCGATCCGCAGCATCTGATCTTTATGATTTGGGCCGCCACCCAGCACTATGCTGACTTTGCGGCCCAGGTGGAAGCGGTGACCGGAAAGACGCTGCAGGACGAAGCGTTTTTCCAGAGCACCCTCGAAAACGTGCAGCGGATGATTATTGAAGGGATCCGCGTGCGCTAGTTTCCCTCACCCCAACCCTCTCCCACAGGGCTGAGGGTTCCCCAGAAAAATGAAAAGCACGATGAAGTGTGATCTACTGGTTGCGCTAACAAATCAGAAGAGACCTCATCGTGCCTTTACAGACAGTCTGCCAGAAATTTTTCTCCGCGTCTTTACCGGACGTTCACAGCTTCCGGATTAATGTCCTTGTTTCCATGGCCGTTGCCCTCACGCACGGTGCGGATCTGACCCTGACCAGCCTTGGTCGCA
>NZ_JAQZRK010000070.1:0-617 GCF_028737495.1 Enterobacter cloacae complex sp. 2022EL-00981
TTATTGATAGTGTTTTATGTTCAGATAATGCCCGATGACTTTGTCATGCAGCTCCACCGATTTTGTGAGCGACAGCGACTTCCGTCCCAGCCGTGCCAGGTGCTGCCTCAGATTCAGGTTATGCCGCTCAATTCGCTGCGTATATCGCTTGCTGATTACGTGCAGCTTTCCCTTCAGGCGGGATTCATACAGCGGCCAGCCATCCGTCATCCATATCACCACGTCAAAGGGTGACAGCAGGCTCATAAGACGCCCCAGCGTCGCCATAGTGCGTTCACCGAATACGTGCGCAAACCGTCTTCCGGAGCCTGTCATACGCGTAAAACAGCCAGCGCTGGCGCGATTTAGCCCCGACGTATCCCCACTGTTCGTCCATTTCCGCGCAGACGATGACGTCACTGCCCGGCTGTATGCGCGAGGTTACCGACTGCGGCCTGAGTTTTTTAAGTGACGTAAAATCGTGTTGAGGCCAACGCCCATAATGCGGGCGGTTGCCCGGCATCCAACGCCATTCATGGCCATATCAATGATTTTCTGGTGCGTACCGGGTTGAGAAGCGGTGTAAGTGAACTGCAGTTGCCATGTTTTACGGCAGTGAGAGCAGAGATAGCGCTGAT
>NZ_JAQZRK010000071.1:0-609 GCF_028737495.1 Enterobacter cloacae complex sp. 2022EL-00981
GTGCCTGCGGCGGTACGGTGGCCACGTTGATGATGTACTCACCGGACGGACCGGAGACATTGCCCACGCCGTCGGTCTCTTTCGCCGTCAGGGTGTACTTCCCGTCCGGCAGCGGCGTGGTCGGCTCCAGGGACCAGGTGCCGTCGGCCTGCACTTTCGCGGTGCCAATGACCTTGTCGCCGTTGTAGACGGTGATGGTGTTGCCGGCTTCCGCACCGGTACCCTTGATCAGCGGACGGTTGTCGTCGGTTTCTTCGCCGGAGGCAATGACGCCTGCGGTGTTCACGTCGTCGTAGACTTCGGTGATCGCCAGCTTGCTCGCGTCAGGCGCGGTGTAGTCCAGGGTCAGAACGAAGTCGTCTGACGCAGAACTGGTGTTGCCCGCCCTGTCGGTGGCTGTCACGTGGAAGCGGTGCTCGCCTTCCGGCAGTTTCGCCACCGGCGAGAAGCTCCAGGTGCCGTCGGCTTTCGCCGTCACTTCGCCCAGCAGGCCGTTCTGATCGTAGATCTTCACGGTGCTGCCCGCTTCCGCCTTACCGCTCAGGGTCGGGGTCGGATCGTCGGTGGTGCCGCCGTTCGCCAGGTTACCCTGCACGCTGCCCACGTCGT
>NZ_JAQZRK010000072.1:0-578 GCF_028737495.1 Enterobacter cloacae complex sp. 2022EL-00981
CCTTCACGGATTGCGAAACGCAGACCGTCGTCCATCGCGATTGGGTGGATCAGAGTCACAACCATCTTGATGTTGTCGCCTGGCATTACCATCTCTACGCCTTCTGGCAGTTCGATGGTACCGGTCACGTCAGTTGTACGGAAGTAGAACTGTGGACGGTAGCCTTTGAAGAACGGAGTATGACGGCCGCCTTCGTCTTTGGACAGGATGTACACTTCAGATTCGAACTTGGTGTGTGGCTTGATTGAGCCTGGCTTCGCCAGAACCTGACCACGTTCGATTTCTTCACGTTTGATACCACGCAGCAGAACACCAACGTTCTCACCAGCACGGCCTTCGTCCAGCAGTTTGCGGAACATTTCAACGCCAGTACAGGTAGACTTCGCAGTCTCTTTGATACCAACGATTTCAACTTCTTCACCCACTTTGATGATACCGCGCTCTACACGACCGGTAACAACGGTACCACGACCGGAGATGGAGAATACGTCTTCGATTGGCAGCAGGAATGGCTTGTCAATCGCACGCTCTGGTTCTGGGATGTAAGAATCCAGGTAGCCAGCCAGTTCGATGATTTT
>NZ_JAQZRK010000073.1:0-527 GCF_028737495.1 Enterobacter cloacae complex sp. 2022EL-00981
AAACGGCGCCTTCCTCTGGAAATGATGGTCTGGTGCATTGTCGGTATGGCCCTTGAGCGCAAGGAGCCGCTTCATCAGATCGTTAACCGGCTGGATATCATGTTACCCGGTAATCGTCCGTTCGTTGCGCCCAGTGCCGTGATCTAGGCCCGCCAGCGACTGGGAAGCGAAGCCGTCCGCCGTGTGTTCACGCAAACAGCGCAGCTCTGGCATAAGGCCACGCCGCATCCGCACTGGTGTGGCCTGACCCTGCTGGCCATCGATGGTGTGTTCTGGCGAACACCGGGCACACCGGAAAACGACAGCGCCTTTCCCCGCCAGACGCATGGCGGAAACCCGGCCCTCTACCCGCAGGTTAAAATGGTCTGTCAGATGGAGCTGACCAGCCATCTGCTGACGGCAGCGGCCTTCGGCACGATGAAAAACAGTGAAAATGAGCTCGCAGAACAACTGATAGGGCAGACCGGCGATAACACCCTGACGTTAATGGATAAAGGCTATTACTCGCTGGGGCTGCTGAATGCATG
>NZ_JAQZRK010000007.1:0-173991 GCF_028737495.1 Enterobacter cloacae complex sp. 2022EL-00981
CGATCAACAACCTGTTTGACTGCTTCAGTTTTAAACTCTTCGGGATAACGCTTACCGCTCATGGGCACCTCTCTTTAAGCCATCTTAAATGACTCTGAGGTGTCTGTTAAACCCGTGGCGATTCAAACAGCTGAAAAGAAAAATACCTACGATGCTCTTCAGCGTTGCGGGCTTATAAATATAGATCCACTTAATAAATTGTAATGAGGTAACAGTTCGTAACGGTCAAAGAGAGGTGTGGGAAATGAGAATGTTGCCTGTTTTGCCTGATGAATCCTTGTTCAGCCGGTTTTGTCGGACAACTACCGTGTACGGTATGTCCCCATCTTCTCTGTTAACGATCATTTTCAACAAACCTGATATGAACGTCCATCCAATTCTCAATTCAGGATTAAAGGCTATTTCTCTTCATACATCCGAAAGTGCAGATCAGCTCTGGCATGAACAGACTTTACTCCCTCTTTTTGCCTGGGCACTACCAATCAGTCGTAATGAAATTATGGATTTCAACACGACCCCTGCCAGGCTTAATCGATTGTGCCGCCTTAGTAATTTTTCACTAGGGCAGCGCACACTATTGAAGTTTTGCCCGGTTTGCGCTCGTGAAGATACTTTTCATTATGGTGTTACTTATTGGCATCTGGCGCATCAGCTTCATGGGGTTACAACCTGCCATCGGCATCCGGTAGCGCTTGAAAGCATCCATGTCCCTTCTTCACCGCACATACGTATTGGACTGATGCCTCCTGTTTCGTATACAGAACAACTTAGCAATGAGATAGACTTCGATTTTGCTAAGTTTTGTTATGAGTCCCTAAATATAATCAGAAGAAAAGATATTACACACCCCAATTACATGGATGTACTTAAAAAGTTGAATTTATTATCATTGGATGGAAATTTAAAGAAAAATGTATTCTACGCACATGTTTATGCTAAGTGCCAGTTATTTGGGGAGGGTTCATCGGGACTTATACCAACATCCCTAACTGATTATCATTACTGGGAGCCTATACTCAAAGACAAATGTTGTCAGCATCCCACAAAGCATCTTTTGCTTTGTTATTGTTTGTTAAATACTTGCTGGCCAACGTATGCAGGAAGTCGTACTAATAAAAAGAAAGAAATCTTTAAAAGTCATAAGAAATACAGTTTTCATATAGTTGAAAATAATACTAGTGTTAGCAACCTTGGGAAGGAATTTAGTCGCAGCAGATGTTACATTAAAACACTTATTTATAAAAAATACCTGAGGGCATTTAAGCGAAACACAAAAATTAATATATTCACTGAATTGCTTATCAAGTCTATGGCTGTAAGGGGGTTTAGTCTGGCATCCATAGCTGAGAAAAACTCATTATCGGAAGGAGCTGTATCCTCTGTAATTTCATCTTGTTACGGTTTATGCTCATGGCGTAAAAAATGTAAAAAAGATTCTTTAAGACGGCGTCATAAGCAGAAAATATTAAGATTTATACATAATCAATCCGTTTCTATAACACGAAAGTTAGTCAAAGAAAGTTGTTATGCAAGTTTCTATTGGCTAAATAAACATGAATGTGACTGGCTTAATTCCTGTCTTCCTAAAACAATACGATGCTATAAAAATAAAAGAGTAGACTGGAGCGAGAGAGATATTATCTCATCATCATTAATAAATGATGTTTTATCTCAGGGGCAGTACTCGATGTCACTTACAAGTCTAGATGCTTTACTGGGAGGGCATGGCTGGCTTTTGAAATACAGAGATAAACTACCAATGACAATGATACTTCTCAGAAAAATGGAACTAATTAAATAAGAGGGAGTTATATGGTTTACGAAAATGAATTGTGGCACAGTTTTCTTCTGCGTTCACAGATAATGTATAACTTATCCAATTGCAGGAACATAATATCAAAGCATGGCGCACTAAGGTACGATGCCTTTCCTCGTTTCGAACTGATTGATATGTACAAATTGCATAGCTTGCAGGATATATATGACATTCTTGCCACTAGAAATGGTTATATACTAACTTCCAATATAGTGTCGTTATCTTCTGGTGTTTACGGGTATTTTAACGCTGTTGAAGATGCCTGTCGGAAAAATTTTCACATAACTAATTCATATCCATTGGTAAACATCTCAAACATTCGTTACTGTCACAAATGTATTGTTGAAGATATACACTCTAAAGGCATTGGTTATCTGCGTCATAGATGGTTGTTTGAATCTAAATGTGCAGTTCATAGTACCAGTTTATATGAGGTTTGTTTTGATAACTATTTGAATGCAGTGAAAGGACTTAGTGACTTAATTATAAGTGGAATAAATCCTCATGGTTATTGTTCCCTTGTGGTTGACGTTTCAAACCCTTTCAAAAATCCAGTGTATATATTACCATGTGCACGTAATAAAATTTTAAAATGGATTTCGGACAATAAAAATATGCTGATTTACTTTCTCTTTGATCTCTTCAAATGTAAGTCGCATTCAAGTTTATCTAAGGTTATCGAAGTCAAGATAATGCATGATAGATATATTTCTGCGGTGTTCAAGATGTTAAGTGAAGTTAATTTTTGTAATTTCAACTCATTTATTTCTGATATTTTTGAGGACGTAAGTTATGCCTCTGTCGGACTTGATGATTATTCTGTTAATGTGCATTTTCTCAGGCTAAGGGCTGCAGATTGTAAATTTTGCCAGTTGAATGGTAAATATTTTTGCTCACTTTACAATGTAAAACTTCTTCGCTAATTTCACTTCATTTATAAAATACTAAGAAAGCTAGTTAGATAAGGTTTTATATTTTGACTGGGGCAGGAATAAATTATCACTCATAGAGTTTCCCTGGGGGTTACCACCTGTGTATGATGCCGGTTAGCAACAACGTCTAAAAGACCTGCGATCACGTGGGTCCCTCTCCAGCAAAGGGGCAAGGGGTGCTATATAACGGTGTACTGCTTACCCAATACGGCCTTGTATTTGAAAGATGCCGCATCTTGGCAGGATTCGTATTACAGCCTATAGTCTGTTAATGAGCATTACAGCCTATATGCTGTAAATCCCTGCGTTATGCTTGTTAACTCGTCGATACGGAAGGTCACTTATGAACACTCAATACGCTTTGAAGACTTTGAATCAGTTACGTCCTGTTTTAATCGGCTTTCGCAAAGCCAATGGACTGACGCAAAAAGATGTTTCTGAACGTTTGGGTATAACACAGCAAACTTATGCCCGACTAGAGGCCAACCCTGCAAGTGCGGGTTTTGAGCGTTTGTTTAGGGTGTTCAGCGTCCTTGGAGTGGAGATCGTACTTTCATCCAGGGAACCATTGTCAGATGCAAAGCCCGAATACGGAGCTATGCACAATTATTCTTCACTTCCAGCCAGGCGGGAGAAATGGTGACGCCTGGCGCTTCCCGGTCTAATTTTTCTTCAACAAGATTAACCCCTTAGCGGCCTGAAGTATCAGGTTGCGATAGAGCCTTTCATTTCTTCTGTTATGTTAAATACACCATTTTGAGCTATTTCGCTCGGCCTTAAATTATCTCTTCATTCTTCAGTGAAAATTTTATGTCGATCACATTATCGATGAATTTAGGAAATTATCCGTAAATGAAAATCTATCTTCTTTTAAATTCATCAGTGTCAGTAGCAAATATTACGCATAAAAGAATGGTTATTATTATCATTTAAATTATAAAGCTCATGAGTCAATTCCAAAAAATATAATAAGCATTGAAATCATTACCCGTGATTCTGGAGTTTTAACTTTGCCATGTAACCAACCACAAGTTAGTTTCCGGTGTTTTGAGGGGCAGTAAAGTTCTGAAAGCGCGACCAGATCATAATCCCGAAATGTCGTTAAGATATTCTGAATAACGGTTATCCCTGCTTGTTGGCAGGCATTTGAAAATATATTTTGTATTCAGGTTGCAGCAAAACGCTTTCTTACACACAGGACTTCATATGCGGCTCAGAAAATTAAAACTGAAAAACTTCAGAGGCTACAGAAACTCTACTGAAATCATTATTGATGAAAGCATGACGGGTATTGTCGGTCGTAATGACTTTGGGAAATCAACGCTTCTGGAAGCGCTGGCTATTTTTTTTGAAACAGAAGGAATGAAGGCTGACAAGAATGACATGAACTGTTTCAGCCTAAGAGAAGGGGACGGCCGTTTTGAAATAGCCTGTGAATTTGATGACCTGCCCGATTTTATCATGATCGACGACAGGGTGCAGACCACGCTCGCCTCAGAACATCTGCTGAATGAGGACGGCAATTTTGAAATCGTCAAAACGTTTAAAGCAACGACCTCAGGAAAACCGGAGCAGACCTGCATCCGCTGCATCCACCCGGATGAGGAGCCCCTGAGAAATTTACTGGGCATGAAAATTTCTGAGCTCAAGGCGGTGGGAAAAGAAGTTGAAAAAAATGTGGCGGATAAACGCACTGCATCGTTATGGCGTCAGGCCATCAGGGAAGCCGCAGCCCCCTATACCTGTTCGGAAATTATGCTGGATGTCGATAAAGAGTTCGGAACCGACACAAAATCATTATGGGGTAAGATCCTCGATTTGCTGCCCACGTATGCGATTTTCAAAGCCGACAGGGAAAGCAGCGACGGGGATTCCGAAGCTAAAAACCCCTTACAGCAGGCCGTAAAAGACGCTCAGGCTGCGCTGCAGGACAAAATTACAGCGCTGGAAAATGAGATTCAGGACAGCGTCCTGGATGTCGCACAGAGAACGCTGGATAAATTACGTGAAATGGCCCCCGAACTCGCCAGTGAACTGACTCCACGATTTAAGGAGAAACCCAAGTGGACCTTCAATTTCACCCTGGACGGGGAAAATGGCATCCCCATCAATAAGCGCGGCAGCGGGATAAGGAGGCTTATCCTGTTGAATTTTTTTCGGGCTGAGGCTGAAAAGAATGTCGCGGGGACGCCCAGAAATGTGATTTATGCCATAGAGGAGCCTGAAACGTCACAGCATCCGAACTATCAGATGATGCTGATGAAAGCGTTACTGGCACTGGCAGGCCAGCCGCACCGTCAGATTATCGTCACCACCCATGTCCCGGCGCTGGCCGGATTAATCCCTGTCGAAGGCGTACGTTATGTTACCCGAAATGAGGCGGGTGAACCCGTAGTAAAAATGCCGGATGACGCAGTGCTGAAGGAAGCCACTGAAAGCCTGGGGGTGCTGCCAGAGACCGGTATGGAAAGGGCGCAGGGGATTGTTCTGGTAGAGGGAAAGTCGGATGTTACTTTCCTGAGGCATGCGGCCAGTTCATTAAAACAGTCAGGTGCGCTGCCAGCCTCTCTGGAGGACGTGAAAATAGTGCCAGTCCTCATAGGAGGGTGTGGTAGCGTCAAACACTGGGTTACATTGAATCTGGCCAAAGATCTGGGGCTTCCCTGGTGCGTATTTCTGGACTCCGATATTGGGGGAGACCCTGCACAGGTTCTGTCCATCCAGAAGCGTAAAAAAGAAGTAGAGGAGGCCGGTAAGGTATTTTTCGCTACGCGCAAACGTGAGATAGAAAACTATCTGTGCCCGGATCTTATCGAGGAAATTACTGGTGTAGCCGTCACGTTTACGGACACCTGTGACGCTAAAAAAATAATCGGCCGGGCTGTGGGAATGAAACCCGATAATGTACTAGATAAATTCTGGCCTCAGATGACATCAGAAAGAATCATCTCAAGATCAACCTATCATGACGGAACGCAGGAGAGAAGCGAGCTGGTTGAGATCCTGAGCGACATTGTATCCATGACGAGATAATGTATTAAATAAGCATCTCAGGTGCATATATTCCGGTCCTCAACAAAGGACCGGAGTACAGAGTAGTAAAAACCCGAAATTAATCGGGTTTGAATTATATAAAGATTAACCGACTCCCGCGCCCAGGAACGATGTAAAATCACGCTTGTCGTGACATTTCTACAATGTTTACTTTTGACTATCAAGCCATTTATTCATCTGCTCAATTTCACCTTTTTGAGCTTTAATGATGTCCTGCGCGAGCTTTCTCATTTTCGGATCTTTTCCGTATTTGAGCTCGGTCTCAGCCATTGCTATTGCCCCTTCATGGTGCGCTACCATGCCTTTCGCAAAAGCCTTGTCGGGATCGGACTCATTTACGGCAGCCATCATTTTGTCATGCATGTCTTTCATGCCAGCCATATATTCCTGTGACGAAGCCGAGGTAGATATATCAGTCATTTTCATTTCTGAATGTTCTGCTGAAATCGCTGGCAGGGATAACATTAATACTGCAAATAAAGTGTTTCTGGCTTTCATAAAAAATATCCTTTTAGCGTTGATGCCCGTTAACTGTAGCAGAATCTGATAAAAATGCCCCCTGTAGGGGGCAAAGATGTTGCCATATATCCGGTTACGGAAAAATCTATCAAGGAAATAAGGACAGCACAGATACTTCCCTCGCCGTCAGCCTGCACTGAGCATGCGACGATGCGCTTCGGCCATGGCCTGATGTGGGCCAGACTGACCGTTATTCATAAATTCATGGGCAACTGCAGCTCTTTCATGCTCATTCATTGCCGCTAATGACTTCGACGGCCCGGTAGGGGAAACGGTCTGACTTCCCATCATCCTCTGATGACTTTCCACCATTTTCTGGTGCGCATCCGCCGACCCGTTCGTCATGGTTTCATGAGCAATAATGGCCTGTTCATGCTGGTCCATACCGGCCATACGAGGTGCAGTCCCCTGGATCCCGACAGGAGCCGCAGCAGACTGCATCTGGTGAGCAGGTGCCTGTGCATTGTTGACCCGCTCATGGATATTCACGGTTTCAGTGGCCCAGGCCGAAGAAATTAAGCCAAAGCCCAGCAAGGATGCTAATACGATATTTTTCATGATAACTCTCCATTTCTTAATTAGTGATGTCCGGGGGAGTACAACCGGTGTTTTCAGTTCCATAACTGAAACAGGTTCGGAAGTGTTTATTTCTCCGGGAGGGGACTGGATATTCATTTCCTGGCGTCCACTGACGCCGGATATTGATAAAGCAATCCAGCCTTCCTGATAAGTTGCACTAATTATATCGAATGGCTTCTGTTTGCTGCATGACAGGCTAATGACATCTTTGTCATTTAAATCTTTATTCCCAGCACTGGGTGTCCGGAATCATTTTCTCCAGTCTGGGCACGGATAAGATAAAACGCGTTGAGTGTACGTCCGATTCCACCTGCACTCTTCCGTGATGTGCTTCCACGATTGACTTCACAATCGCAAGGCCGATGCCGCTGCCTTCTCCTTTTCGTTGTCTGGACGGATCCACCCGATAAAAACGGTCAAACAACCTTGATAAATGCTCTTCAGGGATTGGTTTCCCCGGATTTTCAATCACAAGGTCAAAAAAGCTCTCCTGCTCTCTTATTGAGACGGTGATTGCCTGTCCCTCCGGGGTATAACGCAGGGCATTGGATAACAGATTATTGATCGCCCTTCTGAACATTTGTGGATCTCCCTCAACCAGGCAGGGCATCCCGTTAAATTTGAGCGTGATATTGCGTTCTTCGGCCCAGGCTTCGAAAAACTCGAAGACTTTCATGACTTCCGCTCTGAGGTCAAACATGACCCTGTCAGGTATCAGCTGATTATTATCTGCCTGTGCCAGGAACAGCATATCGCTGACCATTTTGGTCATCCGGTTATACTCTTCAAGACTGGAATAGAGGACATCCTCAAGTTCCCTCTGTGTTCGATCCTGACTCAGTGCGATTTCAGTCTGCGTCACCAGATTGGTGATGGGCGTTCTGATCTCATGCGCGATATCGGCAGAGAAATTGGCCTGGCGGGTAAAGACATCCTCAATCTTTCCAATCATATGATTGAACGAGATAACCAGTTGCTCCAGCTCAATGGGAACGCGTGTCGGTTCCAGTCGCGCATCAAGATTCTCGGAGGTGATGTTTTTAATGGCATTGCTGACATTACGAAGGGGCAGGTGCCCCTGACGGACAGCGATTCGAATGATCAGAACAATCAACAGGCTTATCACGACGGCAATCGCAATCAGGTTCTTTTTCAGCGCATCGAGGTAATGGAGATGGAAATTAATGGATAGGCCAGTCAGCATGACATAGTTCTGCTGTTTGCCCTGAAATATCGCCTGACCAGAGGAGGCGATAATCCTGTATGTTTCCATCTTCATTTCGGACCCGGTATCCATCGGTCCCGCAGGATCCTCCACCGTCCAGAGAAAGACATCCCGTGCGCGGCTGTGCTCGCTAAAATCTGCTGAATTCACTGCCGGGCGTAGTGCCGCCCCCTGAGCTGAGCTAAAGAGCACTTCCCCCCTGGGATTGAGGAGCAAAAGGGCAACGTTGCGGTAGCTGGCAATTGATTCCTTTATTTTGCTTATTTTTTTATCATCCGGATCCACCGGGGACTGCAGTATACGGTTCAGTGTGGTGCTGATTTGTTGAAGATCGCTGACATCCTGCTCGGCAAAATGATTTTCAACAGAATGCAGCATAAACCAGGTGAATGCGATAAAAGCCAGTATCGTGGACAGGCTGATAAAAAAGGTCAGCCGCAGAGCGAGTGAGAAAGGGCGTCTGGAAGGTTTGCTATGCATCCGGGACCTCCAGCATGTAGCCCACGCCCCGGACTGTCTGGATCAGCTTTGTCTCGTAATCGTTGTCTATTTTAGCGCGGAGTCGCTTTACTGCGACATCGATCGCATTAGTGTCGCTGTCAAAATTCATGTCCCAGACCTGAGAGGCAATCAGGGAGCGGGGAAGAACCTCTCCCTGATGGCGAATGAAGAATTCCAGCAGGCTGAACTCTTTACTGGTGAGCACAATGCGGTTTCCGGCGCGACTGACTTTTCTGGATACGAGATCAATCGAGAGGTCAGCCACCTTAAACTGGCTTTCCGTGATCATCGTGTTTCCCCGCCTCAGAAGGGTTCTCACCCGGGCGAGCAGTTCGGCAAACGCAAAGGGTTTAACCAGATAATCGTCCGCACCCAGTTCCAGTCCTTTGACCCTATGTTCGATCGTGCCGAGGGCTGTCAGCAGTAAGACCGGCATACCCTTTCCGGCAGTGCGCAGCATGCGGATGATATCCCAGCCGTTCACATCAGGTAGCATGATATCCAGAATGACTAAATCATACTCGGCTGTCATGGCGAGATGATATCCGGTAAGACCATTATCAGCGTGATCCACTACGAACCCTGCCTCTGTAAGCCCTTTGCTGAGATATTCACCTGTTTTAATTTCGTCTTCGACGATCAATATTTTCATCTTGCTCCCCGGCTGGCTGCTAATGTCATTCTATTGCGCCCACGATCGTTATCAACGGATTACAGCAAAAATGACAACATTGTCATTATCCTGTCACCCGGCAAACAGAGAGCGTTAGGTAAAGTACCCCTATCAATACTCTGGACTTCATTTGAACCATTTACCAGGTCTGCCTGGACGAGAAGCGTTATGTTCAAATTAAAATTACTCAGCATTAGCACGATATTCATCCTGGCAGGCTGCGTGTCGCTTGCGCCTGAATATCAGCGGCCCGCAGCACCGGTACCCCAGCAGTTTTCACTGTCCCATAACAGCCTGACGCCAGCGGTAAATGGCTATCAGGATACGGGCTGGCGTAACTTTTTTGTCGATCCCCAGGTTACCCGGTTGATCGGTGAAGCTCTGACTAATAACCGTGATTTGAGAATGGCTGCCCTGAAGGTTGAAGAGGCCCGAGCCCAGTTCAACGTCACGGATGCAGATCGTTATCCCCAGCTGAATGCCTCATCCGGGATAACATACAGCGGTGGTCTGAAAGGTGACAAGCCGACCACACAGGAGTACGACGCGAGACTGGAGCTCAGCTATGAGCTCGATTTTTTCGGCAAACTTAAGAACATGAGTGATGCTGATCGCCAGAACTACTTTGCCAGCGAAGAAGCCCGTCGGGCCGTACACATCCTGCTGGTATCCAACGTTTCACAAAGCTATTTCAGCCAGCAACTGGCGTACGAACAACTTCGTATTGCGCGGGAAACGCTGAAAAATTATCAACAGTCCTATGCTTTCGTTGAGCAGCAGCTCGTGACCGGGAGTACGAACGTTCTGGCACTTGAACAGGCGCGAGGACAAATCGAAAGTACCCGCGCCGAAATAGCCAAACGAGAAGGCGATCTGGCTCAGGCAAACAATGCCCTGCAACTGGTGCTGGGAACGTACCGCGCACTTCCGTCAGAAAAAGGGATGAAAGGCGGGGAGATAGCCCCAGTAAAATTGCCACCAAATCTGTCTTCACAAATTTTGCTGCAGCGACCGGATATTATGGAAGCGGAATATCAGCTGAAAGCGGCTGATGCCAATATTGGCGCAGCGCGAGCGGCCTTTTTCCCCTCAATTACCCTGACCAGTGGTCTTTCCGCAAGCAGTACGGAGCTGTCCAGCCTGTTTACGTCAGGAAGTGGAATGTGGAATTTTATCCCTAAAATTGAAATTCCTATATTTAATGCTGGCAGGAATAAAGCCAATCTGAAGCTGGCTGAAATTCGCCAGCAACAGTCGGTGGTTAATTACGAACAAAAAATTCAGTCAGCCTTTAAGGATGTTTCCGACACGCTTGCGCTGCGCGACAGCCTTAGCCAGCAACTTGAGTCACAGCAGCGTTATCTTGATTCACTTCAGATAACTCTCCAGCGTGCCAGAGGATTGTATGCAAGTGGTGCTGTCAGTTACATCGAAGTGCTGGATGCAGAACGTTCCCTCTTCGCTACCCAGCAAACCATTCTCGATCTTACCTATTCCCGGCAGGTTAACGAAATTAATCTGTTTACCGCGCTGGGTGGCGGTTGGGTAGAGTAAATTTATTTAATTAATCAGGAAATTAAAATGCGTAATTCACTTAAAGCCGTTTTATTTGGTGCCTTCTCTGTCATGTTTTCTGCCGGTCTTCATGCTGAAACACATCAGCATGGCGATATGAATACTGCCAGTGATGCTTCGGTACAGCAAGTTATCAAGGGCACCGGTGTCGTTAAAGACATTGATATGAATACTAAGAAAATCACCATTTCGCATGAAGCAATTCCAGCGGTGGGCTGGCCTGCAATGACCATGCGCTTTACTTTTGTTAATGCAGACGATGCTATTAATGCCCTGAAAACAGGCAACCATGTCGATTTCTCGTTTATTCAGCAGGGCAATATCTCTTTACTCAAAAGCATTAACGTGACGCAGTCCTGATTGGCTGTCCGGAGCGATTACATCCTGTGCGCCTGTACATTCACATAGGTATATGTGTGAGTTAACCGTCAGGCGCATATGCCAGGTGTTTTGATTTTTTAGCGGAAAATTGTATGGCTTCTTTAAAGATAAAATATGCTGCAATAATTATCAGCAGCCTCATAGCAGGGGGGCTGATATCGGTTACTGCCTGGCAGTATGTAAACTCAGCACAAAAGACAGAAAAAACAGAACAAAAGGCACCGGAACGAAAGGTGCTTTTCTGGTATGACCCAATGAAACCGGATACCAAATTTGATAAACCCGGAAAATCGCCCTTTATGGATATGGACCTGGTGCCAAAATATGCTGATGACAGTGGCGATAAAAGCAGTGGCGGGATCCGTATCGACCCAACCCAGGTTCAGAATCTGGGATTAAAAACGCAAAAAGTCACGCGAGGAATGCTGAATTATTCTCAGACAATCCCGGCTAATGTCAGCTATAACGAGTATCAGTTTGTTATTGTGCAGGCGCGTTCTGACGGGTTTGTCGAAAAAGTCTACCCCATGACGATTGGCGATCATGTGAAGAAGGGGACGCCACTTATCGATATTACCATTCCGGACTGGGTGGAAGCACAGAGTGAATTCCTTCTGTTATCCAGCACCGGTGGTACTTCCACGCAAATTAAAGGCGTTCTGGAACGGCTTCGCCTGGCAGGTATGCCGGAAGAGGATATTCAGAGACTGCGTTCTACCCGGAGCATTCAGACCCGTTTTACCATTAAAGCACCTATTGATGGTGTCATTACTGCATTTGACCTGCGCACCGGCATGAATATTTCGAAAGATAAGGTGGTGGCTCAGATTCAGGGAATGGACCCGGTCTGGATCAGCGCTGCAGTGCCAGAATCTATCGCCTATCTGCTGAAAGATACGTCGCAGTTTGAAATTTCGGTACCGGCTTATCCGGATAAAACATTCCATGTCGAAAAATGGAATATTCTTCCCAGCGTGGATCAGACAACCCGTACGCTTCAGGTCCGTCTCCAGGTTTCTAATAAGGATGAGTTTCTCAAGCCGGGCATGAATGCCTATCTGAAACTGAATACCAGAAGCCAGGAGATGCTGCTGATACCAAGCCAGGCCGTTATCGATACCGGCAAAGAACAGCGCGTGATTACTGTTGATGATGAAGGCAAGTTTGTGCCGAAACAGATCCACGTTCTGCATGAGTCACAGCAACAGTCCGGCATCGGCTCCGGCCTGAATGAAGGCGATACCGTGGTGGTCAGTGGCCTGTTCCTCATTGACTCTGAAGCCAATATTACGGGCGCACTGGAACGTATGCGCCACCCTGAAAAAACAGAAAGCAGTATGCCAGCAATGTCTGACCAGCCTGTAAATATGCATTCAGGGCACTGAGGAGACGACGATGATTGAATGGATTATCCGGCGCTCTGTCGCCAACCGTTTCCTGGTCATGATGGGGGCCCTGTTTCTCAGCATCTGGGGCACATGGACGATTATTAACACGCCTGTCGATGCCTTGCCTGACCTGTCAGATGTGCAGGTCATTATCAAAACCAGCTATCCCGGCCAGGCCCCGCAGATTGTAGAAAACCAGGTCACCTATCCACTTACCACCACCATGCTGTCCGTGCCTGGCGCAAAAACCGTGCGTGGTTTTTCACAGTTCGGTGATTCGTATGTGTATGTCATTTTTGAAGACGGCACCGATCTGTACTGGGCCCGTTCCCGCGTGCTGGAGTACCTGAACCAGGTACAGGGAAAACTGCCCGCCGGTGTGAGTTCTGAAATCGGTCCGGACGCCACGGGGGTGGGCTGGATATTTGAATATGCCCTTGTCGATCGCAGCGGAAAACACGACCTTTCAGAACTGCGTTCTCTGCAGGACTGGTTCCTGAAATTTGAGCTGAAAACCATCCCGAACGTGGCTGAGGTCGCTTCGGTTGGCGGCGTGGTGAAACAGTACCAGATTCAGGTCAATCCGGTAAAATTGTCTCAGTATGGTATCAGCCTGCCCGAAGTGAAACAGGCCCTTGAATCGTCTAACCAGGAGGCCGGTGGCTCATCCGTTGAAATGGCCGAAGCTGAGTATATGGTCCGTGCCAGCGGTTATCTTCAGAGCATTGATGATTTTAATAACATCGTCCTGAAAACAGGCGAGAACGGCGTGCCGGTTTATCTGCGGGATGTTGCCCGCGTGCAGACCGGGCCTGAAATGCGGCGTGGTATTGCCGAGCTGAACGGCCAGGGCGAAGTCGCTGGCGGCGTGGTGATCCTGCGGTCGGGTAAAAATGCACGCGACGTTATCACGGCAGTGAGGGATAAACTTGAGACGCTGAAGGCCAGCCTGCCGGAAGGCGTTGAAATCGTGACCACCTACGATCGCAGCCAGCTCATCGACCGGGCGATTGATAACCTCAGTTCCAAACTTCTGGAAGAGTTTATCGTGGTGGCCATCGTCTGTGCCCTGTTCCTGTGGCACGTACGTTCTGCCCTGGTGGCGATTATCTCTCTGCCGCTTGGTCTGTGTATCGCCTTTATCGTCATGCACTTCCAGGGACTGAACGCCAATATCATGTCGCTGGGAGGGATAGCGATTGCCGTCGGTGCGATGGTGGATGCCGCCATTGTGATGATTGAGAATGCGCATAAGCGGCTTGAGGAGTGGGATCATCAGCATCCGGGTGAGCAGATTGACAACGCCACCCGCTGGAAGGTGATTACCGATGCCTCCGTTGAAGTGGGACCCGCACTGTTTATCAGCCTGCTGATCATCACCCTGTCCTTTATTCCTATCTTTACCCTGGAAGGTCAGGAAGGACGTCTGTTTGGCCCGCTGGCATTCACGAAAACGTACTCCATGGCGGGCGCGGCCGCGCTGGCCATCATCGTCATTCCGATTCTGATGGGATTCTGGATCCGGGGGAAAATTCCTGCAGAGACCAGTAACCCCCTGAACCGGGTACTGATCAAAGCGTATCATCCATTGCTGTTGCGGGTTCTCCACTGGCCAAAAACAACCCTGCTGGTTGCGGCCTTGTCCATTTTCACCGTTATCTGGCCGCTGAGCCAGGTGGGCGGTGAGTTTCTGCCGAAGATTAACGAGGGCGACCTGTTGTATATGCCGTCGACCCTGCCGGGTGTCTCTCCGGCTGAAGCTGCAGCGCTCCTGCAGACGACGGACAAGTTAATCAAAAGCGTTCCTGAAGTGGCCTCTGTATTTGGCAAGACCGGTAAAGCAGAGACCGCCACGGATTCCGCACCGCTCGAAATGGTTGAAACCACGATCCAGCTCAAACCTGAGGATCAGTGGCGTCCAGGCATGACGATTGACAAGATTATTGAAGAACTCGACAGGACCGTCCGTTTACCGGGGCTGGCAAACCTCTGGGTGCCGCCAATCCGTAACCGTATTGATATGCTCTCAACCGGGATCAAAAGCCCGATAGGTATCAAGGTGTCCGGAACGGTTCTGTCCGATATCGATGCAACGGCGCAGAGTATCGAAGCGGTCGCCAAAACCGTACCCGGCGTAGTGTCTGCTCTCGCAGAGCGACTGGAAGGCGGGCGCTACATTGATGTGGATATCAACCGGGAAAAAGCCTCCCGCTACGGAATGACGGTGGGCGATGTGCAGCTGTTCATCTCATCAGCCATCGGCGGCGCGACGGTAGGGGAAACGGTTGAAGGCGTGGCCCGGTACCCGATTAATATCCGCTATCCGCAGGATTACCGGAACAGCCCGCAGGCCCTGAAACAGATGCCGATCCTGACCCCGATGAAGCAGCAGATCACGCTGGGCGATGTTGCGGATATTAAGGTCGTTTCCGGGCCGACTATGCTGAAAACGGAAAATGCCCGTCCAGCCAGCTGGATTTACATTGACGCGCGCGGCAGGGATATGGTGTCGGTGGTTAATGACATTAAAACGGCGATCAGTCAGAAAGTGAAACTGAGACCGGGTACCAGCGTGTCATTCTCCGGACAGTTTGAACTGCTTGAGCATGCCAACAAGAAACTGAAGCTGATGGTGCCGATGACGGTGATGATCATCTTCATCCTGTTGTATCTGGCATTCCGCCGGGTTGATGAAGCCCTGCTGATCCTGATGAGCCTGCCGTTCGCCCTGGTTGGCGGGATATGGTTCCTGTACTGGCAGGGCTTCCATATGTCTGTCGCAACCGGAACGGGGTTTATCGCTCTGGCCGGGGTGGCAGCAGAGTTTGGCGTGGTCATGCTGATGTATCTGCGTCATGCCATTGAAGCGCACCCGGAATTGTCCCGTAAAGAGACGTTCACACCGGAAGGCCTTGATGAAGCCCTCTATCATGGTGCCGTACTGCGTGTCCGGCCGAAAGCCATGACCGTGGCGGTGATCATTGCGGGTCTGCTGCCAATACTCTGGGGAACCGGTGCAGGTTCAGAAGTCATGAGCCGTATCGCGGCACCCATGATTGGTGGGATGATCACGGCTCCGCTGCTGTCCCTGTTCATTATTCCTGCCGCCTACAAATTAATCTGGCTGCGCAGACATAAAAAAAGCGTGTCCTGAACCTGAAAGGGCACCCCCTGTGGGTGTCCTTCTTTACTGATTCACCCTGACGTCAGGGTTTAAATCGATAATATACAGAGGTGAGTATGAAAAAAGTGGTTCTGATGGCGCTGGCTCTCGGCCTTTCACTGCCCGCGATGGCGAGTGAAAAAGTGATTGATATGTACAAATCTGAAAACTGTGGCTGTTGTTCCCTGTGGGGCAAAGCGATGGAAAAAGACGGGTTTGAAGTACGAACTCACGTCATGAATGATCAGGCGCTGTCAGCCCTGAAAGAAAAGCATGCTATTCCTGCAGGACTGCGAAGTTGTCATACCGCGGTTGCCGGTAATTTGATCATTGAAGGCCATGTGCCTGCGACAACGATACATAAGGCAATGCAGTCTGGTTCAGGTATATACGGTCTCGCCACCCCCGGTATGCCAGCAGGAAGTCCTGGAATGGAGATGGGAGCCCGAAAAGAGGCTTACGATGTTATCGCATTCTCACCGGATGGAAGTAAAAAAGTCTTCCAGCGAATCGAATAGTCAGCGGAACGGCTGATAACGGGACGCCGGTAGCAGGCACTCCTGTGCCGGCGATATTCGTGGTAATCGCATCCATGACATACCCTGAAGACAGAAGATGCTTCGGTATGCATAAGGAGAGTTACTGTGAAAAATGACAATGCAGTGCAACACAACAACCAGACTGCTTCTGAGCAGACATTATCCCCGGACGAGGGCCACGTATTGCATAAGGTGAGAGATCCCGTGTGCGGGATGGCCATCCTGCCCGACAGGGCGCACAGCAGCATTCGATACCAGGACCATCAACTTTATTTCTGCTCCGCCAGCTGTGAGAGTAAATTTAAAGCCCATCCCGATCGTTATCTTACCGAAGATGCCAGTGAACATTCCCATCACCATCACCACGATCATCACGAAGTCAGCCCTGATCAGATAAAACAGCCTCACCACCAGGCGGAAAAAGAGAATTCTGAAGGTGTGTGGACATGTCCGATGCACCCGGAGATACGCCGCAGTGGTCCCGGAAGCTGTCCTGTCTGTGGAATGGCACTGGAGCCGCTCGTAGCTACGGCATCCACGGGGCCGAGTGATGAACTTCACGACATGACAAGACGCTTCTGGCTGGGGTTGTTGCTGGCGTTTCCGGTTCTGGTACTCGAAATGGGATCTCATCTGTTTCCCGAGTTGAGGAATACAGTACCGCCACAGTACAACACATGGCTGCAGCTGCTTCTGGCCTCCCCTGTCGTGTTGTGGTGTGGCTGGCCATTCTTCGCCCGGGCCGGAATGTCGTTACGTAACCGCTCCCTGAATATGTTTACCCTTGTTGCAATGGGGACCGGCGTAGCCTGGGTTTACAGCGTCATTGCAACCGTCTTCCCCTCCTGGTTTCCTGCATCGTTCAGAAACATGGATGGCCTGGTGGCCGTTTATTTTGAAGCCGCAGCAGTTATTACGGTGCTTGTTCTGCTGGGACAGGTTCTTGAGCTGCGGGCACGGGAACAAACCTCAGGCGCCATTACTGCGCTTCTGAACCTTGCCCCCAAAACCGCCAGACGGCTGGATCATGACGGTCATGAAACGGATATTAATGCGGAAGATGTCCTGCCTGGCGATAAGCTCCGCATCAGACCTGGAGAGAGTATTCCGGTCGACGGTATCGTGATCGAAGGCAAAACAACCGTTGATGAATCGATGGTGACCGGGGAATCTATGCCGGTTACCAAAACGGAGGGTGACCCTGTCATCGGGGGGACCATTAATCAGACAGGGAGTCTCATCATCCGTGCAGAGAAAGTCGGTGATGAAACAATGCTCTCACGAATTGTTCAGATGGTCGCTGATGCACAGCGTTCGCGTGCCCCCATCCAGAGAATGGCTGACAGCGTTTCAGGCTGGTTTGTTCCTCTGGTGATACTTATCGCGGTTGTTGCTTTCGTGATCTGGTCTGTCTGGGGGCCCGAGCCCAGGATGGCGCACGGTCTCATTGCGGCTGTGTCGGTCCTGATTATTGCCTGTCCCTGCGCGCTGGGGCTGGCCACGCCGATGTCGATAATGGTGGGGGTGGGCAAAGGAGCCCAGGCCGGGGTGTTAATCAGGAATGCCGAAGCCCTTGAGCGTCTTGAAAAAGTGGACACGCTGGTTGTCGACAAAACAGGCACGCTCACGGAAGGTTCGCCTACGGTGACAGGGATTATCAGTCTCAATCCGGGTGGGGAAACATCTCTTTTGCGTGTAACAGCCGCAGTGGAAAAAGGCTCGCAGCATCCGCTGGGTATGGCAGTAGTTAAAGCAGCACAGGAAAAGGGGATCGCAATACCCGCAGTCACTCATTTCGATGCACCGTCGGGTAAAGGTGTCTCAGGCGATGTCGAAGGTCAACGGGTTGTTATTGGTAATGAACTGGCTATGCAGGAAAACAGTATAGTTATTGATAATCAAAAGGCCGTTGCGGATACGTTGCGGATGGAAGGCGCTACCGTTATCTATGTGGCCACAGACGGGGACCTTGCAGGCCTGATAGCTATCTCGGATCCCGTGAAAACAACCACGCCGGATGCGCTTAAAGCTTTGCGTCAGGCGGGGATCCGCATCGTTATGCTCACCGGGGATAACCAGCTTACTGCTGAAGCAGTCGCACGGAAACTGGGAATAGATGAGGTTGAAGCCGGAATTCTGCCGGATGGCAAAAAAGCAGTGATAACCCGACTGAAAGAGTCTGGCCATGTGGTTGCGATGGCCGGAGACGGTGTGAATGATGCCCCGGCGCTGGCAGCGGCTGACGTGGGTATAGCCATGGGAACGGGTACAGATGTGGCAATTGAAAGTGCCGGAGTCACCCTTCTCAAAGGCGACTTGATGATACTGAACAGGGCCCGTCATCTGTCAGAGATCACCATGAAAAATATCCGTCAGAATCTGTTTTTTGCATTTATCTACAACGCACTTGGCGTGCCTGTGGCTGCAGGTCTGCTTTATCCTGTGTATGGAATACTGCTGTCGCCAGTTATTGCGGCGGCGGCCATGGCTCTTTCCTCCGTCAGCGTCATTGTGAATGCGTTGCGTCTGAAAAGTGTCAGGCTCGGGAAATAACACTGAGTGAAGGGTCAGTTACGAACAGAAGGAGTCCAGTATGAAAAGTACCACCTATGCGCTTATTGCTGTCGCCGCGATCGCGGCATTTGCCCTCCTGCGCGAACACTGGTCACATGTGGCAGGTTACTGGCCATATCTGTTATTGCTGGTCTGCCCGCTAATGCATCTTTTCCACGGCCACGGAGGGCATGGAGATCATCAACATCACGGAAGTGAAAACGATAAAAAAAATTAATCCGGCAGACGGGGCCGCGTCGCGGTCCCGTTATCAGTCCAGGTATCGTTCGTAGTCTCTGGCATGCGCAAAGGCATGCTGTTCGAGTTTGTTATCAGCGGGTGCCGCTGCCCGGAACGCCAGAGAGTTAACAGGGTTGTTATTGATGACCAGCTCGTAATGCAGATGAGGACCGGATGAACGTCCGCTGTTACCGGATAACGCAATAGCACCTCCCCGTGTAACCCTGGCCCCTTTAGTAACGAGTATTTTATTGAGGTGGAGATAGCGAGTTTTAACACCGGCTTTTCCCGTTACTTCAACAAAATATCCCATGGTACTGTTGTATTCGGCCCGGGTGATTTTTCCGTCGATGACGCTGACTATTTTCGTGTTCATGGGCATGGAATAATCAATGCCATTATGGGGACTCACTTTTCCCGATACCGGGTTAAGTCTTGCAGGATTGAAAGGCGAACTGAGTCTTGCTGTGGCCGGTAACGGATAATCGAGACTGCCTTTCCCGGAAGTATCGGAAAGGTTATAGAACTTTTTATCTGATATACGATACGCCGTGTAATTAAATGAACCGGACGTAAATTTATAGGCCACGACACGTGATTTTCCCGCTTTCTTTTGCAGTACGAGTTTTAATGATTCATTTTTTTTCAAATGCCGCAGATTAAACCGGGAAGGCAAGGAGCGCTGAAGAGTAGCGATCTCGTTCGATTCCAGCCCCGAGCGGGTGGCTGAAAGGTAGGCATTTTCTTTTACGACATCGGTAGAATACATTTACTGGAATTCGCCGTTAGCATGAACACTGCGGCGTATGCTAGGGGTTTTCAGGAGGCGTGTCATCTGTCAGTTAATCGGGAGCACCGTTGATGGTCGTCATTTTTGTAACATATCTTGTTTCCCGTTTGCTCCTGAAGCTCTGGGAACTGTATGACCAGCCCGACGGTGATGATTAACGGGACTGAAACAGGTTACGGCAGAGCAATATGGGGCTCATGTCCTGCTACGTAACCCGTCAGTAAAGCCCTGCTGCGCACCTGACGCTAAGCACTAACCCGCCTGCAGTTACCTGGTCGAATACAGCCCGCGAAGCTTTCTTGCCTGCGTCTGATGTGCTTCCGCACCGGCATTATTGACCTGCTCATGCACGAGAGCGGCTTTTTCTCCGGCATTCAGTTCGTTAAAAGAAGAAGACGAGGTCTTTGAATTTGCATCACTGCCGGACAGCATTTTTTTATGTTCCTCAATCATTTTCTGATGCGCATAGGACGCGCTGTTGTTCATAAATGAATGAGCAACAATGGCCCTTTCATGTTCATTCATTTCAGAGAATGAGGGCGTGTTGTTTTTATTAACCCTGTCCGGTAAGTTTTCATGCGTCGAGGAATTCACATGACTGACGGCTGAGGCATTATTAACAAATCGATGTGCTTCATGGGCAATATCACTGGACTGAGCAAAAGCTGCCCCACAAAATAAAGCTGTAAACGCAGTGGTCGTGATTAATATATTCATGTGTAATTACCTTCTGAGGTAAATAAAAGATATCCTTATGATCATATATAAAAATAATCAACCTGTGGGGAAGATGACGTAAATGTAATACAGCTATGTACATTACACGATTGTAATGAATTTGTTTCTTAAGGTGTGCTAGATTCATTTCATTGTAAGTGGATGAACCAGTAATTTAATTTAAATCGGTTCTCGAATTCTGTCAGTAACCATACTTTAAATAAGGGAATGCGCATGCTGTTGAAAACGTCTCGACGAACTTTCCTGAAGGGGTTAACCCTCTCTGGCGTAGCCGGAAGTCTTGGCGTATGGAGTTTCAATGCGCGTTCCAGTCTGAGCCTGCCAGTTGCCGCATCCCTGCAGGGTACTCAGTTTGACCTGACCATTGGTGAAACGGCCGTCAATATCACGGGCAGTGAGCGTCAGGCCAAAACAATCAATGGAGGCCTGCCGGGGCCCGTTCTTCGCTGGAAAGAAGGTGACACCATTACCCTGAAGGTCAAAAACCGTCTTAATGAACAGACGTCCATTCACTGGCACGGCATTATTCTTCCGGCCAATATGGATGGTGTTCCGGGGCTGAGTTTTATGGGCATAGAGCCTGATGATACCTACGTTTACACCTTTAAGGTTAAGCAGAACGGGACTTACTGGTACCACAGCCATTCCGGTCTGCAGGAACAGGAGGGGGTATACGGTGCCATTATCATCGATGCCGGGGAGCCAGAACCGTTTACTTACGATCGTGAGCATGTGGTCATGTTGTCTGACTGGACCGATGAAAATCCTCACAGCCTGCTGAAAAAATTAAAAAAACAGTCGGATTACTACAATTTCAATAAACCAACCGTTGGCTCTTTTTTCCGCGACGTGAATACCAGGGGGCTGTCAGCCACCATTGCCGATCGGAAAATGTGGGCTGAAATGAAAATGAATCCGACTGACCTCGCGGATGTCAGTGGCTACACCTACACCTATCTCATGAACGGGCAGGCCCCGCTGAAAAACTGGACCGGACTGTTCCGTCCCGGTGAAAAGATACGCTTACGGTTTATCAACGGCTCGGCAATGACCTATTTCGATATCCGTATCCCCGGGCTGAAAATGACGGTCGTGGCTGCAGATGGCCAGTATGTAAACCCGGTTACTGTTGACGAATTCAGGATTGCCGTTGCCGAAACCTATGATGTCATTGTGGAGCCTCAGGGTGAGGCCTATACCATCTTCGCACAATCCATGGACAGGACCGGTTACGCTCGAGGGACACTGGCCACGAGAGAGGGGTTAAGTGCTGCCGTTCCCCCCCTCGATCCCCGTCCTCTGTTGACCATGGAAGATATGGGTATGGGGGGAATGGGACATGATATGGCAGGAATGGACCACAGCCAGATGGGAGGCATGGATAACAGCGGAGAGATGATGTCTATGGACGGTGCTGACCTTCCGGATAGCGGGACATCCTCCGCGCCCATGGATCACAGCAGCATGGCCGGTATGGATCATTCCCGGATGGCCGGAATGCCGGGTATGCAAAGTCATCCTGCGTCAGAAACGGATAACCCACTGGTTGATATGCAGGCGATGAGCGTCTCTCCGAAATTAAATGATCCGGGTATTGGTCTTCGAAATAACGGAAGAAAGGTTCTCACGTACGCGGATTTGAAAAGCCGCTTTGAGGATCCTGACGGACGTGAACCTGGCCGTACCATAGAACTGCATTTAACCGGCCACATGGAAAAGTTTGCCTGGTCATTTAACGGAATCAAGTTTTCAGATGCCGCACCGGTGCTGCTGAAATACGGTGAGCGGCTCAGGATCACGCTGATCAACGATACCATGATGACTCACCCCATTCACCTGCATGGTATGTGGAGCGATCTGGAAGATGAAAACGGTAATTTCATGGTTCGTAAACACACAATAGATGTTCCCCCTGGTACAAAACGCAGTTACAGAGTGACAGCAGATGCGCTTGGCCGCTGGGCGTATCACTGCCATTTGCTCTATCACATGGAAATGGGAATGTTTCGTGAAGTCCGGGTGGAGGAATGATGCGAATGAAGAGAAATTTGAAGGCCATACCTGTTCTGGTCGCCGGTTTGTTTACCTCACAGCTTTCTATTGCGGCGGGCTCCGTCTCTGCAGATCCCCACGCCGGGCACGACATGTCTGCCATGCAGATGCCAGCAGATGAGAATTTCACTGAGATGACGTCAATGGAGCCCATTGTAACTGAGAGCAGAACGCCAATTCCGCCTGTTACCGATGCCGACCGGAAGGCTGCATTCGGCAATTTACAGGGGCATGCGATTCACGACAGTGCGATTAATTATCTGGTTCTGCTGGATCAACTGGAATGGCAACGGTCGGATAACACCAACAATTTCAGCTGGAGTGTTAACAGCTGGATTGGAGGCGACACAGATCGGATTTGGCTAAAGAGTGAAGGTGAACGAAGCAATGGGGAAACGGAGGCGGCTGAAGCGCAGTTACTCTGGGGACATGCGGTTGGCCCATGGTGGGATTTGGTTGCGGGTGTCAGGCAGGATTTCAGACCTGCTTCTGCCCGGACCTGGGCTGCTGTCGGTTTTCAGGGGCTGGCACTCTATAATTTTGAGTCTGAAATTACGGGTTTTGTCAGTAATGGCGGAAAAGCAGCCCTTCGTCTGGGAGGAGAATACGACGTTTTACTGACTAACCGGCTCATACTCCAGCCATCCTATGAGGTGAATTTCTACAGTCAGGATGATGAATCGCGGGGTCGCGGCAGGGGACTGACTGACACAGAGCTGGGGCTCCGGCTGCGCTATGAAATACGCCGTGAGTTTGCACCCTATATAGGCGTTTCCTGGAATCAACTTTACGGGAAAACATCCGATATGGCGAAAAGAGAAGGTGAGAAAGACCATCAGGTAGTATTCCTGGCGGGAGCCAGAATCTGGTTTTAACGCACTGATATAAAACACTCAACTAAACAGGTAAATAAAATGTCGATTTTAAATAAAGCCATTCTTACAGGTGGCCTCGTTATGGGCGTTGCTTTCTCTGCTATGGCCCATCCGGAATTAAAAAGCTCTGTGCCACAGGCTGATTCAGCCGTAGCGGCCCCGGAAAAGATTCAGCTTAATTTCTCGGAAAATCTGACCGTGAAATTCTCAGGTGCAAAATTAACGATGACGGGTATGAAAGGCATGTCATCACATTCTCCGATGCCGGTCGCGGCAAAAGTGGCGCCAGGCGCTGACCCTAAATCGATGGTCATTATTCCGCGAGAGCCTTTACCCGCTGGCACTTATCGTGTTGACTGGCGCGCGGTTTCTTCAGATACGCACCCTATTACCGGTAATTACACCTTTACAGTGAAGTAATATTATGAACGACCTGATTATGATTGTTATTCGTTTTCTTCTTTATCTGGATTTGATGGTAATATTTGGATTGCCATTTTTTCAGATATATGGAATAAGCGGTGTCAGACATGAAACCTATAACCTGACTAATTTCAGGTCGTTTATAACTTTTGCTGTTGTTACAGGCATCATTCTTACTGGCATTAATATGCTCCTGGTATCTAATGCCATGAGTGGAGTAACTGACCTCAGAGAATTATCCATCCATGTTATCGAGATGGTGATAGAAGAAACTGATGTGGGTATTAGCTGGATTGTCAGGCTCTGTGCCCTGTTTACCACACTCGGTGCTTTGTTCCTTTACACTAATAAGAGAGTATTGTCCTGCCTGCTGATGACGATGAGTGGGGGCGTGGCGCTGGCTACACTTGCCTGGGGAGGACACGCCGTTATGCATGACGGTCTGCATTACTATCTCCATTTACTGAGCGATCTGACCCATCTCGGCGCTGCAGGTGCCTGGACAGGTGCTCTGGTTGCATTTGCTATCCTGCTGATGCGCAGAAACGAGCATAATGCACAGAGCGTCATTGTGATATCTGACTCCCTGGCAAAATTTGCCACGGCAGGAACGGTGATTGTTGTAGCCCTGATCCTGAGTGCGCTGGTCAACTATCTGTATATTGCTGAGGGTAACTTAACTCCCTTATTCAACAGTTCCTGGGGGAGGATATTGCTTGCCAAGACGGCTCTGTTTGTTCTGATGCTTCTTCTGGCTGCAGCAAACCGGTTTCACCTGGGTCCCCGGCTTGAAGTTATGGTCAGGGAAGGGAATTATGATCGCAGCGTTGCCCTGATGCGAAACAGCATCCTGACAGAATTCGTTGTTGCGATTATCATTCTGGGCGCCGTAGCGTGGCTCGGAATGCTTGCTCCGTCTCAGGTCAGCTAGGGGACAGCCAAAGCTCATGCGTGAGATTTTTACTTTCATATCAGCGAGTTGACCATGCAGCGTATTTTAATCGTTGAAGACGAACAAAAAACAGGTCGTTACCTGCAGCAGGGACTGGTTGAGGAAGGCTATCAGGCCGATCTCTTTAATAATGGCCGCGATGGTCTCGGGGCCGCGTCGAAGGGACAGTATGATTTGATAATACTGGACGTGATGCTGCCTTTCCTCGACGGGTGGCAAATCATCAGCGCACTGAGGGAGTCCGGGCACGAAGAACCGGTCCTGTTTTTAACCGCAAAGGACAACGTGCGGGACAAAGTGAAAGGACTGGAGCTTGGCGCAGATGACTACCTGATTAAGCCCTTTGATTTTACGGAGCTGGTTGCACGTGTAAGAACCCTACTGCGCCGGGCACGCTCGCAGGCCGCAACAGTCTGCACCATCGCCGATATGACCGTTGATATGGTGCGCCGGACCGTGATCCGTTCGGGGAAGAAGATCCATCTCACCGGTAAAGAATACGTTCTGCTTGAGTTGCTGCTGCAACGCACCGGAGAAGTGTTACCCAGGAGTCTTATCTCGTCCCTGGTCTGGAACATGAATTTTGACAGTGATACGAATGTGATTGATGTCGCCGTGAGACGTCTGAGAAGTAAAATTGATGATGACTTTGAGCCAAAACTGATCCATACCGTTCGCGGTGCCGGATATGTCCTGGAGATCAGAGAAGAGTGAGGTTCAAAATTTCCCTGACCACACGCCTGAGCCTGATTTTTTCTGCGGTGATGCTTACGGTATGGTGGTTATCAAGTTTTATCCTGATTAGCACCCTTAATGGCTATTTCGATAATCAGGACCGCGATTTTCTGACAGGTAAACTTCAGCTCACCGAAGAGTTTCTTAAAACAGAGACGTTCAGGAACAAAACGGATATTAAGTCATTATCAGAAAAAATAAACGATGCGATGGTGGGGCACAATGGCTTATTCATTTCTATAAAAAACATGGAAAATGAAAAAATTGTTGAACTCTATGCCAAAAATTCTGTTGTTCCAGCGGTCCTGCTTAATAAGTCGGGTGATATTCTCGACTATATGATCCAGACGGAAGAAAATAACACCGTGTACCGCAGTATCTCGCGGCGGGTTGCCGTGACGCCGGAACAGGGTAAAAGCAAACATGTCATCATTACGGTTGCCACGGATACTGGGTATCACACCCTGTTTATGGACAAACTCAGTACCTGGCTGTTCTGGTTCAATATCGGTCTGGTCTTTATTTCTGTTTTTCTGGGCTGGCTGACCACACGTATTGGTCTGAAACCGCTACGGGAAATGACCAGTCTGGCTTCCTCCATGACCGTACACAGCCTGGATCAGCGTCTAAATCCCGATCTGGCTCCGCCGGAAATCTCTGAGACCATGCAGGAGTTCAATAATATGTTTGATCGCCTGGAGGGGGCATTCCGGAAACTGTCAGATTTCTCGTCTGACATCGCGCATGAGCTGCGCACACCAGTCAGTAATCTGATGATGCAGACGCAGTTTGCACTGGCTAAGGAAAGGGATGTTTCGCATTACCGCGAAATTTTATTCGCTAACCTGGAAGAACTGAAAAGGTTGTCACGAATGACCAGTGACATGCTTTTTCTGGCACGTTCAGAGCATGGTCTGCTGCGGCTGGATAAACATGATGTGGATCTGGCAGCCGAACTGAATGAATTACGTGAGTTGTTCGAGCCCCTGGCAGACGAAACAGGAAAGACAATCACGGTTGAAGGAGAGGGCGTTGTTGCCGGAGACAGCGATATGCTCCGACGTGCTTTCAGTAACCTGCTTTCCAATGCAATCAAGTATTCTCCCGATAACACCTGTACAGCGATACACCTTGAGCGTGACAGTGACTGTGTGAACGTGATGATTACGAATACGATGTCCGGCCAGGTTCCCGCTAATCTGGAACGTTTGTTTGACCGGTTCTATCGCGCAGACTCATCAAGGTTCTACAACACGGAAGGCGCGGGGCTGGGATTATCAATTACAAGGTCGATCATTCATGCTCACGGCGGCGAGCTGTCAGCAGAACAGCAGGGGCGTGAAATTGTGTTCAAAGTGCGCCTGTTAATGGATTAATCCCGTTGTTCAGGAGAAACCTGGAAGGTGACAAAATTGTCATCATTCAGTCACGCGATAAACAGAGGCGGTTTTTTATAATTATTCATAAATCAGGAGCAGCGTGATAACACAATCACCTGGTTCCTGGAGTGATGATTAACCCGCCCTGAGATCAACTGCTTTCTCTGTTATAAGCCATTGATTGTTTGGGTATGTAAACACCGGAGACCCAACCATGAAAAAGATTCTCGTATCATTTGTTGCCATTATGGCTGCCGCTTCATCTGCCATGGCTGCAGAGACAATGAACATGCATGACCAGGTAAATAATGCACAGGCACCTGCCCACCAGATGCAGTCATCTGCTGAAAAAAGTGCAATTCAGGGAGACAGCATGACAATGATGGATATGAGCAGTCACGATCAGGCCGCAATGTCCCATGACATGATGCAAAACAGCAATTCTGCTGCCCACCAGGACATGGCTGAAATGCATAAAAAAATGATGAAAGCTAAACCCGGAGCTACCAACGAAACAGCAAAGTCATTTTCTGAAATGAGCGAGCATGAGAAGGCCGCAGCTGTACATGAGAAGGCGAATAATGGTCAGTCTTCCGTTGTTCACCAGCAGCAGGCTGATAAGCATCGCAGTCAGATCACCCAGAATTAACCCGCAGCTCCACTTGTTAGACCCTCATTTGACGCCGAAGTCACTGGCTTACGCTCCCGTCCGGGAGCGTTTTTTTTCCCATATATCAAACTTTAACTCTGAAGAGGTGGAAGTATCTGACCAACACTGTCACGTAACGCCAGATAACTACAAAAACACCTTTTTCCTCCTGTAAATTGCAGTTCCTGCAAGAACATCAAGGCATAATGTTGGAACAGCGTGTGATACACACTTAGCATCATGTTTTGTATGTGTTTTTTTAAAACTTTACAACTTTAAAGTCTTTTTCAGGTTAAAGGATACAACTTTAATGTCTCTACACAGCCGAAAAGAACGTTTAAACTTTTACTTTTCAGAGTGATGTGCCCAGGGCACCACTCTTTTTCTCTGCTGGCATATGCCAGTCTGCATGGTTTTTGTGTTTTGCCTCTACAAAAGGGTTGTGTATGTCTGCTGCTCATCTCGGTTTCCCGACGGAAACCGTTGTTGTCTTTGTGGTGATGGCTGTCGGGGCGATGTTTATCGACCTCTTCATGCACCGTCACGATAAGCCTGTCTCGCTGAAAAGTGCCGCGATGTGGTCCGTTTTCTGGTTCTCGATGGCGATGGCGTTTGCCGGGTTCCTGTATGTTCACCACGGTGCCGAGATGGCGAGCCTGTTCCTCACCGGCTACGCGCTGGAAGAGGTGCTCTCGGTCGATAACCTGTTTGTGATGATGGCGATTTTTGCCTGGTTCGGCGTGCCGGATAAGTACCGTCACCGCGTACTCTACTGGGGTGTGCTGGGGGCGATTGTCTTCCGCGGTATCTTCGTGGCCATTGGGACCAGCCTGCTGAGTCTGGGGCCGTACGTGGAGGTTATTTTTGCGCTGGTCGTTGGCTGGACGGCGGTGATGATGCTCAGGCGCAACGAAGAGAGCGACGAGGTTGAAGATTACTCCGGACACCTGGCCTATCGCCTGGTGAAACGCTTCTATCCTGTCTGGCCGAAAATCAGCAGCCACGCCTTTATTCTGACCCAGAAAGAGGTGGATGCGGAGCTGGAAAAACCAGAAAACCAGGACGTAATGGTTGGGCGCGTCAAAAAAGCGAAACGTTACGCGACGCCATTATTACTATGCGTGGCGGTCGTGGAGCTGTCTGATGTGATGTTCGCGTTTGACTCCGTACCGGCCATTATCGCCGTCAGCCGCGAGCCGCTGATTATCTACAGCGCCATGATGTTTGCCATCCTCGGCCTGCGTACGCTCTATTTCGTACTGGAAGCGCTGAAGCAGTATCTGGTTCACCTGGAGAAGGCGGTGGTCCTGCTGCTGTTCTTCGTGGCGTTCAAGCTCGGGTTGAATGCAACAGATCACTTCTGGCATCACGGCTACAGCATTGGCGCGACGACCAGTCTCTTCGTGGTATTAGGCGTGCTGGCGCTGGGGATTATTGCGAGCGTAATGTTCCCGGGGAAACGTGAGGCCTGATGCAACGCTCTTCTCCCTCTCCCTGTGGGAGAGGGCCGGGGTGAGGGCACCAGACCGCACCTAACCCTTAATCGGTGAGTTGCGGCGCTTGCGCGGTGGGTGGAAGTGCCGCCAGTGTGGATCCTGCGCTGCGGCCAGCAGTTCGTGGTCGCCACGGGTATCCCCCCAGGCGCGCAGGTGGTACTCGTTCAGATTGCCATACACCTTTTCCAGTCTGGCGACTTTCTGGGCGCAGCGGCAGTTGTTGCCGGTAATGCGCCCGGTCAGCTTACCGTCTTTCACTTCCAGTTGTGTGCCAATCAGCTTGATGCCAAGCTTGTCAGCCCACGGCTGGAGCACCAGTGCCGGAGAGGCGGAACAGATGGTCACTTCCGCGCCAGAGTTCACCTCCGCCGCCACCGCCAGCACCCCCTCGGGGCGCATCAGCTTGTCCCAGTATTTTTCGCAAAACGCTTCCGCCTGCTGACGTAACCAGTGTTCATCCACCCCTGTCAGGAACGTTTTGATCAGCACCTCTTTTAGCTCATCACGCGTTAGCTTGCGGCGTACGCAGTGGAGCGTCGGCAATGCCATACGCACCAGTCGTCCCGCGAAGTAACGTTTCCCGAAGGCAAAACGCAGGAAAGGGATGAAGCTATCGTGGTGTGTTAACGTTCCATCAAAGTCGAAGACAGAGAGCACGTTAGATTTGGCCACGGTCTCGTCGGCAATCATATTGGTCATAAATACGTCTTAGCTGAAATACACATTCTGCTCGTTAGTTTACCTGCTTTGGCGCCACAGTCCTTAAACCTCACGCTTTTTTTCTCATTCTTGCGGCCTGAGCCACTCAGATAATGTCATCCACCACGCCACCGTCGACGCGCAACGCCGCGCCAGACGTGGCGGAGGCCTGCGCTGAGCAGACATAGACCACCATATTGGCGACCTCTTCAACCGTGGCCGCTCGCTGGATCACCGAGCTGGGGCGGTTGGCCATCACAAACTCTTTTGCCAGCTGTTCCAGCGACTTACCGGTCTTCTCGATCTCGTCTTTCATCATCTCTGCGAATCCGTCAGACATCGTCGGCCCCGGCAATACGCTGTTGACCGTCACGCCGCTACCCGCCACGAACTTCGCCAGCCCGCGTGCCAGCGAGAGCTGTGCCGTTTTGGTCACGCCGTAGTGGATCATGTCCGCCGGGATATTGCAGGCCGACTCGGAGGAGATAAATACCACGCGGCCCCAGCCTTTCTTCACCATGCCGGGAAGCAGTGCGCGGGAGAGACGCACGCCGGACATTACGTTGGTCTGCCAGTAACGTTCCCAGGTGTCATCGTCGGTGGCATAGAAATCCTGCGGCCCGTAAATCCCGGCATTGTTGACCAGAATGTCCACGTTATTCGCCACCTTCAGCAGCGACTCGACCCCTTCCGGCGTGCTGAGATCGGCTATCGCGGCACGCACCTGCACGCCCGGCACCACCTGCTGCAGCTGCTGAATACCTTTATTCACCGACTCGGTACTGCGGCCATTGACGATCACTTCCGCACCGCTTTCTGCCAGCCCTCTGGCAATGGCGAAGCCAATTCCACCCGTTGAGGCGGTGACCAGCGCCACTTTCCCCGTAAAATCGATTTTCATCATCTGCTCCTTATCGTTTTAACGTTCGGACCTTAAAGCGTAGCAGGTGACGATGACGGCTCCTGGCTAAAAAGGCGCAATAGCGACTCAACCTGTTCGTCCAGCGGGCTAAGCGAGCGCTTCACAATCAGGTGAAGCGGCGTGGCTCGCCGCACGCCATGGCTGAGCGGCAGCATCTTCAGTACCCCTTGTTCCAGCTGAGTCTGAATGCGCTCCTCCGGCAGCCAGCCGTAACCCACCTGCGACATCACCGCCTCAATGGCCGCGTCAATGGTGGAAAAGGTCCACGAGCCACTGGCGGAGTGCGCCGCGGTCTGGTTGTCCGCAATTTTAATCAGCGGCCACGGGCGGAGCATGTCGTCGTTCAGCGGCGCGTCGAGCTGAAAGAGCGGATGCTGGTGATGGGCTACGGCAACAAAGTCGATATTCATCAGCCATTCGCCAAGCCCGGTCATATCCTGGCGGCGGGTTAAGACCATCACATCGGCTTCATCATTGATGGCATCGGCGCGGGTATTTTCCAGCACTTCGGTGAGACGGACCTGAGTCTGCGGATACTGCTGCTGGAACTGACGCAGGATGGCGAACAGACGACGGCGGGGAAAGATATTGTCCACCACCAGATCCAGCCGCGTGCGCATTCCGTTACGCAGGGTAAGCGCGCGTGTCTCAACGTACGCGAAGGCTTTCAGCAGCGGTTTGACCTGGTTGAGCAGCAGTTCCCCGGCAGGGGTCAACACCGCCCGACGGCCTTCCTGCACCAGAAGCGCCACCCCCAGCCGTTCCTGCAGTAGCGCCAGGTTATAGCTGACGGAAGACTGGCTGCGGTGCGTCTCTTCCGCGGCTCTGGCAAAACTGCCCGCATCCACCACCTTCTCCAGCAAGGACCATTGTTCGAGCGTCGTCTTGTGCATAATCAATCTAAAATTTGGATGAATTTGATTCAAACATAGCGTTATTCATTCATTTTTTGAAGGGGTAGGATCGTCTCATCAAAACAAAGGAGACATTATATGAGCACCTTCGACAAACACGACTTAAGCGGCTTCATCGGCAAACATCTGGTTTATACCTACGATAATGGCTGGAACTACGAGATTTATATCAAAAATGAAAACACCATCGACTACCGTATTCACAGCGGCCTGGTGGGGAATCGTTGGGTAAAAGATCAGCAGGTGTATGTTGTTCGCGTAGGTGAGAGTATTTATAAAATTTCCTGGACTGAACCCACCGGCACCGACGTTAGCCTGATTGTGAACCTTGGGGACAAACTGTTCCATGGCACTATCTTCTTCCCGCGTTGGGTCATGAACAACCCGGAAAAAACCGTCTGCTTCCAGAACGATCACATTCCACTGATGAACAGCTATCGCGATGCAGGTCCGGCCTATCCAACAGAAGTGATTGATGAATTTGCCACCATTACCTTCGTGCGCGACTGTGGGGCCAACGATGACAGCGTAATTGCGTGTGCGGCCAGTGAATTGCCCGCTGACTTCCCAAATAATTTAAAATAAGCGCGACAATTAACTAAAAAGAAAAGTTCCCGGTTATTTCTGTTTTTAAAGAAATAACCGGGATTTTTTTTGTTTGTTGAGCTTTGGTTTAAACGTTACATTTTGAAAAAATTGAGTGCTGTCACAAAATAAATAATTCATAATTTTATATCTTTATGTTTTTAAAGATATTTATATTCATGTGAAAACATTTTAATTCCCTCTCTTAATTTTTCCCTAAGAAATGAGCGCTACCTTGATATGAGTTTATGAACCGTTGAAATAAACGGTCCGCTAATTGGTTAATATCAAAAGCATGCCATTCTTATTGCAAGGAAATTAATGATGAGTGATTTTTTGCCTTTTTCCCGCCCCTCAATGGGTAATGAGGAAATCGCGGCGTTGCAGGAGGTATTAACCTCTGGCTGGATCACGACCGGGCCGAAAAATCAGGCGCTTGAAGAGGCATTTTGTCAGCTGACCGGGAATCACCACGCCATTGCCGTCAGTTCGGCAACGGCCGGGATGCACGTCACCCTGATGGCGCTGGGTATTGGCCCTGGCGATGACGTCATCACCCCCTCCCTGACCTGGGTCTCCACGCTGAATATGATCGTTCTGTTGGGGGCAAACCCGGTGATGATCGATGTGGACAAAGATACCCTGATGGTCACCCCGGACGCGGTAGACGCCGCGATTACGCCGCGTACCAAAGCGATTATCCCGGTGCATTACGCCGGTGCGCCGTGTGATATCGATGCTATCCGCGCGGTGGGGGAGCGTCACGGTATTCCGGTGATCGAAGATGCGGCACACGCCGCGGGCACGTACTACAAAGACCGTCACGTGGGCTGGCAGGGCACGGCAATTTTCTCCTTCCACGCCATTAAAAACATGACCTGCGCCGAGGGCGGTCTGGTGGTGACGGATGACGAACAGCTGGCACAAAAAATCCGCAGCCTGAAATTCCACGGTCTGGGCGTCGATGCCTATGACCGCCAGACCCACGGCCGCGCGCCGCAGGCCGAAGTGATCGCGCCCGGCTTTAAATACAACCTCGCGGATATCAACGCCGCGCTGGCGCTGGTGCAGTTGGGCAAACTGAAACAGGCCAATAAACGCCGTCAGGACATCGCCGAACGCTACCTGCGCGAGCTGGCCGACACGCCGTTCCAGCCGCTCACTATTCCATCATGGCCGCATGTGCACGCCTGGCACCTGTTTATTATTCGCGTGGATGAAGCCCGCTGCGGGATCTCCCGCGATAACCTGATGGCGGCCCTGAAGGAGAAGGGCATCGGTACTGGCCTGCATTTCCGCGCGGCACACACCCAAAAATACTACCGCGAGCGTTTTCCTGATGTATCGCTCCCGCATTCTGAATGGAACAGCGCGCGTATTTGTTCTCTCCCACTTTTCCCGGACATGACTCATGACGACACAACCCGCGTCATTACCGCGCTCCATCAGCTTGCAGGACATTGATATGTTCAGTGCGCCGCCTGTACAAAAAGTTTCTGTGGTGATCCCCGTTTATAACGAGCAGGAGAGCCTGCCCGAACTGATCCGCCGCACCACCGCCGCCTGCGAGACGCTGGGCAAAGCCTACGAAATCCTGCTGGTGGATGACGGCAGCAGCGATAACTCCGCCCTGATGTTGACCGAGGCTGCGCAGGCCGAAGGCAGCCATATCGTCGCGGTGCTGCTTAACCGCAACTACGGCCAGCACTCGGCCATTATGGCCGGGTTCAGCCACGTGACGGGGGATCTGGTCATCACGCTGGATGCCGATCTGCAAAACCCGCCGGAGGAGATCCCCCGGCTGGTCGCCAAAGCCGACGAAGGGTACGACGTGGTAGGTACGGTACGGCAGAATCGTCAGGATAGCCTGTTCCGCAAGCTGGCTTCCCGCACCATCAACCGCCTGATCCAGCGCACCACCGGCAAAGCGATGGGCGATTACGGCTGCATGCTGCGCGCCTATCGCCGCCATATTGTCGACGCCATGCTGCACTGCCATGAACGCAGCACCTTCATTCCGATTCTGGCGAATACCTTTGCCCGTAAGGCGACGGAGATCCCGGTGCTGCACGCCGAGCGTGAGCACGGGGAGTCGAAGTACAGCTTTATGCGTCTTATCAACCTGATGTACGACCTCATCACCTGCCTGACCACCACGCCGCTGCGCCTGCTGAGCGTCTTCGGCAGCATTATCGCGCTGGCCGGGTTTACGCTTTCCGTTTTGCTGGTCGTCCTGCGTCTGGTCTTTGGCCCCCAGTGGGCGGCGGAAGGGGTCTTCATGCTCTTTGCCGTGCTGTTCATGTTCATCGGCGCCCAGTTTGTCGGGATGGGCCTGCTCGGTGAGTACATTGGCCGTATCTATAACGATGTTCGCGCACGTCCGCGCTACTTTATTCAACGTGTTGTCCGCCAGGAACACAAAGTCTCTCAAGAGGAAAAACACCCATGAAAGCTGTTGTCTTTGCCTATCACGATATGGGGTGCGCGGGCCTGCTTGCCCTGCTTGAAGCGGGTTATGATATCGCTGCCATCTTCACGCATCCGGACGCCGCAGGCGAGAATAACTTCTTTGGCTCCGTGGCGCGTATCGCCGCCGAGCGCGGCATTCCGGTCTACGCGCCGGACGATATCAACCACCCGCTGTGGGTGGATCGCATTCGTGAAACCGCCCCGGATGTCATCTTCTCGTTCTACTACCGCAACCTGATTTGCGACGATATTTTACGTCTGGCGACGAAAGGGGCATTTAACCTTCACGGCTCATTGCTGCCCGCCTACCGTGGCCGCGCGCCGCTGAACTGGGTGCTGGTGAATGGCGAAACTGAAACCGGCGTGACCCTGCACCGCATGGTGCACCGCGCGGATGCGGGCGCCATCATCGCGCAGCAGCGTGTTGCCATTGATGCGGATGAGACGGCGCTGCAGCTTCATCAGAAACTCTGCTCGGTGGCACAAAGCCTGCTGCGTGATGCACTGCCGACCATCCTGAACGGCACCTTCAGCGAGACCGCTCAGGACGAGAGCAAGGCGAGTTGTTTTGGCCGCCGCACGCCGGAAGACGGCCGTCTGGACTGGAACAAGCCCGCCCGCCAGCTGCACAACCTGGTGCGCGCAGTGACCGACCCCTGGCCGGGGGCGTATAGCTTTGCCGGCGTCAGCAAATTCATCGTCTGGAAATCCCGCGTGCGCGACGATGTCCCGGCCGCGAAACCGGGCACTATCGTCTCTGTCTCGCCGCTGATTGTCAGCTGCGGCGAGCAGGCGCTGGAGATCGTGACCGGTCAGACCGACAACGGCGTTTATGTGCAGGGCGCGCAGCTGGCGCAGTCTCTGGGGCTGGTTCCTGGCGCCTTGATCACCAGCGCCCCGGTGGTGGCAATTAAGCGCCGCACCCGCGTGCTGATCCTCGGCGTAAACGGTTTTATTGGTAACCACCTGACCGAGCGTCTGCTGAAAGACGATAACTACGAAATTTATGGCCTCGACATTGGCTCCGATGCCATCAGCCGTTTCCTTGACTGCCCGCGCTTCCATTTCGTGGAAGGGGATATCAGCATTCACTCCGAGTGGATTGAGTACCACATCAAAAAATGCGACGTGGTGCTGCCGCTGGTCGCCATTGCCACGCCGATTGAGTACACCCGCAACCCGCTGCGTGTGTTCGAGCTGGACTTTGAAGAGAACCTGAAGATTATCCGCGACTGCGTGAAATACGATAAGCGCATCATCTTCCCGTCCACCTCCGAAGTGTACGGCATGTGTACCGATAAAAACTTCGATGAAGATACCTCTAACCTGGTGGTCGGGCCGATCAACAAGCAGCGCTGGATTTACTCCGTCTCTAAACAGCTGCTGGACCGCGTAATTTGGGCCTACGGCGAGAAAGAAGGGCTGCGCTTTACCCTGTTCCGGCCGTTCAACTGGATGGGGCCACGTCTGGATAACCTGAACGCGGCGCGCATTGGTAGCTCCCGCGCCATTACCCAGCTGATCCTGAACCTGGTGGAAGGCTCGCCCATTAAGCTCATTGAAGGCGGTAAACAAAAACGCTGCTTCACCGACATCAGCGACGGCATCGAAGCCCTGTTCCGCATCATTGAAAACAAGGATGGCCGCTGCAACGGGGAGATCATCAACATCGGCAACCCGGATAACGAAGCGAGCATTCGTGAACTGGCCGAAATGCTGTTGGCAAGCTTTGAGCGCCATCCGCTGCGTAACCAGTTCCCGCCGTTTGCAGGATTCCGCGAAGTGGAAAGCAGCAGCTACTATGGCAAAGGCTACCAGGACGTTGAGCACCGCAAGCCGAGCATTCGCAATGCGAAGCGCTGCCTGAACTGGACGCCAATGGTGAAGATGGAGCAGACCATTGATGAGACGCTCGATTTCTTCCTGCGCACCGTGGAGCTGTCGGAACAGGCCTCATGAAAAAAGTCGGTTTACGCATTGATCTCGATACCTTCAGGGGAACGCGTGACGGCGTTCCCGCACTGCTGAGGCTGCTGAGCAAGCACGATGTGCGTGCCAGCATCTTCTTCAGCGTGGGGCCAGACAACATGGGACGTCATTTATGGCGTCTGGTTAAACCGGCATTTCTGTTCAAAATGCTGCGCTCGCGCGCAGCATCGCTCTACGGCTGGGATATTTTGCTGGCCGGTACCGCATGGCCCGGCAGGCGTATCGGCGCGGGTAACGAAGCCATCATCCGTGAAGCGGCGCAGCACCATGAGGTCGGCCTGCATGCCTGGGATCACCATGCCTGGCAGGCCTGGGCGGGCGTCTGGGACATTCCTCGCCTGGCCCGGGAAATCGAGCGTGGTCTGCGGGAGCTGGAGGCCATTATCGGGCAGTCGGTGCGCTGCTCCGCCGTGGCCGGATGGCGTGCGGATCAACGCGTCGTGAAAGCCAAAGAGCCGTTCGCGTTTCGCTACAACAGCGATTGCCGGGGCAGCGGACCATTTTTACCGCAGCTCGGTGAAAACCGCGTTGGCACGGTGCAAATCCCGGTCACACTGCCCACCTGGGATGAAGTGGTGGGGCGCGAGGTGACCGCCGACGGCTTCAACCGCTACATTCTGGACTGTATACATCGCGACACCGGCACGCCGGTCTACACTATCCACGCCGAGGTGGAAGGGATTGCGTATCAGCATGATTTCGATGCGCTGTTGACGCTGGCGGCGCAGGAGGGGATTCAGTTCTGCCCGTTGATCGACCTGCTGCCAGACGATCTCAGTACGCTGCCCGTCGGCAAAATTGTGCGAAGTGAAATGGCTGGCCGGGAAGGCTGGCTTGGCTATCAACAAACCGTGAGTCCGGTACCATGAAAGTCGCCCGTTATGGCTTAGGGCTTTTCGCCCTGTTTATTGTTTACTATCTCATTCCGGTTGATATCCGTCTGTTATGGCAGCCTGATGAAACGCGCTATGCGGAAATCAGCCGTGAAATGCTCGCCTCCGGCAACTGGATTGTGCCGCATTTTCTGGGGCTGCGTTACTTTGAAAAGCCGATTGCTGGCTACTGGGTCAACAGCCTCGGGCAACTGCTGTTTGGCCATACAAACTTTGCCGTGCGTGCCGGGGCCATCTTTTCCACCGGCCTGACGGCGCTACTGGTTATCTGGATGGCCTGGCAACTCTGGCGCGATAAACGCGTTGCCCTGTTCTCCGGCCTTATCTTCCTGACGCTGTTTCTGGTCTATGGCATTGGCACCTATGCCGTGCTCGACCCCATCATCTCCCTGTGGCTGGCGGCGGCGATGTGCAGTTTCTGGCTGGCCTCGCAGGCGCAGACCCTGGCTGGCAAAGCGGGGGGCTACATATTGCTGGGGCTAGCCTGCGGCATGGGGGTGATGACCAAAGGTTTCCTCGCCCTGGCGGTGCCGGTGCTTGGCGTCCTGCCGTGGGTGATAGCCCAAAAGCGCTGGAAAGAGGTGCTGATTTTTGGCGGGCTTGCGATCCTGAGCTGCGTGCTTATTGTCCTGCCCTGGGGGCTGGCGATTGCCCAGCGTGAACCCGATTTCTGGCGCTACTTCTTCTGGGTTGAACACATTCAGCGTTTTGCCCAAAGCGACGCCCAGCACAAAGCCCCGTTCTGGTATTACCTGCCATTCCTGGTCGCGGGCAGTCTGCCGTGGCTGGCGCTGTTGCCCGGTGCGCTGCGTCTGGGCTGGCGTGAAAAACATCCGGCAGGCGGCGGGCTTTATCTGCTCGGTTGGGTGGTGATGCCGCTTTTATTCTTCAGCATTGCCAAAGGCAAGCTGCCTACCTACATCCTGCCGTGTTTTGCCCCGCTGGCGATCCTGATGGCGCGCTATGCCTGCCTCGCTGCGGAAAAGGGGGCCAGCGTGTTACGCATTAATGCCGGGATCAACCTGGCGTTCGGTACCCTCGGTGTCATCGCGGCGTTAGTCGTGTCGCCGTGGGGGCTGGCTAAGCACCCGGTCTGGACATCGGTCGAGCTGTATAAAGTCTTCTGCGCGGTGGTGGCCTTCCTCGTCTGGGCCGTGGTGGGCTGGTTTAGCTTCAGACGGAGCCAGCAGCGCTGGTGGCTGGCGGCGCTGTGCCCTGCCGGGCTGGCGTTGCTGATTGGTTTTGCCATTCCCAACCTGGTGGTGGACTCCAAACAGCCACAGTCGCTGGTGGATACCGTGCGCGACCCGCTCCAGCAGAGCCGGTTTGTGCTGGCCGATAACGTCGGCGTGGCGGCAGGGCTGGCGTGGGAGCTTAAACGTAATGACATCATCATGTTTGGTCAGAGCGGTGAGCTGCGTTACGGGCTGGATTATCCGGACGTGAAAGACCGCTTTATCACTAAAGATGACTTTGCGCAGTGGCTGGCGAGGCACCGCCAGCAGGGGAGCGTGTCGCTGGTGATCCTGCTGTCGAAGAACGACGATCTGAACCGGGATAACCTGCCAAAGCCGGACTACCTGTATATCCAGGGGCGGCTGGCTTACCTGCAGTATCTGCCGCAATGATGACCTGGCTTTGGCTGGTGCTGGCTAGTCTGCTGACCTGCGCCGGACAGCTCTGTCAGAAACAAGCGACTCGTCCGGCGAAAACCGGGCGGCGTGGCGCGCATATTGTGCTGTGGCTGGGGCTCGCCTTGCTGGCGCTGGGCTGCGGCATGCTGGTCTGGCTGGTGGTATTGCAGCGTCTTCCCGTCGGGGTCGCCTATCCCATGCTGAGCCTTAATTTTGTCTGGGTGACGCTGGCAGCGAAGGGGCTCTGGCATGAGAAGGTGGCCCGACATCACTGGCTGGGCGTAGGGTTGATTATGATCGGGATTGTTCTGCTCGGAGGAAGCCTGTGAAAGGGGCGTGCTGGGCGTTATGCAGCGTGGCGTTAGTCAGTGCCGCGCAGTTGCTGCTGCGCAGCGCCATGCAGGCGCTTCCGCCCGTCGGCGAGGCGCTGGCATTTTTCAGGGCTCTCTGGCATTTTTCGTCCGGTACCGGCGCGCTGCTGCTGGGGCTGATGGGCTATGTGGCCTCTATGGGCTGCTGGTATCTGGCGCTGCATCGCATGGCGCTCAGCAAAGCGTATGCCTTGCTGAGCCTCAGTTATATTCTGGTGTGGGGCGCGGCGATCCTGCTGCCCGGCTGGGGTGAGTCGTTCTCGTGGCAGGGGCTGGCGGGTGTCGGGTTGATTATGCTGGGCGTGCTGGTTATTTTTCGGCCAGCTCAGCGTGTACAGAATGGATCAGAGACGCCGTAATCTCAAAGGGCGTGGTGGTGCAAACGGCGAGGCTCAGCAAACCTGTCCGGCACTGGCTCGTTGAGTGCAGCGCGGCACTGCTGTCAATGCTGACCATTTGCCAGGAATGACCACCGCGTTGTTTAAGGATGGCCTTTTTTAGGGTCCAGATACGCCAGAATGTGGTGAGTTTGTTTTCGGATGTTTCCTTTTCCAGCGCGTCATGCTCGGCATTGCTAAATACGGCATTGGCGAGCGTAGGCCAGTTTTCCTGCGGACGGATATGCTCCAGCGAACAGCCTACGTCACCTTCATCGCTGATAATTAACGCAATATCATCTTCCGAGTGACTCACGCTGAACCACAGAGGATACTCGTCAGCAAACACGGGTTTGCCCTGTTCACGGTAGACAATCTCCGGTAAAGGCTGTGGTGCCAGCACACGCGACAGTAGCCCTCGACCCGCCAGCCAACGGGCGCGTTGAGCACCCTGCGGAGCGTATTGGGAGAGGGCTTGCGCCCACTGGTCTGTGCTCAGCGAGGAGATTTTTCCCAGCAAAACCTGGTACATATAACGTCTGGCCTTCAGTCAAAAACGCGATAGCTGTAAAGTTGCGCGGCGAAACCATTACTATAATCCATTGACCTCAACAATGGCTAATCAGTAACGGAAAATCACCCGGGAAGCCGACTCTTGGGTCGGCCCGGCCCCAGCAGTATCGCCAGTTTGCTGCCGCCTTTGGTGGTCTCCATCCAGATTTTACAGACGCTGGTGAGCGGTACCGACAGCAGCATCCCAACCGGGCCCAGCAGCCATCCCCAAATCAGTAAGGATAAGAACACCACCAGCGTCGACATGCCCAGCCGGTGGCCCATCATCCGTGGTTCAAGAATATTCCCCAGCACCATATGCACCACGAGGAACAGCGCCCCCACCAGCATGCACTCATAAAAGCCATTAAACAGAAACGCCTGAATCATGGGCGGCACGGCGGAGAGTACCGCGCCAATGTTGGGCACGTAGTTCAGCAAAAACGCCAGCACTCCCCACATCAGCGCGAACTGCACGCCCATCAGCATCAGCCCCAGCCAGACAATCACGCCGGTCCAGACGCTTAACAGGGTTTTTAAGGCCAGATATTTGGAGACGCCCTTTAACGCGCGGTGTAAACCGGCGATGTGAATTTGCGGATTATTCAGCGCGAAACGCAGCTTATAGGGCACGTGGCGCACTTCGAACAGCATAAACACCACCGTCATGACCAGCAGCAAAATGCTGGCCATGGCGCCGGACAGGCCGGTCATCAGCGTGGTGGCGTAAGTCATGATTTTTTCGGAATCCATCCGGCGCAACATCCGTTCCGGCGAAATATGCAGATTCAGAAACGGCATCATCTCCTGAAGCGCCACGATCTTGCGCGTCAGCTCTTTGTTGTATTGCGGCAGCATCGTGGAGAACTCGCTCAGCGAGGCGGCCAGCACGCCGAAAAGGGCGGTGAGGGCAATCAGCATCACGATAACCACAATGGTTATGGCCACCGGGCGGCTGATACCCCGGCGCAAAAACCAGGTCACCAGCGGGTTAAGCACAATGGCAAAAAAGAGCGCCAGCAGAAGCTGGACAATAATATCGGCGGCAGCATGGATACCGGCGAGGATCACCACCAGAGAGGCGAGTTTTAACAGGATGTGGAGTCCTGCTTTGTCGGGCGGGTTAGGGGTCATTCGTGTTCCTTAATGTGATTGCCCGTTAAGTGTAGTGCGCGGGTTTCGCTTCGTCTGGCACCGTTAATCTGAAAGTCGCTGCTGATTTTCTGCTGGCGTCGTGGTAATAGTGAAACACTGTTGCAAAAATCCAGGTAAAACCTCATGCCCGAACCCGCCGCCGAACCGGCATTAAGCGGATTACGCCTTAATCTGCGCATTGTCTCCGTTGTGATTTTTAACTTTGCCAGTTATCTGACGATTGGCCTGCCGCTGGCGGTGTTGCCGGGCTACGTTCATGACGTGATGGGGTTTAGCGCATTCTGGGCGGGGCTGGTGATTAGCCTGCAGTACTTCGCCACGCTGTTGAGCCGCCCGCATGCGGGTCGCTACGCGGATCTGTTCGGGCCGAAGAGCATTGTGATCACAGGATTATGCGGCTGTTTTCTCAGTGGCCTGAGTTACCTGCTGGCGGCAACGACCAGCCACTGGCCGTTGGTCAGTCTGGTGCTGCTGTGCCTGGGCCGGGTGATCCTCGGTATTGGGCAAAGCCTGGCAGGAACCGGCTCGACGCTGTGGGGCGTAGGCGTGGTCGGGGCACCGCACATTGGCCGGGTCATCTCCTGGAACGGCATTGTCACCTACGGGGCAATGGCGCTTGGCGCCCCGCTTGGGGTGATGTGCTATGCGTATGGCGGACTGTACGGGCTGGCGGGCACCATTATGGTGGTCGCGCTGGTGGCGATCCTGTTTGCCCTGCCGCGCCCGAAAGTGAAGGCCAGCAAAGGTAAACCGCTGCCGTTCCGGGCAGTGCTGGGGCGCGTCTGGCCGTATGGTATGGCACTGGCGCTGGCAACCACTGGCTTTGGGGTGATCGCCACCTTTATCACGCTGTTTTATGACGCCAAAGGCTGGGATGGGGCGGCCTTTGCGTTAACCCTGTTCAGCTGTGCATTTGTGGGTGCCCGTTTGCTCTTCCCGAACGGTATTAACCGCCTGGGCGGGCTGAATGTGGCGATGATCTGCTTTGCGGTTGAGATTGTCGGGCTGCTGCTGACCGGTATAGCGACCGCGCCGTGGATGGCAAAAGTTGGCGTGTTCTTCGCCGGAGCCGGTTTTTCGCTGGTCTTCCCGGCGCTGGGTGTGGTGGCGGTGAAAGCCGTGCCGCCGCAGAATCAGGGGGCGGCGCTGGCAACCTACACGGTGTTTATGGATATGTCGTTGGGCATTACCGGGCCGCTGGCAGGGCTGGTCATGGCCTGGGCAGGCGTGCCGGTTATCTATCTTGCGGCTGCGGGTCTGGTGGTGATGGCCCTGATGCTCACGTGGCGGCTAAAAAAATGGCCTCCGGTGCAGGCGCCGGAGGCCACGTCATCATCCTGACGTGTTACTGAATCACGATGGTGTTGATGATGTTTTCAGCGGCAGTCTGCGCTTTCTGCTGATCTTCCGCTGGCAGGGTGATCTGCAGGGTCAGCAGTTTGTTATCAACCTTACCCAGCACCACGGAAGAGTAAGCTGTCTGACCTTTTGCAGAGATAATGCTGTCCAGCTGCTGCAGCGTGTGGCCTTTCAGTTCGATGGACTTGTTCGTCACCACCTGCAGCTGCGGGTCGCGGCTGCGCTGCTGATCTTCCAGACGTTTGGACAGCACGGCCAGGTCTTCGCTGGTATCGTCGCCCACAATCACAATCACCGCTTTCTGCCCGGTTGCATCGGAATAGACGTGCATGTTGTTCGCCTGGGTACCCAGCTTGCCGCTCTGGTCAGTCATATCCGCTGGCAGAGAGAAGCTGAGTTTACCGTCCAGCAGGTTCACCGGCTGACCGGTTGCGTTGCTCTCTGCAGACGCGCCCTGAGCAGGCGTTTTCGTGTCGCTGTTATCACAGGCTGCAAGGCCGACAACCAGCAGGCCAATCCCGACATATTTAACCAGATTGCGCATTGACTTCTTCCTTTCGATAAACGGCCATAACGGCTCATTTGTCCATCTTATCACAACTGATAAAGCGAACCCTTAACCAGCCTGCAATGCTGTGATTTCAGATTTATCTGCCAGTCTTTTCAGCAGCATATTCAGCAGCACGCCGTACATCGGCAGGAAGAAGACAATGCTGATAAGCACCTTGAAGCAGTAGTCCACCAGCGCAATTTCCATCCAGTGTTCGGCCATAAACGCATCCGGGCTGTGCCAGAAGGCAATGAAGAAGAAGGCCAGCGTATCGCTGACGTTGCCGAACAGCGTCGAGGCGGTGGGGGCCATCCACCAGCGGTGATTCTGACGCAGGCGGTTAAATACGTGCACGTCGAGGATCTGCCCCAGCGCATAGGCCATAAAGCTTGCCGTGGCGATTCGGGCAACAAACAGGTTGAAGTGGGTTAACGCCTCAAAGCCCTGCCAGCTTCCCATGTAAAACAGGGAGGAAATAACGTACGACACGAACAGCGCCGGCAGCATGACCGCAAAAATAATGCGGCGAGCCAGCGGAGCGCCAAAAATACGCACGGTCAGATCGGTGGCGAGAAAAATAAACGGGAAGCTGAACGCGCCCCAGGTGGTATGGAAACCAAAGATGGCGATCGGCAGCTGCACCAGATAGTTACTGGAGGTGATCACCAGCAGATGAAAAAGCGAAAGCCAGAACAACGCTTTTACGCGCTGCGATTCAGAAAACGGCGTCATATTGTGACCTTTTTATACGTTGGGGTGAGGGAACCCAATAAAAACCGCAGCATGATACTGCTTTGACGGGACTTTGCAATGGTTAGTTTTTACGCAACCGTTAACCTGGTTTGCATTGCTGGCTACGGGGCGTAAACTACAGCCGTTTTTATCTGACCGAGAACACCATGACCGATCTGTTTTCCACTCCAGACCACACCCTTGATGCGCAGGGCCTCCGCTGCCCTGAGCCGGTAATGATGGTGCGCAAAACCGTGCGCAATATGCAAACCGGCGAAACGCTGCTGATCATCGCTGACGATCCGGCAACCACCCGCGATATCCCCGGTTTTTGTACCTTTATGGAGCATGAACTGGTGGCACAGCAGACCGAAGCACTGCCGTACCGGTATTTAATCCGCAAGGGGTAACCCCTTACTGCATGCCTAACAATCCCGGCAGCCACAGCGAAATCGCCGGGATGTACGTTATCATTCCCAGCACCAGCAGCAGCATGCCGTAAAACGGTAGCATCGCGCGCACCACATGTTCGATTTTCTGCTTGCTCACCGCACTGGCCACAAACAGCACCGAACCCACTGGCGGCGTGATAAGCCCGATCCCCAGATTCACCATCATGATCATCCCGAAATGCACCGGGTCGATCCCAAGCGACTGGGTCACCGGCAACAGCACCGGCGTCAGGATCAGAATGATCGGCGCCATATCCATCAGGGTGCCAATCAGCAGCAGCATGATGTTGAGGTACATCAGGATCACGTACTTGTTATCCGAGAGCGAGGTGAAGAACGCCGTGATGCGCACAGGTAACTGCATGTAGGTCATCACCGCGCCAAACGCCGCCGCAAAGCCAATCAAGATCATCACGATAGTGACCGTTTTCACCGTCCGGCACATCAGCTTCGGCAGTTCGCTCCACTTATAGTCGCGGTAGATAAACATGGTGACAAAGAATGCCCACAGGCAGGCGACCGCCGCGGATTCGGTGGCGGTGAATATCCCGGACATGATCCCGCCGAGGATAATTACCACCGTCATTAGCCCCCACAGAGCGTCCAGCAAAATCTTCAGTGCCTGTTTGAAGGGGATTTTTTCGCCTTTTGGATAGCCGCGCTTATGGGCAAAGCACAGACACAGCGTCATCAGGCACAGTCCCAGCAGCAGCCCCGGCAGCACGCCTGCGATAAACAGCGTGGCAATGGAGACCGTACCGCCTGCGGCCAGCGAGTAGATCACCGAGTTGTGGCTGGGCGGGATTAAAATCGCCTGCACCGACCCGCTGGCGGTGACCGCCGCCGCATACTCACGGGGATACCCCTTTCTCTCCATCTCCGGGATCATCACGCTGCCGATGGAGGCCGTATCCGCCACCGATGAACCGGAAATCGCGCCGAAAAAGGTGGAGGCCACGATATTCACCAGCGACAGTCCGCCGCGAATAAAACCAACAAAGACATACGCGAAATTCACCAGCCGTCGGGCGATGCCGCCTTCCGCCATGATCGCCCCCGCCAGGATGAAAAACGGGATCGCCAGCAGGGTAAATTTGTTAACCCCGCTGGTGATCTGGATCATCAGTGCTTCGAGCGGTAACTCGATCCACAACGCGCCCGCGACGGCGCTTAAGCCGACGGCAAACGCCACCGGCATACCCAGCGCCAGCAAAATGGCGAGGGTGAATAACAAAACGAATGCATCCATTGTTCACCCCTTAACTGTGGTTGCCGATCAGCACCACAGGACGGTTTTCCTGTGAGCCAAACAGCAGACGTTCAATGACAAACAGGATCAGCACTGCAGAACCAATCGGCAGCGGCAGATAACTCTCCCCTGACGTCAGGATCGGAAACTCGGCGACTGGCTGCTCCCAGAGTTCGACACACAGCCAGTAGCTGTACCAGAACATAATCAGCGAGATCAGCAGCATCAGCAGATCCACCACACGCGCACACGCTGTTTTCAGCATGTCTGGCAGTCGGTCGGTCAGCATGTTCACCGCGATGTGTGACCCGGCACGGTAGCTCACCGCCGCGCCGATAAACGTAAAGGTCACCATGCAGATGATGGCAATCGGCTCCGGCCAGGATTCACCGCGATTCAGCACATAGCGCGAGAAGATGCCAATCGGGATCACCACCGTCATGACCAGCAGCGCGCATCCCGCTACGCCCATGGCGAGCAGATACAGCCGGTCCATCCACTTCAGGTAGAGTTCGGACATACGTTCTCCGTTTACTGAACGTCAGCAATGGCTTTCATCAGGTCCTGATGCTTTTCGCCATACTGCGCGCGCACCGGCTCTGTGGCTTTGATAAATACCGATTTGTCGATCTCGTGGAACTGCACGCCACCGGCTTTCATCTTCGCCAGCGCCTCGGCGTTATAGGCCTGCCACAGTTTGCGCTGTTCGAACTGCGCTTCGCGCGCCAGGGTCAGGATTTTCTGCTGTTCGTCTGTGCTGAGCTTGTCCCATTTCACTTTTGAGTAGAGCAGCATTTCCGGGGTAATGAAGTGGCCGCTGAGGGTATAGTTTTTGGCGATCGGCATATAGTTATGGGCGATGAAGGTCGGCGGATTATTCTCAGCGCCATCGATTACGCCGGTCTGCATGCCGCTGTAAACCTCACTGACCCCCATCGCCACCGAGTTAGCCCCCATGTCTTTCAGTGTCGCCAGCGCCACCGGGCTTCCCTGAACGCGGATTTTTTTGCCTTTCAGATCCTCCGGTTTGACGATCGGCGTTTTGGTGATCAGGTTACGGGTGCCGGAATCCATCCAGCCGAGAAACACCAGCCGCGATTTGGGGTTGGCGGTCAGTTTGTCGCCAATCTGCTTGCCGATATCGCCGTCGATGACTTTGTGCATGTGGTCTTCATCGCGGAACACATAGGGCAGGGTAAAGACTTCGATATCGGGCAGGATCGCCGCCACCGGAGCCATGGAGACACGGATCATGTCGATCGCCCCCATCTGCGCCTGTTCAATCATCTGCTTTTCATCCCCGAGCACGCCGCCGGGAAAGACCTTGATCTCCAGCTTGCCGTCGGTTTGTTGTTTGAGTTTCTCCCCCATGTGCTGTACGGCTACCACGTTCGGGTAGCCTTCAGGATGAACATCGGCGGCTTTAATGGTTTGCGCAGAAACGGAGCAGGCAAAAGCAGACAGACACAGAGCGGCCAGTAACGGCTTGAGGGTCGTTTTCATCAAGTCAACTCCAGGGTAGTGAGGTAAGTGTTAAAACGGTGTTTTAGTTTTGTACGTTTAAAAATTACACTATGGCCTGGAAAACGGAGGTGAAGCGCCTCACAAAAGCGTGAATTTCTGAAACGCTGGTTTAGATTTTTGAGAAGGGAAGGCCGGGTTGCCGTTACGCTTTACCCGGCCAGGCGTGCATTGCGTGTTATTTGCGTCGCAGTAAGCGGAGCGCGTTGGCCGTCACCAGCACCGTCGCGCCGGTATCCGCCAGCACCGCCAGCCACAGGCCGGTGATGCCGAGCAGGGTGGTGACGAGGAAAATCCCTTTCAGCCCCAGGGCGATGCTGATGTTCTGGCGAATATTGGCGCGCGTGGCGCGTGCCAGGGAAATCATCTGCGCCAGCCCGGTCAGGCGGTTATGGGTGAGCGCGGCATCGGCGGTTTCCAGCGCCACGTCGGTACCGCTGCCCATGGCAATCCCGATGGTGGATGCTTTCATCGCTGGCGCATCGTTGATTCCGTCGCCGATCATCGCCAGCGGAGCATGGCTGTTCAGCTCCGTCACGGCACTGACCTTGTCCGCAGGCAGTAATCCGGCCTTAAAGTCCAGCCCCAGCTCTCCGGCAATCGCGGCGGCGGCACGCGGGTTATCGCCGGTGAGGATCACACCCTGGACGCCCAGCTGATGGAGCGCCGCGACGGCCTCTTTCGCATCATCACGCAGGGTATCGCGCAGTGCCAGCATGCCTTTGGCGACGCCGTCCTGCATGACGGTTACGACAGTTTGTCCGGTCTGTTCTAACGCCTCAACCTCTGGGTTAGAAAACTTACCCGCCGCGACAATCAGCACCTTTTTACCGTCGATGTCGGCCTCAATCCCGGCCCCAACCAGCGCCCGCTGCGCCGTTGCCGCCGGAATGGCCAGCCCGCGCGACTGCGCTTCACGCACAATCGCCTGCGCCAGCGGGTGAGTGGAACCCTGCTCAACGGCGGCGGCCAGCGTAAGCAGTTCATCTTCACCGATATCCTGCGGATACACGCCGGTGACCTGCGGTTTCCCCACGGTCAGGGTGCCGGTTTTATCGAACGCCACCTGCTGCACCTGGCTTAACTGTTCCAGCGCCGCGCCGCCTTTTATCAGGGCGCCGCGACGCGCCGCTGCCGCCAGACCGGAGGTAATGGCCGCCGGGGTGGAGATCACCAGCGCACACGGACAGCCAATCAGCAGCAGGGTCAGACCTTTGTAAATCCAGCCTTCCCACGGCGCACCAAAGAACAGCGGCGGAACGATAGTGACCAGCAGGGCAACCAGCATGATGGCGGGGGTGTAAATCCGGCTGAAGCGGTCAATAAATCGCTCGACGGGGGCGCGACGCTCCTCGGCCTCTTCGATCAGCTTCAGGATACGGTCGATGGCGCTGTCACCGGGTTCGGAAAGTACCGTGAGCTGGACCAGACGGTCGACACTGGTGGCGCCCGCAGGCACTTTTTCACCGGCCGCGCGTTCAACCGGAATCGACTCCCCGGTGAGGACGCTTTCGTCGAAGCTCGCGGTGGCGGTGAGCAGGGTACCGTCCGCAGGCAGGCGCCCTCCGGCAGCGACTTCAATCACATCGCCTGGACGCAGCGCGTTAATGGCCACCGTCTGGCGTTCGTTTCCGGCTACTCGTGTGGCGGTTTCGGGCTTAAGCGCCATCAGGGCGCTGACCCCTTTACGCGCCCGGCTTGCCGCCCAGCCTTCAAGACGTTCGCCAATTAAGAACAGCAGCAGCACCATGGCCGCTTCCGCTGTGGCACCAATGAACAGCGCGCCGATAGCTGCCACGCTCATCAGCGTTTCGATGGCGAACCAGCTGCCGCTTTTCATCAGCCGCAGCGCCTGACGGGCAATGGGATACAACCCGACAAGCGTGGTGGCGATAAACGCCAGATTGCCAAACGGGTGGTTGATCTGCTCCAGACCCCAGCTCAGGGCCATCATCATCACGAGCGCGATAAGGGGCAGATTTTCTCGCAGCGGAGCGGTTTTTTCGGCGGTGGCCGTTTCGCTACGCAGGGAATAACCGGCCTGGCTGACGGCGGACACAACCTGCTCGCTAACGTCACTCTCGGCGCTGACCAGCAGTTTTTCGGTCGCAAAGCGCACCTGCACGTGGCTGACGCCGGGGATCTGTTTTACCGCATTTTCGACTTTGCGGGCGCAGGCCGCGCAATCCATGCCGTCAACCACCCAGCTGTAATGGTTTCCGCTTTCAGGCAGCGGCTGCGCGTTTTGCGTTTCGCATGCCCCGTCACAGCAGCAGTCATCTTTCGCTGGCACCGGGCTGAGCTTAAATGCTGAAAATTGTGGGGCTTTTTTAGGTGTTTCTGGAGTCGACATGGCACTCTCCGGTAATGATAATTTTCTCATTAACCGCAGCATACACTCTGGAGTCGACTCCAGAGTCAAGGCTTATTTAGATATACAGCGAACGCACAATCAGGAAGTGCCCGGCAAAGTAACAGGCGGAGGCAATCGCGTTATCAGCCCGGAAACGACGGCGATAGTGGCTGCCCAGCCAGACGATATTGCCGATTAACAGCAGCGCCGCGCCAAAGAAAGCGGACATCGCCTGTGAGGTTGGGCGGAAGAACCACAGTTCACCGGCCAGCCACACCATCACCAGCGTCATGGCAATAAACGTGCAGACGGGCAGACGCATCTCTTCCAGGCGTGACCAGATCACCGCGATCAACAGCGCGCCGATCACCAGCAGCACCAGCGGGAGCGGCCAGAAGAAGGATAGCGTCATCTGGCTGGCAAAGTAGATGGTGTAAAGCAGATGCGACAGGAAGAACGCCCCCACGGCATACAGCAGACGCTGACGCGGCAGCAGGGTTAAGGCATCGCCAATCAGGGAAGCACACAGCCCGGCGAGGACCAGGTAGCTGATGGCGTTAAACATCGGCGCTTGCCAGGCAAGCAGCAGGAGCAGCAACAGCGTGACGGGTTTAAACAACCAGCGCTGCCAGGCCGGACCGCGGTATGACGCATCGACATAAAGCCATGCGGAAAAACAGACAGCGATAAATGACCAAAGCATATTAACTCCCTGTATCTGTTAAGGCTGAATAATCAGTTTCATCTTCAGTGTAGTGATGCGGGCAGGCGTTTGGCAATGCCGGGGGAGTCAGGGTATCCTGAATTCCGCATAATCTTATGGGATTGTTGAATGAGCAAGATGCCGCTGTTTTTCATTATCGTGGTGGCGATTATCGTCATTGCCGCCTCGTTCCGTTTTGTGCAGCAGCGCCGCGAGAAAGCGGATAACGACGCCGCGCCGTTGATGCAAAAGCGCGTGGTGGTGAGCAATAAACGCGAAAAACCCCTTAATGACCGGCGCTCGCGCCAGCAACAGGTTGCCCCTGCGGGAACGACCATGCGCTATGAAGCGAGCTTTAAGCCGGAAACGGGCGGCCTGGAGATGACCTTCCGCCTGGAGGCGCAGCAGTACCATCAGCTGACGGTAGGTGAGAAAGGGATGCTGAGTTACAAAGGGTCGCGGTTTGAGGGGTTCAGGGCTGAATAATACGATCCCCTCTCCCAGTGGGAGAGGGTTAGGGTGAGGGCATCAGACCGCACCTTACTTCTTCACCTGCGCCTTAAACTTCTTCATCCACACCAGCAGTTCAAACACGCCGAAAATAAACACGCGCAGCTGCTGCCAGCCGGTCATCTGCGGGCCGTCTTTTGGCAGGCCATTTTTCAACATCACCATCTGCAGGGCATGCATGAAGGTGGTAAAGATAAACGCCACGTTCACAAAGATATTCATCGGGCGCGGGAACGGATGCACCAGATTGAGCAGTAAAAACGCCCAGACGCACAGCATCAGCAAACGTCCCAGATTAATCAGTACTGGCATTGGATTCTCCTTGTGCCTGACGATGATACAGACGATAAGCGACCTGACCCGCCACTTTTTCGCGGTGTAAATCCCAGTGAACCGGCACTGGCGGTAGCCCGTTTTCTACTTCGCTTTCAACGTAAATCAGCGCGTCATCCGCCAGCCAACCGTTGCTTTCCAGCAGGGATAACGTCTCTTCCAGCAGCCCCTTACGGAACGGCGGATCGACAAACACCACGTTGTGCGGCGTGCCTGGCTGCGCGAGGAAACTGAGCGTATTGGTGTTCACCACTTTGGCGTTGGTGGCTTTCAGCGTCGCCAGATTTTGCTGCAGCGTCTGCGCGACGCCGCGCTCCATCTCCAGCAGCGTGGCGCTGGCGGCGTAGCGCGAGAGGGCTTCCAGCCCTAATGCGCCGCTGCCCGCAAAGCAGTCGAGGCAGTGGGCGTCTACCATTGACGGGGCCAGCCAGTTAAACAGCGTTTCACGCACGCGGTCGGTGGTTGGGCGTAAACCGGGGCTGTCCGGCACCGGGAGTTTCCGGCCTCGCCACTGGCCACCGATAATACGAATTTGACCGGCTGGGGCGCGGTTGGGTTTCTTCATCTCAGGAAAGCTCTGTTAACAATTGGCCTGCGATTGCGGGCGGTGATGTCAATTAAGTAAAGTGTTAGACTATTTCATCATTTTTTTAGCTTCCATGTATATAGCGCCGCGAGGAGTGTAGTCGCAGATGGCAAAACAAAAAAAACGTGGCTTCTTTTCCTGGCTGGGTTTCGGTGAAAAAGAGCAAGAAACAGAACAGAAAACCGAAGAACAACAAGCCGTTGAAGAGCAGTCTCAGCCTGAAACGCCTGTAGAAACCGCCGCGGTTGTCGAAGCGGAAGAGCATGCGCACAGCAAAGAAGAGACTGAAGCCTTTGCTGAAGAGGTGGTTGAGGTCACCGAACAGGTTCAGGAGAGCGAAAAGCCAGAACCTGTTGTTGAAGCGGTTACTGAAGCGCCGCAGGCCGTTATCGAACATGAAGAGTTGCCGCTGCCGGAAGAGGTAAAAGCGGAGGACGTTTCCCCTGAAGAGTGGCAGGCCGAAGCGGAAACCGTGGAAATTGTCGACGCGGTGGAAGAAGAAGCGGCACATGAGCCGGCGCTGACTGACGAAGAGCTGGAAGCCCAGGCGCTGGCCGCTCAGGCGGCTGAAGAAGCGGTTATCGTCGTGCCCGTGGAAGAACAGGCCGAAGAGGAGATCGTTCAGGAGCAGGAAAAACCGACCAAAGAAGGTTTCTTTGCCCGCCTGAAACGCAGCCTGTTAAAAACCAAAGAAAATTTAGGTTCCGGATTTATCAGTCTGTTCCGCGGCAAAAAGATCGACGACGATCTGTTTGAAGAGCTGGAAGAGCAGTTGCTAATTGCGGACGTTGGGGTGGAAACCACCCGTAAGATCATCGCCAACCTGACCGAAGGGGCCAGCCGCAAACAGCTGCGCGACGCCGAAGCGCTGTACGGCCTGCTGAAAGACGAGATGGGTGAAATTCTCGCAAAAGTTGACGAACCGCTTAATATTGAAGGCAAAACGCCATTTGTTATTCTGATGGTTGGCGTTAACGGTGTCGGGAAGACCACCACCATCGGCAAACTGGCACGTCAGTTCGAGCAGCAGGGTAAATCGGTGATGCTGGCGGCGGGTGATACCTTCCGCGCGGCGGCGGTTGAACAGCTGCAGGTGTGGGGCCAGCGCAACAACATTCCGGTGATTGCGCAGCACACCGGTGCGGATTCCGCGTCCGTGATCTTTGACGCCATCCAGGCGGCGAAGTCGCGAAATGTGGATGTCCTGATTGCCGATACCGCAGGGCGTTTGCAGAACAAATCGCACCTGATGGAAGAATTGAAGAAAATCGTCCGCGTCATGAAGAAGCTGGACGAAGACGCACCGCATGAAATTATGCTGACCATCGACGCCAGCACCGGACAGAACGCCGTCAGCCAGGCGAAGCTGTTCCATGAAGCGGTAGGACTGACCGGGATCACGCTGACCAAACTGGACGGCACCGCGAAAGGCGGGGTGATCTTCTCCGTGGCCGATCAGTTCGGCATTCCTATTCGTTACATCGGTGTGGGCGAGCGTATTGAGGATTTGCGTCCGTTTAAGGCGGACGACTTTATTGAGGCATTATTTGCCCGAGAGGACTAACAATGATTCGCTTTGAACACGTCAGCAAGGCCTATCTCGGTGGGAGACAAGCGCTGCAGGGGGTGACCTTCCACCTGCAGCCAGGCGAGATGGCATTCCTGACCGGCCATTCCGGCGCGGGGAAAAGTACCCTGCTCAAGCTTATCTGTGGGATTGAACGGCCAAGCGCCGGGAAAATCTGGTTCAGCGGCCATGAAATTAGCCGTCTTAAGAATCGCGAAGTGCCGTTCCTGCGTCGCCAGATCGGGATGATTTTCCAGGATCACCACCTGCTGATGGATCGCACCGTTTTCGATAACGTGGCGATCCCGCTGATTATTGCCGGTGCCAGCTATGATGATATCCGCCGTCGCGTCTCTGCGGCGCTGGATAAGGTCGGGCTGCTGGACAAAGCGAAGAACTTCCCGATCCAGCTCTCCGGCGGTGAACAGCAGCGTGTGGGCATTGCCCGTGCGGTGGTGAACAAGCCTGCGGTATTGCTGGCGGATGAACCGACCGGTAACCTGGACGACGCCCTTTCTGAAGGGATTTTGCGTCTGTTTGAGGAATTCAACCGCGTTGGGGTGACGGTATTGATGGCGACGCACGACATCGGGCTCATTTCCCGCCGTTCGTACCGCATGCTGACCCTGAGCGACGGGCATTTGCACGGAGGCCACGGTGAACAAGCGTGATGCAATGAACCAGATTCGGCAGTTCGGGAACCGGTTTGACCGTTTCCGTAAGCCGCAGGGTGGTGGTGACGGTAACCGTAATGCGCCGAAGCGGGCGAAAGCCGCGCCGAAGCCAAACTCCCGCAAAACCAACGTGTTCAATGAACAGGTACGCTACGCCTTCCACGGCGCGTTGCAGGATCTGAAAAGTAAACCGCTGGCGACGTTCCTGACGGTGATGGTTATCGCCATTTCGCTGACGCTGCCAAGCGTCTGCTATATGGTCTATAAGAACGTGAATCAGGCGGCGTCGCAGTACTATCCGTCTCCGCAGATCACGGTCTATCTGGACAAAGCGCTCGACGATAACGCCGCGGCGCAGGTGGTGGGGCAAATCCAGGCCGAGAAGGGCGTGGAGAAGGTGAACTACCTTTCCCGCGAAGAAGCGCTGGGTGAGTTCCGTAACTGGTCAGGCTTTGGCGGCGCGCTGGATATGCTCGAAGAGAACCCGCTGCCGGCCGTGGCGGTGGTGATCCCGAAGCTCGACTTCCAGGGAACGGATTCACTTAATACGCTGCGCGACCGCATCTCTACCATTAAAGGCATTGATGAAGTGCGCATGGACGACAGCTGGTTTGCGCGACTTGCCGCACTGACCGGGCTGGTGGGGCGCGTGTCGGCGATGATTGGCGTGCTGATGGTGGCGGCGGTGTTCCTCGTCATCGGTAACAGCGTGCGCCTGAGCATTTTCGCCCGCCGCGATACCATCAACGTGCAAAAGCTGATTGGTGCGACGGATGGCTTCATCCTGCGTCCGTTCCTTTACGGCGGCGCATTGCTCGGTTTTTCCGGCGCATTTCTTTCACTGATATTGTCAGAAATTTTGGTGATGCGGCTCTCCTCCGCCGTGACCGAGGTGGCGCAGGTCTTCGGAACTAAGTTTGATATCAGTGGTTTAGGGTTCGATGAGTGCCTTCTTCTGCTGCTGGTCTGCTCCATGATTGGCTGGGTGGCAGCATGGCTGGCGACGGTTCAACATTTACGCCACTTTACTCCCGACTAAGAAAAGCGTGATATAATCTTTCCCTGCACCGAGATGTTCGCTCTGCAGGGAAAGCGTCCCTGTTGTCTCTTCCCCTGTTATCATCTCCATGTCACATTTTGTGCGTAATTTATTCACCGTTGCACCTGGAACTTGTGGATAAAATCACTGTCTGATAAAAGAGTGAATGCTAATCTCGTTGCTCAAACGCTTTGGCATGGTTGTTGCCTGATGGGGACAACCTGGACCAGAAGAAACATTGAGAGGAATGAATGACCAAAGAAATGCAAACTTTAGCTTTAGCCCCTGTTGGTAACCTGGAATCGTATATCCGGGCTGCGAACACCTGGCCGATGTTAACGGCCGAGGAAGAAAAGGAGCTTGCTGAAAAGCTGCATTACCAGGGCGATCTGGAAGCAGCGAAAAAGCTGATCCTGTCTCACCTGCGCTTTGTTGTTCACATTGCTCGTAATTATGCGGGCTATGGCCTGCCGCAGGCGGACTTGATTCAGGAAGGTAACATCGGCCTGATGAAGGCTGTACGTCGCTTTAACCCGGAAGTGGGTGTACGACTGGTCTCCTTCGCTGTGCACTGGATCAAAGCAGAGATTCACGAATACGTGCTGCGCAACTGGCGTATCGTGAAAGTCGCCACGACAAAAGCGCAACGCAAACTCTTCTTCAACCTGCGTAAAACCAAGCAGCGTCTGGGCTGGTTCAATCAGGATGAAGTAGAAATGGTGGCGCGCGAGCTGGGTGTTTCCAGCAAAGATGTGCGTGAGATGGAATCCCGTATGGCCGCGCAGGACATGACTTTTGACATGTCTTCCGATGACGATGCGTCCGACAGCCAGCCAATGGCGCCGGTACTGTATCTGCAGGATAAGACCTCTAACTTTGCTGACGGCATTGAAGAGGACAACTGGGAAGATCAGGCCGCGAACAAGCTGAGCTATGCGATGGAAGGCCTTGACGAGCGTAGCCAGGATATTATCCGTGCCCGCTGGCTGGACGAAGACAACAAGTCCACGCTGCAGGAGCTGGCCGACCGCTACGGCGTGTCCGCTGAACGTGTGCGTCAGCTTGAAAAGAACGCCATGAAAAAACTTCGCGCCGCGATTGAAGCGTAATTCCCGCGAAGTATGACGAGAGCCCCTGGATGCGAATCCGGGGGTTTTGTTTTTTTAGCGCCCACTCTGGCGAATTTCTCCCCCCTGGCAAACACTTACTGATGCGCTAAGCAGGCGACTTTCTCAGGGGGACAGGGTGAAAAATAACGAACTGAACGACCGGCGTTTACAGGCGACGCCGCGCGGCATCGGCGTGATGTGTAACTTCTATGCCGATAAAGCTGAAAACGCCACGGTGTGGGACGTCGAGGGCAACGAGTATATCGACTTCGCCGCCGGAATAGCGGTGCTGAACACCGGGCATCGCCATCCAAAAATCATTTCCGCCATTGAAAAACAACTTCATGCCTTCACCCACACGGCGTACCAGATTGTGCCGTACGAAGGCTATGTGTCGCTTGCCGAGCGAATCAACGCGCGTGTGCCGATTGACGGCCCGGCTAAAACCGCCTTCTTCTCAACGGGGGCAGAAGCCGTCGAAAACGCGGTAAAAATTGCCCGCGCATACACCAGACGCCCTGGCCTGATCGCCTTTGGCGGTGCTTTTCATGGACGCACCTCGATGACCATGGCGCTGACGGGGAAAGTTGCCCCTTACAAGCTGGGTTTCGGGCCGTTTCCTGGCTCGGTATATCACGCCCAATACCCCAATGAACTGCACGGTGTCAGTACGGCGGAGGCATTAAAAAGCCTGGAGCGTATCTTCAAAGCGGACATTGCCCCGGACCAGGTGGCAGCCATTATTCTTGAACCGGTTCAGGGTGAGGGCGGTTTCAACATTGCACCGGCGGATTTTATGCAGGCCTTGCGCGCCCTGTGCGATACCCACGGTATTTTGCTGATCGCCGATGAGGTGCAAAGCGGTTTTGCGCGTACCGGAAAACTGTTCTCGATGGAACACCACTGCGTGAAGCCGGATCTGATCACCATGGCGAAAAGCCTGGCGGGTGGCATGCCGCTCTCGGCGGTGTCGGGCCGCGCCGAGGTGATGGACGCGCCTGCGCCTGGCGGACTGGGCGGTACCTATGCCGGTAACCCACTGGCGATCGCCGCCGCACATGCCGTGCTGGACGTGATTGATGAAGACGATCTTTGTACGCGCTCGGCGCACCTGGGTCATCATCTGGTGGAAGTACTGAACAAAGCGAAGGAACACTGTCCGTATATCGCGGATATCCGCGCACAAGGCTCAATGGTGGCGGTGGAGTTTAACGATCCGCAATCCGGGCTGCCGTCCCCGGAATTCACCCGTCAGGTTCAGGAGCGAGCCCTGCAGGAAGGCCTTCTGCTTCTGAGTTGCGGCGTGTACGGTAACGTCATCCGTTTCCTCTATCCGCTCACAATCCCTGAAGTGCAGTTCCGTAAAGCGCTGGACATTATTTCTGCGTCGCTGACTCGTTAAAGCCAGAAGCCCGGTGAAATTCCTGCCGGGCTTATCATATATTCATTTCAAATTTGCTATTCCAAAATCATAAAAATGGGGTATGTTTTAGCAGAGTATGCTGAAAAAGCGCGACTGGTATACCTATAACTGAAATAAAGCGCTACACAACAACATCACAACAATCGTAATAACCATAATAATGGGGAATCTCAGGATGAACATGAAGGGTAAAGCGTTACTGGCAGGATGTATCGCGTTGGCATTCAGCACCATGGCGCAGGCCGATATTAAAGTGGCCGTGGTGGGCGCGATGTCCGGTCCGGTAGCACAGTATGGCGACCAGGAATTTACGGGCGCAGAGCAGGCGGTTGCCGACATTAATGCGAAGGGCGGTATCAAAGGCGAAAAACTGCAGATCGTAAAATATGATGATGCCTGTGACCCGAAACAAGCGGTTGCCGTGGCGAACAAAGTGGTGAACGACGGCATCAAATACGTTATCGGTCACCTGTGCTCCTCTTCCACCCAGCCTGCGTCTGATATCTACGAAGACGAAGGCATCCTGATGATCACCCCGGCGGCAACGGCACCGGAGCTGACGTCGCGCGGCTATAAGCTGATCCTGCGCACCACCGGTCTGGACTCCGATCAGGGCCCAACGGCCGCCAAATACATTGTCGAAAAAGTGAAGCCGAAGCGTATCGCGATCGTTCATGACAAACAGCAGTACGGTGAAGGTCTGGCGCGCTCCGTGCAGGACAACCTGAAGAAAGCGAATGCTGACGTCGTCTTCTTTGATGGTATCACCGCCGGTGAGAAAGACTTCTCTACCCTGGTGGCGCGTCTGAAGAAAGAGAATATCGACTTCGTTTACTACGGTGGCTACCACCCGGAAATGGGGCAGATCCTGCGTCAGGCTCGTGCAGCGGGTCTGAAAACCCAGTTCATGGGGCCGGAAGGGGTGGCGAACGTTTCCCTGTCTAACATTGCCGGTGAGTCTGCGGAAGGCCTGCTGGTGACCAAGCCGAAGAACTACGACCAGGTCCCTGCGAACAAACCGATTGTAGATGCCATTAAGGCGAAGAAACAGGATCCAAGCGGCGCGTTCGTCTGGACAACCTACGCAGCACTGCAGTCTCTGCAGGCGGGTCTGAACCAGTCAGCCGATCCGGCTGAGATTGCCACCTGGCTGAAAGCGAACTCTGTTGATACCGTGATGGGGCCGCTCTCCTGGGATGAGAAGGGCGATCTGAAGGGCTTCGAGTTCGGCGTGTTTGACTGGCATGCCAACGGTACTGCTACTGACGCCAAATAAAAGCAAAAAGGCAACGTAAGTTGCCTTTTTTAATGTTTGCCCCCTCTCCCCGTGGGAGAGGGCTGGGGTGAGGGCATCAGGCCGCACAAATCTAGCGCTTCTCCCACCCATTTTTCTGCGCCGTAAACCCTAACGCCTGCATAAACGCCGCCATCACGCTACGGTCCTCCACGCCTACGTCGGCCATCCACCAGGAGGTAATGCTCGGGTTTTCACGGATCACTTCTTCAATCAGGTACTGCCCTACGCCGCGACGACGGGTGACGTCACGCACGCGCAGAGAGTCCAGCGCTCCTTCCGCGCCGCTCAGCGTCACGCGAACAGCCGCCAGCAGGCGCTCGTTGAAGCGCGCGGCGTAAATACGGTGGGTCTCGTCAACGTTGAGCGACGAAGGGGAATATTCCGGCCAGATCTTGCCCAGGTCGATATGATCCTGGTCGCTAAAGGTCACCAGACGAACGATAGTCAGTTTCATTAGCTGCTTGTCCAAATCAAATTGAGTAGAGGCAGTGTACTCAATTTATTCGCTCAGCGGCTTCCTCTTTTTATTCCCGTTTGCCAGGGGATTAGTTTTTTGCCAGGGCGAAGTGCAGTCTGAAAACACATGGATCGAAAAATAAGCAGAATTTTAACCTGAATGGCAGTGATTTATTCGGCGCTTTGTGCCGTTATTTTATGCTGCAAACTGCACTTTTATTTGTTTATCTCTGCCTGATTTCAGAATATTATCTTTGCTTAATCGCCTGAAAAATAGAGATTTTAGTCTGGTTTTTGATAAAAACCTGCGCTAAACCATTAAAGGCACTGGTAAAAATAGCGTTGTGCATTAAAAGTACAGAATGCTTTTTAACCATAATAAAACAAAATATATACACGACATCACGAATGGGGATTCAGAGATGAAAAGGAACGCGAAGACGTTAATCGCGGGCATGGTTGCATTGTCTCTCTCGCATGCAGCCATGGCGGAAGAGATTAAAGTTGCGGTGGTCGGTGCCATGTCCGGGCCTGTTGCCCAGTGGGGTGACATGGAGTTCAACGGCGCACGTCAGGCAATTAAAGACATCAACGCCAAAGGTGGCATCAAAGGCGACAAGCTGGTGGGCGTGGAATACGACGACGCCTGCGATCCAAAACAGGCCGTCGCGGTGGCGAACAAAATCGTGAACGATGGCATCCAGTATGTGATCGGCCATCTGTGCTCATCGTCCACTCAGCCTGCGTCTGATATCTACGAAGACGAAGGTATTCTGATGATTACCCCTGGTGCCACCAACCCGGAGCTGACCCAGCGCGGCTACCAGCACATTATGCGTACCGCCGGTCTGGACTCCTCCCAGGGGCCGACCGCGGCGAAATACATCCTCGAGACGGTTAAACCGCAGCGCATTGCCATTATTCATGACAAACAGCAGTACGGCGAAGGCCTGGCGCGTTCCGTTCAGGACGGGCTGAAAAAAGGCGGCGCAAATATCGTCTTCTTCGACGGGATTACCGCGGGTGAGAAAGATTTCTCTGCGCTGATCGCCCGTCTGCAAAAAGAGAATATCGACTTCGTTTACTACGGTGGTTATTACCCGGAAATGGGCCAGATGCTGCGCCAGGCGCGCTCGGTCGGTCTGAAAACCCAGTTCATGGGGCCAGAAGGCGTGGGTAACGCCTCCCTGTCTAACATCGCCGGGGATGCCGCTGAAGGCATGCTGGTGACGATGCCAAAACGCTATGACCAGGATCCGGCGAATAAGGCTATCGTGGATGCGCTCAAGGCGCAGAAGAAAGATCCAAGTGGTCCATACGTCTGGATCACCTACGCCGCCGTGCAGTCACTGGCCACCGCGCTGGACCGTACTGGCAGCAAAGAACCGCTGGATCTGGTGAAAGATTTAAAAGCACACGGGGCGAACACCGTGATTGGGCCGCTGAACTGGGATGAGAAAGGCGATCTGAAGGGATTTGAATTTGGTGTCTTTAAGTGGCACGCCGACGGTTCGTCTTCGGCCGCCAAATAATTATCCCGCCGCCCGGACCGCCGGGCGGGTATAAAAAGGTTTGCATATGTCCGAGCAGTTTCTCTATTTCCTGCAGCAGATGTTTAACGGCGTCACGCTGGGAAGCACCTACGCGCTGATTGCCATCGGCTATACGATGGTGTACGGCATTATCGGCATGATCAACTTCGCCCACGGCGAGGTGTACATGATCGGTAGCTACGTCTCCTTTATGATTATCGCCGCCCTGATGATGATGGGTATCGACAGCAGCTGGCTGCTGGTCGCCGCCGGGTTTGTCGGCGCGATTGTGATTGCCAGCGCCTACGGCTGGAGCATCGAGCGGGTGGCCTACCGGCCGGTACGCAGCTCCAAGCGCCTGATTGCCCTGATCTCCGCGATTGGGATGTCTATCTTCCTGCAAAACTACGTCAGCCTGACCGAAGGCTCGCGCGATGTGGCGCTGCCAAGCCTGTTCAACGGCCAGTGGATTGTCGGCGCCAGCGAAAACTTCTCTGCCTCTATCACCACCATGCAGCTGGTGATCTGGGTGGTGACCTTTATTGCGATGCTCGCCCTGACGCTCTTCATCCGCTACTCCCGCATGGGACGCGCCTGCCGTGCCTGCGCGGAAGACCTGAAGATGGCGAGCCTGCTCGGTATTAACACCGACCGCGTGATTGCCCTGACCTTCGTGATTGGCGCCGCGATGGCGGCCGTCGCAGGCGTCCTGCTCGGCCAGTTCTACGGCGTGATCAACCCGTACATCGGCTTTATGGCCGGGATGAAAGCCTTTACCGCGGCGGTACTGGGCGGTATCGGCAGTATTCCTGGCGCGATGATTGGTGGCCTGATTCTGGGCGTGGCAGAAGCGCTCTCCTCAGCGTATCTGAGTACCGAGTATAAAGACGTGGTGTCGTTTGCCCTGCTGATTCTGGTTCTGCTGGTGATGCCTACCGGTATTCTGGGTCGTCCGGAGGTAGAGAAAGTATGAAACCGATGCATTTTGCAATGGCGCTGCTCTCTGCCGCCATGTTCTTCGTGCTGGCGGGCGTCTTTATGGGCGTTCAGTTAGAGCTGAACGGCACAAAGCTTGTGGTAGACACCGCCGCTGACATTCGCTGGCAGTGGGTCTTTATCGGCACCGCCGTGGTGTTCCTGTTCCAGCTGCTGCGTCCGCTGTTCCAGAAAACACTGAAAGGCGTCTCAGGACCGAAGTTTGTCCTGCCGGCTATCGACGGCTCCACCGTTAAGCAGAAGCTGTTCCTCGTGGCGCTGCTGGTGGCTGCGGTGGCGTGGCCGTTCGTGGTCTCGCGCGGCACGGTAGATATCGCCACCCTGACCATGATCTACGTTATTCTGGGTCTGGGCCTGAACGTGGTAGTGGGGCTCTCTGGCCTGTTGGTACTGGGCTACGGCGGTTTCTACGCCATTGGCGCGTATACCTTTGCGCTACTGAATCACTATTACGGTCTCGGCTTCTGGACGTGCCTGCCGCTGGCGGGGCTGGTTTCTGCTGCGGCAGGTTTCCTGCTTGGCTTCCCGGTGCTGCGCCTGCGCGGTGACTACCTGGCGATTGTGACCTTGGGCTTCGGCGAAATCGTCCGTATCCTGCTGCTCAACAATACCGAGGTGACCGGCGGCCCGAACGGGATTAGCCAGATCCCGAAACCAACCTTCTTTGGTCTGGAGTTCAGCCGTACCGCCCGTGAAGGCGGCTGGGATACCTTCAGCAACTTCTTCGGCGTGAAATACGATCCGTCCGATCGCGTGATTTGGCTCTATCTGGTGGCGCTGCTGCTGGTGGTCATCACGCTGTTCGTGATTAACCGCCTGCTGCGTATGCCGCTGGGCCGCGCATGGGAAGCGCTGCGTGAAGATGAAATCGCCTGCCGCTCCCTGGGCCTCAACCCGACCCGCATTAAGCTGACTGCGTTCACCATCAGCGCCGCGTTTGCCGGTTTTGCCGGCACGCTGTTTGCCGCGCGTCAGGGCTTTGTCAGCCCGGAATCGTTCACCTTTGCCGAATCCGCCTTTGTGCTGGCGATTGTGGTGCTCGGCGGGATGGGTTCGCAGTTTGCCGTTATCCTCGCCGCCATTCTGCTGGTGGTCTCACGCGAGCTGATGCGTGACTTTAACGAATACAGCATGCTGATGCTGGGTGGTTTGATGGTGCTGATGATGATCTGGCGTCCGCAGGGTCTGCTGCCGATGACCCGTCCGCAGCTGAAGCTGAAGAACGGGCAATCAAAAGGAGAGCAGGCATGAGTCAGCCATTATTATCCGTTAACGGTCTTATGATGCGTTTTGGCGGCCTGCTGGCGGTCAACAATGTGAATCTGGATCTGCACAAGAAAGAGATCGTCTCCCTGATTGGCCCGAACGGTGCGGGAAAAACCACGGTCTTTAACTGCCTGACCGGTTTCTACAAGCCGACGGGCGGCACCATTATGCTGCGCGACCAGCATCTGGAAGGGCTGCCGGGCCAGCAGATTGCCCGCATGGGCGTAGTGCGTACTTTCCAGCACGTGCGTCTGTTCCGCGAGATGACGGTGATTGAGAACCTGCTGGTGGCACAGCATCAGCAGCTGAAAACCGGTCTGTTCTCCGGCCTGCTGAAGACGCCAGCCTTCCGCCGTGCGCAGAGCGAAGCGCTGGATCGTGCGGCAACATGGCTTGACCGTATCGGTCTGCTGCCGCATGCCAACCGCCAGGCAAGTAACCTTGCGTACGGTGACCAGCGTCGCCTTGAGATTGTGCGCTGCATGGTAACGCAGCCGGAAATCCTGATGCTCGATGAACCCGCTGCGGGTCTGAACCCGAAAGAGACCAAAGAGCTGGACGAGCTGATTGCTGAGCTTCGCGATCATCACGACACCACTATCCTGCTGATTGAGCACGATATGAAGCTGGTAATGGGTATCTCTGACCGTATCTACGTGGTGAACCAGGGGACGCCGCTGGCAAACGGCACGCCGGATGAGATCCGCAACAACCCGGACGTGATCCGCGCATACCTGGGTGAGGCATAAGATGGAAAAAGCGATGTTAACGTTTGACAAGGTAAGTGCCCACTACGGCAAGATCCAGGCGCTGCACGACGTCAGCCTGCATATCAATCAGGGCGAAATCGTCACCCTGATTGGGGCTAACGGCGCGGGCAAAACCACGCTGCTTGGTACCCTGTGCGGCGACCCGCGCGCCACCAGCGGTCGGATTGTGTTTGATGGCAAAGACATCACCGACTGGCAGACCGCCAGAATCATGCGTGAAGCGGTGGCGATAGTCCCTGAAGGGCGTCGCGTCTTCTCGCGCATGACGGTGGAAGAGAACCTGGCGATGGGCGGCTTCTTCGCTGATCGCGACCAGTATCAGTCCCGTATCAAGTGGGTGTACGAACTCTTCCCGCGCCTGTGGGAGCGTCGTATTCAGCGTGCGGGGACCATGTCCGGCGGTGAGCAGCAAATGCTGGCGATCGGCCGCGCCCTGATGAGCCAGCCGCGCCTGCTGCTGCTGGATGAACCGTCGCTGGGTCTTGCGCCAATTATCATTCAGCAGATCTTCGACACCATTGAACAGCTGCGTAAAGAAGGGATGACCATCTTCCTCGTCGAGCAGAACGCCAACCAGGCGCTGAAGCTCGCCGATCGCGGTTACGTGCTGGAGAACGGCCACGTGGTGCTTGAGGATACCGGCGATGCGCTGCTGGCGAATGAAGCGGTGCGGAGTGCGTATTTAGGCGGCTGAGCCGTCTGTATTGCCCGGTGGCGCTTACGCTTACCGGGCCTACGGGATCGAGTAGGCCGGGTAAGGCGAAGCCGCCACCCGGCTTTTTCACATATACCCCTTCACACAACCATCATCCCGCTGACCTTTTGTTGTCACTTATCTGTAAACAAACAGTTATTTTTCTGTCATTCGAGCATGTCATGTTACCTCGCGAGCATAAAACGCGTGATATCGCGCATCCGGCACAATAAGAGAGATGACAATGACATCGTTACGACACACAGCTTTGGGTCTGGCACTGGGTCTGGTTTTTGCGACGAACGCAATGGCTGTGACGACCATTCCGTTCTGGCATTCCATGGAAGGGGAGTTGGGTAAAGAGGTTGACTCCCTGGCGCAGCGTTTCAACGACACCCATCCGGATTACAAAATTGTGCCGGTGTACAAAGGTAACTACGAGCAGAGCCTGAGCGCGGGCATTGCCGCCTTCCGTACCGGTAATGCGCCTGCCATTTTGCAGGTGTACGAAGTAGGCACCGCGACCATGATGGCCTCCAAAGCCATCAAACCGGTCTACGAAGTGTTCAAAGAGGCGGGGATCAACTTCGACGAATCCCAGTTTGTGCCGACCGTAGCGGGTTACTACACCGATTCTAAAACCGGCCATCTGCTGTCTCAGCCGTTTAACAGCTCGACGCCGGTGCTGTACTACAACAAAGACGCCTTTAAGAAAGCCGGTTTAGACCCGGAGCAGCCGCCAAAAACCTGGCAGGATCTGGCGGAGTACACCGCGAAGCTGAAAGCGGCGGGGATGAAGTGCGGCTACGCCAGCGGCTGGCAGGGCTGGATCCAGATTGAAAACTTCAGTGCCTGGCACGGCTTGCCGGTAGCCACCAAAAATAACGGTTTCGATGGCACCGACGCGGTACTGGAGTTCAACAAGCCAGAGCAGGTGAAGCACATCGCGCTGCTGGAAGAGTTGAACAAGAAGGGTGATTTCAGCTACTTCGGACGTAAAGACGAATCCACCGAGAAGTTCTACAACGGTGACTGCGCCATTACCACCGCCTCGTCCGGCTCGCTGGCGGATATCCGTCACTACGCCAAATTCAACTATGGCGTGGGCATGATGCCGTACGACGCAGACGTGAAAGGCGCGCCGCAGAACGCCATCATCGGCGGAGCAAGCCTGTGGGTGATGCAGGGTAAAGACGCCGGCACCTACAAAGGAGTGGCCGAGTTCCTCGACTTCCTGGCGAAACCTGAAAACGCGGCCGAATGGCACCAGAAAACCGGCTACCTGCCGATCACCAAAGCTGCCTATGACCTGACCCGCGAGCAGGGCTTCTACAGCAAGAATCCGGGTGCGGATATCGCGACGCGTCAGATGCTGAACAAGCCGCCGTTGCCGTTCACCAAAGGCCTGCGTCTGGGCAACATGCCGCAGATCCGCACCATTGTCGATGAAGAGCTGGAAAGCGTCTGGACCGGCAAGAAAACGCCACAGCAGGCGCTGGATTCAGCGGTAGAGCGCGGGAATCAGCTGCTGCGCCGCTTTGAGCAGTCCACCAAATCGTAAAAAAATGCCCGGTGGCGCTGCGCTTACCGGGCCTACGACGTGCCATATGTAGGCCGGGTAAGGCGTAGCCGCCACCCGGCACTGTTCAGGAACCAAATCTCAATGTCATCATCCCGTCCGGTGTTTCGTTCCCGCTGGCTGCCGTATCTGCTGGTCGCGCCTCAGCTGGTCATCACCGTTATCTTCTTTATCTGGCCTGCGGGCGAAGCGCTCTGGTACTCGGTGCAAAGCGTTGATCCGTTTGGGCTTTCCAGCCAGTTTGTTGGCCTGGACAACTTCACCGCGCTGTTCCACGACAGCTACTACCTGGATTCTTTCTGGACGACGATCAAATTCAGCGCGCTGGTCACCGTGAGCGGCCTTGTTGCCTCGCTGTTCTTCGCCGCGCTGGTGGATTATGTGGTGCGTGGCAGCCGTCTGTATCAGACCCTGATGCTGCTGCCCTACGCCGTGGCACCAGCGGTCGCCGCCGTGCTGTGGATCTTCCTGTTTAACCCCGGACGCGGGTTAATTACCCATTTTCTGGCGGAATTCGGATACGACTGGAACCACGCCCAGAATAGCGGCCAGGCGATGTTCCTGGTGGTGTTCGCCTCGGTGTGGAAGCAGATCAGCTACAACTTCCTGTTCTTCTTTGCCGCGCTACAGTCCATTCCGCGTTCGCTGGTGGAAGCCGCCGCCATTGACGGCGCAGGCCCGATCCGCCGCTTCTTCAGGCTGTCGCTGCCGCTGATTGCCCCGGTGAGTTTCTTCCTGCTGGTGGTGAACCTGGTGTATGCCTTTTTCGACACCTTCCCGGTCATCGACGCGGCCACCGCCGGTGGCCCGGTGCAGGCCACGACGACGCTGATTTATAAAATCTACCGCGAAGGGTTTGCCGGGCTGGATCTCTCGGCCTCCGCCGCGCAGTCCGTCGTGCTGATGTTCCTTGTCATCATCCTCACGGTGGTGCAGTTCCGCTATGTCGAAAGTAAGGTGCGCTACCAATGATTGAGAACCGTCGCGGGCTGACGATTTTCAGCCATACCATGCTGATTCTGGGGATTATCGTCATCCTCTTTCCGCTGTACGTGGCGTTTGTCGCCGCCACGCTGGACACCAAAGCGGTGTTCGACACGCCGATGACGCTGATCCCAGGCACGCATCTTTTTGAGAACATGAAAACCATCTGGACCCAGGGCGTGGGGGCCAACAGCGCGCCATTCTGGCTGATGATGCTCAACAGCTTCATTATGGCGTTCGGCATTACGGTGGGCAAAATCACGGTGTCGATGCTCTCGGCCTTCGCCATCGTCTGGTTCCGCTTTCCGCTGCGTAACCTCTTCTTCTGGATGATTTTTATCACCCTGATGCTGCCGGTGGAGGTGCGTATCTTCCCGACGGTGGAGGTGATCGCCAACCTGAAGATGCTCGACAGCTACGCGGGCTTAACCCTGCCGCTGATGGCATCTGCGACCGCCACCTTCCTGTTCCGCCAGTTCTTTATGACGCTGCCGGACGAGCTGATTGAAGCCGCGCGCATTGACGGTGCCTCACCGATGCGCTTTTTCCGCGACATCGTGCTGCCGCTGTCGAAAACCAACCTCGCGGCGCTGTTTGTGATCACCTTTATCTACGGCTGGAACCAGTACCTGTGGCCGCTGCTGATTATTCAGGACGTCAACCTCGGCACCGCCGTGGCGGGCATCAAGGGCATGATCGCCACCGGCGAAGGCACCACCCTCTGGAACCAGGTGATGGCGGCGATGCTGCTCACCCTTATCCCCCCGGTCGTTATCGTTTTAGCCATGCAGCGTGCGTTTGTGCGTGGTTTAGTGGACAGTGAGAAATAAGATGGCAGGTTTAAAACTTCAGGCAGTGACCAAAAGCTGGGATGGCAAAACCCAGGTGATTCAGCCGCTCACCCTCGACGTGGCGGACGGGGAGTTCATCGTGATGGTCGGCCCGTCCGGTTGCGGCAAATCCACGCTGCTGCGCATGGTGGCCGGGCTTGAGCGCGTCTCCTCCGGCGATATCTGGATTGACCGCCAGCGCGTGACCGAGATGGAGCCCAAAGACCGCGGCATCGCGATGGTGTTCCAGAACTACGCCCTCTATCCGCACATGAGCGTGGAAGAGAACATGGCCTGGGGGCTGAAAATCCGCGGCATGGGCAAGGGGCATATCGAGGAGCGGGTGAAAGAGGCGGCGCGCATTCTGGAGCTGGATGGCCTGCTTAAGCGCCGTCCACGCGAGCTCTCCGGCGGCCAGCGCCAGCGCGTGGCGATGGGGCGTGCCATCGTGCGCGATCCGGCGGTGTTCCTGTTCGATGAACCGCTCTCTAACCTCGACGCCAAGCTGCGCGTGCAGATGCGTCTGGAGCTGCAGCAACTGCATCGCCGTCTTAAAACCACCTCCCTGTACGTGACGCACGATCAGGTCGAAGCCATGACCCTTGCCCAGCGGGTGATGGTGATGAACAAAGGCGTTGCCGAGCAGATTGGCACGCCGGTGGAGGTGTACGAAAAACCGGCCAGCCGTTTTGTGGCGAGCTTTATCGGCAGCCCGGCAATGAACCTGCTGGAAGGGCGGATCAGCAGCGCGGGCACCCACTTTGAGCTGGAAAGCGGGATGGCATTGCCCATCAACTGGTACTATCGTGGCTACGCCGGGCGTAAGATGACGCTCGGTATTCGCCCGGAGCATATTGGTTTAACCTCTCAGGCGGACGGCGGCGTGCCGCTGGTGATGGACACGCTGGAGATGTTGGGTGCAGATAACCTGGCGCACGGACGCTGGGGCGAGCAAAAAATGGTGGTGCGTCTGCCGCATCAGGAACGCCCGAAAGCAGGCAGCACGCTGTGGCTGCACCTGCCGGAAAATCACCTGCACTTATTTGACGGTGAAACAGGACAACGAGTATGAGCAACTGGCCTTATCCCCACATCGTCGCCCACCGTGGCGGCGGTAAACTGGCGCCGGAAAATACCCTGGCGGCAATTGATGTTGGCGCACGCTACGGCCACACGATGATTGAGTTCGACGCCAGGCTGTCGAAAGACGGCGAAATTTTCCTGCTGCATGATGACAATCTCGAACGCACCAGCAACGGCTGGGGCGTGGCGGGGGAACTGCCGTGGCGCGATCTGCTGAAGGTGGATGCCGGAAGCTGGTTCAGCGGCGAGTACAAAGGCGAACCGCTGCCGCTGCTGGCGGAAGTGGCCGACCGTTGTCGTCAACACGGGATGATGGCTAACATCGAAATCAAACCGACGACTGGTACCGGGCCGCTCACGGGCAACGTGATTGCGCTGGCCGCGCGCGAGCTGTGGGAAGGCATGACGCCACCGCTGCTGTCGTCATTTGAAATTGATGCCCTTGAAGCGGCACAGGCTGCGGTGCCGGAACTGCCGCGCGGGCTGCTGCTGGACGAGTGGCGCGAGGACTGGCGTGAGCTGACCACCCGCTTAGCGTGCGTGTCGATCCATCTCAATCATAAGCTGCTGGATGAGGCGAGGGTTAAGATGCTGAAAGCGGCAGGGCTGCATATTCTGGTGTATACCGTCAACAAACCCCAGCGTGCGGCTGAGCTGCTGCGCTGGGGTGTGGACAGCATCTGTACCGATGCGATTGACCTGATCGGCCCGGACTTTAGTTCTGCGGATTAAGCATACTGCCATTCGACTGCGACGGCAGCATATGCTGCTGTCCGCTGCCTGACGAACTCATCCCTCCCAGCATCCCGCCGTTTTTATTCGGCAGCGGTTGCTCGCGCATCTGCCCCTGCTGCACGCGCTGGGTGTTAGTGTTCATCTGATTTTGCAGGCTCTGCTGCTGCATTCGGGTCTGCGTGTTCAACTGCTGGTTCAGCATCCCTTTTTGCTGTTGCTGCTGACTCATCATCTCCGTCTGCATACGCTGCTGGCTCGGAATGACATAGCCCGGCTGGTTAGGGTTATTCATCGTATTGAGTGGCTGTGCAAGTGCGGCAAACGGGAGCAACGCCGTAAGGATCAGGAAGCGTTTCATGATCTTCTCCTTCTTTGAGGTTTCTCTTAAGTTTACCCCGAATTCACCATGACGATGATTTTTTAGGAGTTGTGAACCAGGCTTAAGCGGGGAATATGGCTCCCTTCACCTGGAGAACAATAATGATGAAACCAACCCTTTTGCGCTGGGTCGCCATCGCTGCGCTGATGGCAGGCGGTACATTTAGCGTGGCGGCTAACCCGCCTGCGGCTCCTCCGGTCTCTTATGGCGTGGAGGAAGATGTGTTTCATCCCGTGCGGGCCACGCACGGGATGGTGGCCTCGGTGGATGCGCTGGCAACGAAAGTGGGCGTCGATATTCTCAAACAGGGCGGTAATGCGGTGGATGCCGCGGTGGCGGTCGGCTATGCGCTGGCGGTAACACACCCGCAGGCGGGGAATCTGGGCGGCGGCGGCTTTATGATGCTGCGCACCAAAGACGGGAAGACGACGGCTATCGACTTCCGCGAAATGGCGCCTGCTCAGGCCTCCCGCGATATGTTCCTTGACGATCAGGGCAACCCGGACAGTAAAAAATCGCTGACCTCGCACCTTGCGTCCGGCACGCCGGGCACCGTCGCAGGCTTCTCGCTGGCGCTGGAAAAATACGGCACGATGCCGCTGAACAAAGTGGTCCAGCCTGCCATTAAGCTGGCGCGCGACGGCTTTGTGGTGAACGACGCCCTGGCCGATGACCTTAAAACCTACGGCAGCGAAGTCATTCCGAACCATGAAAACAGTAAGGCGATCTTCTGGAAAGACGGAGAGCCGCTGAAGAAGGGCGATAAGCTGGTGCAGAACAACCTTGCCAAAAGCCTGGAGCTGATTGCGGAGCATGGCCCGGACGCCTTCTACAAAGGGGCGATTGCCGACCAGATTGCCGAAGAGATGCAAAAGAACGGCGGGCTCATCACCAAAGCGGATCTGGCGGAGTATAAGGCGGTGGAGCGCGAGCCAATTAGCGGCACCTACCGTGGCTATGAGGTCTTCTCCATGCCGCCGCCGTCCTCCGGCGGGATCCACATCGTGCAGATCCTCAATATTCTGGAAAACTTCGATATGCACAAGTTTGGCTTCGGCAGTGCCGATGCCATGCAGGTGATGGCCGAGGCGGAAAAACGCGCCTATGCCGACCGCTCGGAATACCTTGGCGACCCGGACTTTGTGAAGGTGCCGTGGCAGGCGCTGACCAACAAAGCGTATGCCAAATCCATTGCCGATCAGATCGACATCAATAAGGCTAAGCCGTCGAGCGAGATCCGCCCCGGCAAGCTGGCACCGTATGAAAGTAACCAGACCACCCACTTCTCGGTGGTGGATAAAGACGGTAACGCGGTGGCGGTTACCTATACGCTCAATACCACCTTTGGAACCGGTATTGTGGCGGGGAACAGCGGCATTCTGCTGAACAACGAGATGGATGACTTCTCTGCCAAACCGGGCGTACCGAACGTCTACGGGCTGGTCGGTGGGGATGCCAACGCGGTGGGGCCGAAGAAACGTCCGCTGTCGTCGATGTCACCAACCATTGTGGTGAAAGACGGCAAAACCTGGCTGGTAACCGGCAGCCCCGGTGGCAGCCGGATTATCACCACCGTGCTGCAGATGGTGGTGAACAGTATCGACTTTGGTATGAACGTGGCGGAGGCGACCAACGCCCCACGCTTCCATCACCAGTGGCTGCCGGATGAACTGCGCGTCGAGAAGGGCTTTAGCCCGGACACCCTCAAACTGCTGGAGCAGCGCGGACAGAAGGTAGCGGTGAAAGAGGCGATGGGCAGCACCCAGAGCATTATGGTGGGGCCGGACGGGGCGCTGTTTGGCGCGTCAGACCCGCGGTCGGTGGATGATTTAACGGCGGGGTATTAATCTGTTGTCTAATTCCCTCTCCCGGTGGGAGAGGGTTAGGGCGAGGGCAACAAACTACTTCATTCGCGCCATATAATACGCATCCACATACTCGCCGTTGCGCAGGGCGAATTTTCTGCCGGTGCCTTCGATTTCAAAGCCAAACTTCCGGTACAGCGCCAGTGCGGAAGGGTTATCGGCAAAAACCGTTAACTCGATACGTTCGATGCGCAGCCAGTTATCGCACAGGTTGATCATCTCGCGCATGAGCACGCTCCCGACGCCGCGCCCTTGAGCGTGCGCCGCAACGCTGATACCGAACGTGGCCACATGGCTGCGTCGCGGGCTGGTTTCCACCTGAAGCATCAGATCGCCAACGATTTGCTCATCAATGCAGGCGACCAGCCGTCTTTGCCCGGGTTTTACAATAAGACGTTCTTGCCAGTACTCAAGGGAAGGATGAGGTAGCTGTAGCGTGTCGTGATACACCCCTGGATGCATGTAGTTCTGGCGTAAGGCTTCGGCATCTCCCGGTTCCGCATGGCGTATCACTATCTCACTCATTCCTTATTCCTCAGTCAGTTAAACATCCTTTCCAACATCAGTGACTTTGAAATTTGAGTCAACCGCTATTTTTTGCAAAAAGTATTGGACAAGTGCGAATGAGAATGATTATTATTGCTCTGCATTCAGGAAGACCACTACGGGAACCTGAAAGCACGACATTGCTCACATTGCTTCCAGTATTACTTTAGCCAGCCTTTAGCTGGCTTTTTTTTGCCCGTTTTCACCCTCTCCCCGTGGGAGAGTGCTGGGGTGAGGGCAAAACATGCGCTATGGTAAAACCCAGTAACCTTCCAAAAGGACTGAGCTATGACCTTACATTGCGCATTTATTGGATTTGGTAAAAGTACGACCCGCTATCACCTTCCGTATGTTCTCAACCGTAAAGACAGCTGGCATGTGGCGCATATCTACCGCCGTAGCGCGAAGCCGGAAGAGCAGTCCCCGCAGTATTCCCATATTCATTTCACCAGCGATCTCAATGAAGTACTGGGCGACCCGCAGGTTAAACTGGTCATCGTCTGTACCCATGCCGACAGCCATTTCGACTATGCGAAACGCGCGCTCGAGGCGGGTAAAAACGTGCTGGTAGAAAAACCCTTCACCCCGACCATCGCTGAAGCGAAAACCCTCTTCGCACTGGCGAAAAGCAAAGGGCTGACCGTCACGCCGTATCAGAACCGTCGCTTCGACAGCTGCTTCCTGACGGCGAAAAAGGCGATTGAGAGCGGCAAGCTTGGCGACATCGTCGAAATGGAAAGCCATTTTGACTATTACCGCCCGGTGGCGGAGACCAAACCCGGCCTGCCGCAGGACGGTTCCTTCTACGGTCTTGGCGTCCATACCATGGACCAAATCATCTCCCTGTTTGGCCGCCCGGACCACGTGGCGTATGACATTCGCAGCCTGCGTAATAAAGCCAACCCGGACGATACTTTTGAAGCGCAGCTGTTCTACGGCGACCTGAAAGCCATCGTTAAAACCAGCCATCTGGTGAAAATCGACTACCCGAAATTTATCGTTCACGGCACGAAAGGTTCGTTTATCAAGTACGGTATCGATCAGCAGGAGACCAGCCTGAAGGCCAATATCATGCCGGGTGAACCGGGCTTTGCGGCGGATGATTCGGTTGGCGTACTGGAGTATGTGAACGCAGAAGGTGTGACGGTCAGAGAAGAGCTGACGCCTGAAACCGGCGACTATGGTCGCGTCTACGACGCGCTGCATGCAACCCTGACCCGCGGCGTGGCGAATTACGTCAAGGAATCTGACGTTCTGACCAACCTCGAAATCCTCGAACGGGCCTTCGAACAGGCTTCTCCTGCCACGGTAACCCTTGCGAAATAAGCAAAAATGGCTCCTCTGCACTTGTTCATAATTTTTGAACAGAGGAGTCAATTTTCACCCTCTATGATCCCAGGCGGTTTGCGTCCACACTTACTTCATCGAAACGAACTGAGGGTGAAAACAATGATCTACTTACGCAAAGCAAACGAACGTGGTCACGCGAATCATGGCTGGCTGGACTCATGGCATTCATTCTCGTTTGCCGACTACTACGACCCGAACTTCATGGGCTTCTCTGCACTGCGCGTGATTAACGATGACGTGATTGATGCAGGCCAGGGCTTCGGTACCCACCCGCATAAAGACATGGAAATCCTGACCTATGTGCTGGAAGGGGCGGTTGAGCACCAGGACAGCATGGGCAACAAAGAGCAGGTTCCGGCGGGCGAGTTCCAGATCATGAGTGCGGGTACCGGTGTTCGTCACTCGGAGTACAACCCGAGCAAAACGGAAAAACTGCACCTGTATCAAATCTGGATCATTCCAGAAGAAACCGGCATCACGCCGCGCTACGAGCAGCGCCGCTTCGACGCCAAACAGGGCAAACAGCTGGTGCTCTCCCCGGATGCGCGTGAAGGTTCGCTGAAAGTGCATCAGGATATGGAACTGTACCGCTGGGCGCTGGCGAAAGACGAACAGTCTGTACACCAGATCGCCGCGAACCGCCGCGTCTGGATCCAGGTGGTGAAAGGTGAAGTGTCCATCAACGGCACCAAAGCGACAACGGCAGATGGTCTGGCCATCTGGGATGAGCAAGCGCTCTCCGTGCATGCCGACAGCGAAAGTGAAATTCTGCTGTTTGATCTGCCACCGGTGTAATAAATCATAAATAAATGCCCATCCTTCCCTTTGACAGGGGAAGGATGGGCTTTGTCCGTGATAAACTGAGCAAATCTCTCTCTTCAAGATTTCTCAGGACGATGAAAAAGAAACGCCCCGTACTTCAGGATGTCGCCGATCGTGTTGGTGTGACCAAAATGACGGTCAGCCGTTTTTTACGTAACCCGGAACAGGTTTCCGTAGCGTTGCGTGGCAAGATTGCCGCTGCTCTCGATGAACTGGGTTATATCCCTAACCGCGCACCCGATATTCTCTCCAATGCCACCAGTCGTGCGGTGGGCGTCCTCCTGCCTTCTTTAACCAACCAGGTCTTTGCCGAAGTGTTGCGCGGTATTGAAAGCGTCACGGATGCGTTTGGTTACCAGACCATGCTGGCACACTACGGCTACAAACCGGAACTGGAAGAAGAACGTCTTGAATCGATGCTTTCCTGGAACATCGATGGCCTGATTTTAACTGAACGTACTCACACCCCCCGTACGCTGAAGATGATCGAAGTGGCCGGGATCCCGGTGGTGGAACTGATGGACAGCCAGTCGCCGTGCCTTGATATTGCCGTGGGTTTTGACAACTTCGAAGCGGCGCGGCAGATGACGGCGGCGATCATCGCGCGTGGTCATCGTCATATCGCCTACCTGGGTGCGCGTCTTGATGAACGTACTATCATCAAACAGAAGGGATACGAGCAGGCGATGCTTGACGCAAATTTAACCCCGTACAGCGTGATGGTGGAGCAGTCCTCTTCCTATACGTCGGGTATTGAGCTGATGCGGCAGGCACGGCGCGAGTATCCACAACTGGACGGTATTTTCTGTACCAACGATGACCTTGCGGTCGGTGCAGCGTTCGAATGCCAGCGTCTGGGGCTGAAGATCCCCGATGATATGGCGATAGCCGGTTTCCACGGCCATGACATCGGCCAGGTGATGGAGCCGCGTCTGGCGAGCGTCCTGACACCGCGTGAACGCATGGGTCGCATTGGCGCAGAACGCCTGCTGGCGCGCATTCGCGGTGAAGCGGTTACGCCAAAAATGTTAGATTTAGGTTTCACCTTGTCACCGGGTGGATCTATTTAATCCGACAAATTTGAAGTAGCTCACACTTATTCACATCGCGCACGTTTGGATATTGCTTCTCTTTTGCCCCGGCAGGACAATGTTACCGATAACTGTTACCCGTAACAATTGACTGAGGGACACCCTTTGAGCACGACTAATCATGATCACCACGTTTACGTCCTGATGGGCGTTTCCGGTAGCGGTAAATCTGCCGTGGCAAGCGAAGTGGCGCATAAACTTAATGCGGCGTTTCTTGATGGCGACTTCCTCCATCCGCGCAGCAACATCATGAAGATGGCCTCCGGCGAGCCGCTGAACGACGACGACCGTAAACCGTGGTTACAGGCGCTGAACGATGCCGCGTTTGCCATGCAGCGCACCAATAAAGTTTCCCTGATCGTCTGCTCTGCGCTGAAAAAAACCTACCGCGATCTGCTGCGTGACGGCAACCCGAACCTCTCTTTCATCTACCTGAAAGGCGATTTCGACGTCATCGAAAGCCGTCTCAAGGCGCGCAAAGGCCACTTCTTCAAAACCCAGATGCTGGTCACACAGTTCGAAGCGCTGCAGGAGCCGGGTGAAGATGAAAAAGACGTCTTAGTGGTTGATATCGATCAGTCACTGGAGGGTGTTGTTGCCAGCACCATCGAGGTCATTAATAAAAGGCAGTAAGTTTTGAGTACATTAACGCTAGTTTTGACAGCAGTGGGTTCGGTATTGCTGCTGCTGTTTTTAGTGATGAAAGCGCGTATGCATGCTTTTGTTGCTTTGATGGTGGTTTCTATTGGTGCAGGTCTCTTTTCCGGTATGCCGCTCGACAAGATCGCTGCGACGATGGAAAAAGGGATGGGGGGCACACTGGGCTTCCTGGCTATTGTGGTCGCGCTGGGCGCGATGTTTGGCAAGATCCTGCATGAGACGGGCGCGGTCGACCAGATTGCCGTCAAGATGCTGAAATCGTTTGGTCACAGTCGTGCACACTATGCAATTGGCCTGGCCGGTCTGATCTGCGCGCTGCCGTTGTTCTTTGAAGTGGCCGTGGTGCTGCTGATTAGCGTGGCGTTCTCCATGGCGCGCCATACCGGTACTAACCTTGTGAAGCTGGTTATTCCGCTGTTTGCGGGCGTGGCCGCGGCGGCGGCGTTTCTGCTGCCGGGGCCTGCGCCGATGCTGCTGGCTTCCCAGATGCACGCCGACTTTGGCTGGATGATCCTGATTGGCCTGTGCGCGGCAATCCCGGGAATGATTATCGCCGGTCCGCTGTGGGGCAACTTCATCAGCCGCTACGTTGAACTGCATATTCCTGATGATATTACCGAGCCGCACCTGGGCGAAGGTAAAATGCCGTCCTTCGGCTTCAGCCTGTCTCTGATCCTGCTGCCGCTGGTGCTGGTGGGTTTGAAAACCATTGCCGCGCGCTTTGTACCGGTGGGCTCTACCGCGTACGAATGGTTCGAATTTATCGGTCACCCGTTCACGGCAATTCTGGTGGCGTGTCTGGTGGCGATTTATGGCCTGGCGATGCGTCAGGGGATGCCGAAAGACCGCGTGATGGAAATCTGCGGTGCTGCGCTGCAGCCAGCGGGCATTATCCTGCTGGTGATCGGTGCGGGTGGCGTGTTCAAGCAGGTGCTGGTGGATTCAGGCGTCGGTCCGGCGCTGGGTGAAGCGCTGACCGGAATGGGACTGCCCATCGCGGTCACCTGCTTTGTGCTGGCGGCGGCGGTGCGTATCATTCAGGGCTCCGCGACCGTTGCCTGTTTAACGGCTGTTGGCCTGGTGATGCCGGTGATTGAACAGCTGAACTATTCCGGTGCGCAGATGGCGGCGCTGTCTATCTGTATCGCGGGTGGTTCGATTGTGGTGTCGCACGTGAACGATGCGGGCTTCTGGCTGTTCGGTAAATTTACCGGTGCGACCGAAGCGCAAACCCTGAAAACCTGGACGCTGATGGAAACTATCCTCGGCACTACGGGTGCGATTGTCGGGATGATTGCGTTTACGCTGCTGAGCTAACCCCGGTTTTCTCCCTCTCCCTGTGGGAGAGGGTTGGGGTGAGGGCATCAGGCCGCAGAGATCTTATTTTGTCGGGTGGCGGCTTCGCCTTACCCGACCTACAAAAAACTCAGTTCCCGTAGGCCGGGTAAGCGCAAGCGCCACCCGGCTTTTTTACAGCAGCACTGTGCCTTCCGTTGTGCGCAGCCAGCGCGGCGCTTTTAGCGTATCGCTGTAAAATCGCACCAACTCCTGCAGCAGATCTCCCGCCACTCTCTCATCGCTTTCTGACAGCGAATGCGCTAACAGCATTTGCGTTAACAGCTGGCAATATCGCCCTAACTGATCAACTTCCGGCTTGAAGACCGGCACGTCCAACGGCAGGTCATCCACCGTCAGGCTGGCTTTTAAATATTCTGGCACAGGTTCAAGCAGCGTGGGCTGAAGCAGGGTGAGGCAGGCGGAAAGTCGTCCACACAGCGCCATCTTCTGGGTTGGATCGTCACATTCAACCAGCACGTCGACAAACCGCGCGCAGTTGTCTGCCTGCTCGGTGAAGTCGGTGGTGTGATCGAACGGTGTGGTGAATAAGGAGTGAGAAAAGCTAAGGGTAGTAGTCATAAGACCGCCTCTGATGCGTAATGTATATCCACCACTGGAGAGGCTAATCTCACGGGTGGTGGAACCAGACAGGGTTAGCCTTACCGGCCTCATCAGCTACCGGCGCGTCTTGCGACGCCCCCGCCTGGCCCACCATTGGAGTGTAGCTAAGCGCGCGACACGATAACACTCGTGTCGCTGATGAGGAAGTTCAGGAGGCTAATCCCGACGCCTGATTTTGCAGGCGCGGCAAGAAGATACTGCGTGGGGGGGCGGGGTGGCAAGAGAGGCTCTGGAAGGCGGCTCGCAAAACGAAATATTATTTTTGAGGAGTGCGGCCTGTTGCCCTCACCCCGGCCCTCTCCCACGGGGAGAGGGAGCAAACACTAAAAACGGCAATCAAGGATTGCCGTTTTGCATTTACCTTGCTATCCCTTCATCCACGCACGTATCCCGTCCAGGAACATCTGCGTCGCCATCATCACCAGAATCAGCCCCATCAAGCGTTCCAGCGCATTGACCCCTTTCTCGCCCAGCAGGCGCAGGAACAGCGACGATTGCAGCAGAATGATGAACGTTCCGCCCCAGGCAATCAGCAAAGCAATCACCAGATGGCTCATCTGGTTGGGATACTGATGCGACAGTAGCATCAATGTGGCCAGAATGGTCGGCCCGGCGACCAGCGGGATCGCCAGCGGTACGATAAACGGCTCTTCACCCGCAGGCAGGCCGCTGCTGCTGCCTTCCGCGCTCGGGAAAATCATCTTAATGGCAATCAGGAACAGAATAATTCCGCCGGAAATGGAGACCGTTTCGGCACGCAGATTCAGGAAAGCGAGAATTTTTTCGCCAGCAAACAGGAAGATAAACATCACCAGCAGGGCGATGAGCAGCTCGCGGATCATGATCGCCCGGCGGCGCTTGGGTTCGGTGTGCTTCAGCACCGACATGAAAATCGGCAGGTTTCCCAGTGGATCCATTATCAGGATCAATAAAACCGCCGCAGAAATGATTTCACTCATGTAAATTAGCCCTGAATTTCTCTATGGTTATTAGGATGATTAGCTCTTTTTCTGATTGCCGGGCAATCATCGATTAATTTCGCTTGCGACTTTGGCAGCATTTTGTAATGTGAAGCATATCCCAGTTCAATACTGGCTTGCACAAACAGCACACACCCTCTGCAGGAAACAAATGCTATGAAAAACGTTGGTTTTATCGGCTGGCGCGGTATGGTCGGCTCTGTACTCATGCAACGCATGGTTGAAGAGCGCGATTTCGACGCTATCCGCCCGGTCTTCTTCTCCACTTCCCAGCTCGGCCAGGCTGCACCGTCCTTTGGTGGTACCACAGGGACGTTGCAGGATGCTTACGATCTGGAAGCGCTGAAGGCACTCGACATTATTGTGACCTGCCAGGGCGGCGATTATACCAACGAAATCTATCCAAAGCTGCGTGAAAGCGGCTGGCAGGGCTACTGGATTGACGCGGCCTCTTCGCTGCGTATGAAAGACGATGCCATCATCATCCTCGACCCGGTGAACCAGGGCGTGATCACCGACGGCCTGAACAACGGCGTGAAAACCTTTGTCGGCGGTAACTGCACCGTCAGCCTGATGCTGATGTCCCTCGGTGGCCTGTTCGCGCAGGACCTGGTGGAGTGGGTCTCCGTGGCGACCTACCAGGCCGCATCCGGCGGCGGTGCGCGTCACATGCGTGAACTGCTGACCCAGATGGGCCAGCTGCACCAGAGCGTTGCGACCGAGCTGGCAAATCCGGCGTCCGCGATCCTCGATATCGAGCGTAAAGTCACCGAGCTGACCCGCAGCGGCGAACTGCCGGTCGATAACTTTGGCGTACCGCTGGCCGGTGGCCTGATCCCGTGGATCGACAAACAGCTGGATAACGGCCAGACCCGTGAAGAGTGGAAGGGTCAGGCGGAGACCAACAAAATCCTCAATACCGCGAACACCATTCCGGTTGACGGTCTGTGCGTGCGTATCGGCGCGCTGCGCTGCCACAGCCAGGCCTTCACCATTAAACTGAAAAAAGATGTGTCTATTCCGACCGTGGAAGAGCTGCTCGCCGCACACAACCCGTGGGCGAAAGTGGTGCCAAACGATCGCGATATCACCATGCGCGAACTGACGCCTGCGGCCGTTACCGGCACGCTGACCACGCCGGTTGGCCGTCTGCGTAAGCTGAACATGGGGCCAGAGTACCTCTCCGCGTTCACCGTGGGTGACCAGCTGCTGTGGGGTGCCGCAGAGCCGCTGCGCCGCATGCTGCGCCAGCTGGCGTAATAATTTGTTAACTACCGGGGGTGATTTTCACCCCCCTTTTTTTGCGTACTACATGGAGTAAAACGCAGATGTCTTATTTTTTATCAGGAGGAACCTCGTCGTTGGCTATGCTTTAAGGAAGATTTATTTCTCACCTGAGGGTAGGACGGAGCAGAGAGGATGAGCTGCACCGTTTAGGTCACATTAAAAGTCGTCCCGGAGCGAATAAAAAGGGCGACATAAAAAAACAGGATGAATACCATGTCCGATCGTATTTCGAGAGACGTGATTAATGCGCTTATTGCGGGTCATTTTGCCGACCCCTTTTCTGTGCTAGGGATGCACCGTACAGAGGCCGGGCTGGAAGTTCGCGCGCTGTTACCGGATGCCACAGAAGTGTGGGTCATCGAACCCAAAACCGGCCGCAAGGTGGGTAATCTGGAATGCCTCGACTCACGTGGCTTCTTCTCGGGCGTCATGCCCCGTCGTAAAAACCCCTTTCGTTATCAGCTTGCCGTCATCTGGCACGGTCAGCAAAACCTGATTGACGATCCCTATAGCTTTGGCCCGCTCTTAAAAGAGATGGATGCCTGGCTGCTGTCCGAAGGCACCCATCTGCGGCCTTATGAAACGCTGGGTGCCCATGCGGATACCATGGATGGTATTACCGGCACGCGGTTTGCCGTGTGGGCGCCAAACGCCCAGCGCGTCTCCGTCGTCGGGCAGTTCAACTACTGGGACGGTCGTCGTCACCCCATGCGTCTGCGTCGGGAAACTGGCATCTGGGAGCTGTTCATCCCCGGCGCGCATAACGGTCAGCTCTATAAATTTGAGATGATCGATGCCAACGGCAAGCTGCGCATTAAAGCTGACCCGTACGCCTTTGAAGCGGAGCTGCGCCCGAATACTGCCTCGCTTATTTGCGGCCTGCCGGAGAAGGTGGTCCAGACGGAAGAGCGCAAGCAGGCTAACCGCTTCGACGCGCCAATCTCCGTTTATGAGGTGCATCTCGGCTCCTGGCGTCGCCACACCGATGACAATTTCTGGCTGAGCTATCGTGAGCTGGCTGACCAGCTGGTACCGTACGCCAAATGGATGGGCTTTACCCATCTGGAGCTGCTGCCGGTTAACGAGCACCCGTTCGACGGAAGCTGGGGCTATCAGCCCACCGGGTTATACGCACCGACGCGCCGCTTTGGCACGCGCGACGACTTCCGCTATTTCGTTGATGCCGCACACGCCGCCGGGCTGAACGTCATTCTTGACTGGGTGCCGGGCCACTTCCCGTCGGATGATTTTGCGCTGGCCGAGTTCGACGGCACAAAACTGTACGAGCACAGCGACCCGCGCGAAGGCTATCACCAGGACTGGAATACGCTGATCTACAACTACGGTCGTCGTGAAGTCGCGAACTACCTGGTCGGGAACGCGCTTTACTGGATCGAGCGTTTCGGCATTGATGCCCTGCGCGTGGATGCGGTGGCGTCGATGATCTATCGCGACTATAGCCGCAAAGAGGGCGAGTGGATCCCGAACGAGTATGGCGGTCGCGAGAACCTGGAAGCGATTGAGTTTCTGCGCAACACCAACCGCATTATTGGCGAGCAGGTCGAGGGCGCGGTGACGATGGCGGAAGAGTCCACCGACTTCCCGGGCGTTTCCCGTCCGCCGTCAATGGGTGGCCTGGGCTTCTGGTACAAGTGGAACCTGGGCTGGATGCACGACACGCTCGATTACATGAAGCTCGACCCGGTTTATCGTCAGTATCATCACGATAAGCTTACCTTCGGGCTGCTCTACAACTACACCGAAAACTTCATGCTGCCGCTGTCGCACGATGAAGTGGTGCACGGTAAAAAATCCATTCTCGACCGCATGCCGGGCGACGCGTGGCAGAAGTTTGCCAACCTGCGCGCCTACTACGGCTGGATGTTCGCCTTCCCGGGCAAAAAACTGCTGTTTATGGGCAACGAGTTCGCCCAGGGGCGCGAGTGGAACCACGATACCAGCCTCGACTGGCATCTGCTGGAGGGCGCTGACAACTGGCACCACGGCGTGCAGCGGCTGGTCCGCGATCTGAACCTGACCTACCGCCACCATAAAGCACTGCACGAGCTTGACTTCGATCCGTACGGTTTTGAGTGGCTGGTGGTGGACGACCATGAGCGCTCGGTATTTGTCTTTGTGCGCCGGGATAAAGCGGGCAACGAGATTATCGTTGCCAGCAACTTTACGCCGGTTCCACGTCATCATTACCGCTTTGGCATTAATCAGGCCGGTAAATGGCGCGAAATCCTCAACACCGATTCCATGCATTACCACGGCAGTAACGCCGGTAACGGCGGACTGGTCCAGAGCGATGCCATCGAAAGCCACGGGCGCCCCAACTCCCTGAGCCTGACGCTGCCACCGCTCGGTACCATCTGGCTGGTGCGGGAGGGCGAATGACGCAGCTTACGGCAGGTAAACCCGAACCGCTCGGGGCGAGCTTTGACGGAAAGGGTGTGAATTTCACCCTCTTTTCTGCTCACGCGGAGCGGGTCGAACTCTGTGTGTTTGATGGGGAAGGTAACGAACATCGTTACGATTTACCGGCGCGCACCGGGGATACCTGGCACGGTTACCTGGCCGGTGGGCGGCCAGGGATGCATTACGGTTTTCGCGTTCACGGTCCCTGGGCGCCTGCTCAGGGGCACTGGTTTAACCCGGCAAAGCTGCTGATTGACCCGTGTGCCCACCGCGTGGAAGGCGAGTTTAAAGACGACCCGCTGTTCCACGTCGGCTACGGGGAACCCGACCACCGCGACAGCGCCCACGTGGCCCCAAAAAGTGTGGTGGTGGGCGATCGCTACGACTGGGAAGACGATGCCCCGCCGGGCACGCCGTGGGGCAACACCGTGATTTACGAGGCCCATGTTAAAGGGCTGACCTATCTCCATCCGTCTATTCCCAAAGAGATGCGCGGCACCTATAAGGCGCTCGGCCATCCGACCATGATCGCCTATCTGAAACATCTCGGGATCACCGCGCTGGAGTTGTTGCCCATCGCCCATTTCGCCAGCGAGCCTCGCCTGCAGCGACTGGGCCTGAGCAACTACTGGGGCTACAACCCGCTGGCGATGTTTGCGCTCGACCCCCGCTACGCCGCCCACCCGGACAAGGCGCGGGACGAGTTTCGTGATGCGGTGAAAGCGCTTCATGCGGCCGGTATCGAAGTGATTCTGGACGTGGTGCTGAACCACAGCGCGGAAAGCGATCTTGACGGTCCGACGCTCTCCATGCGCGGAATTGATAACCGTAGCTATTATTGGATCAGAGAGGATGGTGATTACCACAACTGGACCGGTTGCGGTAACACGCTCAACCTCAGCCATCCGGCGGTGACGCATTTTGCGTATGAATGCCTGAAATATTGGGTGGAAACGTTCCACGTCGACGGTTTTCGTTTTGACCTGGCGCCGGTGATGGGCCGCACGCCGGGGTTCAGCCAGCAGGCGCCGCTGTTTGAGGCGATCAAAAACTGCCCGGTGCTCTCGCGGGTGAAGCTGATTGCCGAGCCGTGGGACATTGGTGAAGGCGGCTACCAGGTGGGGAACTTCCCGCCGCTGTTTGCCGAATGGAACGACCACTATCGCGATGCCGTACGCCGCTTCTGGCTGGAGAGAAGCCTGTCGCTGGGGGAGTTCGCCGGACGCTTTGCCGCTTCCAGCGATCTGTTTAAACGTGATGGCAAACGACCGTCTGCCACCGTCAACCTGGTGACCGCGCATGACGGTTTTACGCTCCGGGACTGCGTTTGTTTCAATCAGAAACACAATGAGGCAAATGGCGAGGAGAATCGCGATGGCACTAACAATAACCATAGCTTTAATCATGGTATAGAAGGGTTAGGCGGAAGTCTGGATGTTATTGAGCGGCGACGCGCCAGCGTGCATGCGCTGCTGACGACGCTTTTGTTGTCGCAGGGCACGCCGATGCTGCTGGCAGGGGATGAACATGGCCACAGCCAGCACGGTAACAACAACGCCTATTGCCAGGACAACACCTTAACCTGGCTCGACTGGGGAGAAGCGAACAGCGGCCTGATCCACTTTACCGCGGCGCTGATCCACCTTCGTCAGCAGATCCCCGCGCTCACCGTCAACCGCTGGTGGGAGGAGGGCGACGGCAACGTTCGCTGGCTGAATAAAGACGCGCAACCGTTAAGCGCGCAAGAGTGGCAACACGGCGTACCGCGCCTGCAGATCCTGCTTTCGGATCGCTGGCTGGTTACGCTGAACGCGACGGATGACGTCGCTGAGATTGTTTTACCTGACGGGGAATGGCGCGCCGTTCCCCCCTTTGCCGGAGCGGATAATCCGGTAGTAATGGCTGTCTGGCACGGGCCTGCGCACGGAGTGTGCGTATTCCAAGATGATAAAAAAGGAGTTAGTCATGGTTAGATTAGAGAAGAACGATCCCTTAATGTTGGCACGCCAGCTCCCCTTAAAAACGGTTGCCCTGATCCTCGCTGGCGGGCGCGGAACCCGTCTTAAAGATTTGACCATCAAGCGCGCCAAGCCGGCTGTTCACTTTGGTGGTAAGTTCCGAATTATCGATTTTGCACTGTCCAACTGCCTGAACTCAGGTATTCGCCGCATTGGCGTCATTACGCAGTATCAGTCGCACACCCTGGTGCAGCATATTCAGCGCGGCTGGTCATTCTTCAGCGAAGAGATGAATGAGTTTGTCGATCTCCTGCCTGCCCAGCAGCGTGTTCACGGTGAAAACTGGTACCGCGGCACCGCTGATGCGGTGACCCAGAACCTCGATATCATTCGCCGCTACAACGCGGAGTACATTGTGATCCTCGCCGGGGACCACATCTACAAGCAAGACTACTCCCACATGCTCATCGACCACGTCGAGAAAGGGGCGCGCTGCACCGTGGCGTGTCTGCCGGTGCCCGTTGCCGAGGCGACGGCGTTTGGCGTGATGCACGTGGACGCGGACGATAAAATTATCGACTTCGTTGAAAAACCGGCCAACCCACCAACCATGCCGGGAGATGACACCAAATCGCTCGCCAGCATGGGGATCTATGTCTTTGATGCAGATTACCTTTATGAGCTGCTGGAAGAAGACGACAAAGACGAACACTCCAGCCACGACTTCGGTAAAGACATCATTCCGAAAATTACCAAAGCTGGCATGGCCTATGCACATCCTTTCCCGCTGTCCTGCGTGCAGTCAGATCCGAATGCGGAACCTTACTGGCGCGATGTGGGAACCCTGGAAGCGTACTGGAAAGCCAACCTCGATCTGGCCTCCGTCACGCCTGAGCTGGATATGTACGACCAGAACTGGCCGATCCGTACCCATATGGAATCCCTGCCGCCAGCGAAATTCGTTCAGGACCGCTCCGGCAGCCACGGCATGACGCTGAACTCGCTGGTCTCCGGCGGGTGCATTATCTCCGGCTCGGTGGTGGTGCAGTCGGTGCTGTTCCCGCGCGTGCGTATAAACTCATTCTGTAATATCGATTCGGCGGTGCTGCTGCCGGATGTCTGGGTCGGGCGTTCGTGTCGTCTGCGTCGCTGCGTGATCGACCGTGCCTGCGTCATTCCTGAAGGAATGGTGATTGGTGAAAACGCGGAAGAAGATGCACGTCGCTTCTACCGTTCTGAAGAGGGGATCGTGTTAGTCACACGGGAAATGTTGCGGAAGCTGCAGATCAAACAGGAGCGATGATGCAGGTTTTACACGTATGTTCTGAGATGTTCCCGTTGTTAAAAACGGGCGGCCTGGCGGATGTTCTTGGTGCATTACCCGCGGCGCAAATCGCTGGCGGAGTAGATACCCGAGTCCTGCTGCCTGCCTTCCCGGATATCCGGCGCGGCATTCCCGATGCAAAGGTGGTGACGCGCCGTGACACCTTCGCCGGACGCATTACCCTGTTGTATGGACATTACAATGGCGTGGGCATCTACCTGATTGACGCGCCGCACTTATATGACCGACCAGGTAGCCCGTATCACGATACGAACCTGTTTGCCTATACCGACAACGTGCTGCGTTTTGCGCTGCTCGGCTGGGTTGGGGCTGAAATGGCGGTAGGGCTGGATCCGTTCTGGCGCCCGGACATTGTGCACGCACACGACTGGCACGCGGGGCTCGCTCCGGCATATCTGGCGGCGCGCGGCCATCCGGCGAAATCGGTCTTTACGGTGCATAACCTGGCGTATCAGGGCATGTACTACGCCCATCACATGAATGACATCGATCTGCCATGGTCGTTCTATAACATGCACGGGCTGGAGTTTAACGGGCAGATCTCGTTCCTGAAGGCCGGGCTTTACTATGCCGACCACATCACGGCCGTGAGCCCGACCTACGCCCGTGAAATTACGCAGCCGGAGTTCGGCTACGGCCTCGAAGGGTTGCTCCGTCAGCGCCATCGTGAAGGGCGTTTGTCGGGGATCCTTAACGGCGTCGATGAACAGATCTGGAACCCGGAGACCGACCTGCTGCTCGCGGCCCGCTATGGCCGTGATTCCGTGGAAGACAAAGCGGAAAACAAACGCCAGTTACAAATTGCGATGGGGCTGAAGGTCAACGACAAAGTGCCGCTGTTTGCGGTGGTGAGCCGTCTGACCAGCCAGAAAGGGCTGGACCTGGTGCTGGAGGCCCTGCCGGGTCTGCTGGAGCAGGGCGGACAGCTGGCGCTGCTCGGCGCGGGCGACCCGGTATTGCAGGAAGGCTTCCTGGCGGCAGCGGCGGAACACCCGGGGCAGGTGGGCGTGCAGATTGGCTATCACGAAGCGTTCTCGCACCGGATCATGGGCGGCGCGGACGTCATTCTGGTGCCGAGCCGTTTCGAACCTTGCGGCCTGACGCAGCTCTACGGCCTGAAGTACGGCACCCTGCCGCTGGTGCGACGCACGGGCGGGCTGGCGGATACGGTATCTGACAGCTCACTGGAAAACCTGGCGGACGGTATCGCCAGCGGGTTTGTCTTTGAGGACAGTAATGCCTGGTCGCTGCTTCGGGCGATTCGGCGTGCTTTCGTCTTGTGGTCCCGTCCGTCGCTGTGGCGTTACGTTCAACGTCAGGCGATGTCCATGGACTTTAGCTGGCACGTTGCGGCGCAGTCATACCGCGATCTCTATCAACGCTTGATGTAACGAGGCGAAGTTACTGATATGAACGCTCCTTTTAGCTACTCTTCCCCCACGCTCAGCGTTGAGGCGTTGAAGCACTCTATCGCCTATAAGCTGATGTTTACCATCGGGAAAGATCCGGTCATCGCCAACAAACACGAGTGGCTCAACGCCACCCTGTTTGCGGTGCGTGACCGCATGGTTGAACGCTGGCTGCGCTCCAACCGCGCCCAGCTATCGCAGGAAACGCGTCAGGTTTACTACCTGTCGATGGAATTTTTGATTGGCCGCACCCTCTCTAACGCGCTGTTATCGCTCGGTATTTACGATGACGTTAAAACCGCGCTGGAAGAGATGGGGCTGGACCTGGAAGAGCTGATTGACGAAGAGAACGACCCGGGGCTCGGTAACGGTGGCCTGGGGCGACTTGCCGCCTGCTTCCTCGACTCGCTGGCGACGCTGGCCCTGCCGGGGCGTGGCTACGGCATTCGCTACGACTACGGGATGTTCAAGCAGAACATCGTGGACGGACGTCAGAAAGAGTCCCCGGACTACTGGCTGGAATACGGTAACCCGTGGGAGTTTAAACGTCACAATACGCGCTATAAGGTGCGGTTTGGCGGACGTATTCAGCAGGAAGGGAAAAAGTCCCGCTGGGTGGAAACCGAAGAGATCCTTGCCGTCGCCTATGACCAGATTGTCCCGGGCTACGATACCGATGCGACCAATACGCTGCGTCTGTGGAATGCGCAGGCCAGTAGCGAGATTAACCTGGGTAAATTTAACCAGGGCGACTACTTCGCGGCGGTGGAAGATAAAAACCACTCCGAGAACGTCTCCCGCGTGCTCTACCCGGACGACTCGACCTATTCCGGGCGCGAGCTGCGCCTGCGTCAGGAGTATTTCCTCGTCTCCGCGACGATTCAGGATATCCTCAGCCGTCACTATCAGCTGCACAAGACCTACGCCAATCTGGCGGAAAAAACCGCCATTCACCTCAACGATACCCATCCGGTGCTGTCGATCCCGGAGCTGATGCGTTTGCTTATCGACGAGCATAAGTTCAGCTGGGACGATGCGTTTGAGGTGACCTGTCAGGTCTTCTCTTACACTAACCACACGTTGATGAGCGAAGCGCTGGAAACCTGGCCGGTGGATATGCTCGGCAAAATTTTGCCGCGCCATCTGCAGATCATCTTTGAAATTAATGACTACTTCCTCAAGACGCTGCAGGAGCAGTATCCGAACGATACCGGCCTGCTGAGCCGCGCTTCTATCATTGATGAATCGAACGGTCGTCGCGTACGCATGGCCTGGCTGGCGGTGGTGATCAGCCACAAGGTGAACGGGGTTTCAGAGCTGCACTCGAACCTGATGGTGCAGTCGCTGTTTGCGGACTTTGCGAAGATCTTCCCGACGCGTTTCTGCAACGTGACCAATGGCGTCACGCCGCGTCGCTGGCTGGCGCTGGCAAACCAGCCGCTTTCTGAGGTGCTGGATGAGCACATTGGCCGCACCTGGCGAACCGATCTCAGCCAGCTGAGCGAGCTTGAACAGCACATTGATTTTCCGGCGGTGAACAAAGCCGTACGAGAAGCCAAGCTGCTGAACAAGAAACGTCTGTCAGTCTGGCTGGCGTTACATCTGAACGTGGTGGCGAACCCGAAAGCGCTGTTCGACGTACAGATCAAGCGTATTCATGAGTACAAGCGCCAGCTGATGAACGTGCTGCATGTGATCACCCACTATAACCGCATCAAGGCCGATCCGACGGCGGAGTGGGTGCCGCGTGTAAAGATCTTTGCCGGTAAGGCGGCGTCCGCTTACTACATGGCGAAGCACATCATTCACCTCATCAATGATGTGGCGAAGGTGGTCAACAACGATCCGGATATCGGCGACAAGCTGAAGGTGGTCTTTGTTCCTAACTACAGCGTCAGCCTGGCGCAGCTGATTATTCCGGCGGCCGATCTCTCTGAGCAGATCTCCACCGCCGGGACGGAAGCGTCCGGCACCAGTAACATGAAGTTTGCCCTTAACGGCGCGCTGACCATCGGCACGCTGGACGGGGCCAATGTCGAAATGCTGGAGCACGTGGGGGCGGAAAATATCTTTATCTTCGGGAATACCACGGAAGAGGTGGAGGCGTTGCGCAAGAAAGGCTACTCGCCGCGTGAGTATTACGAAGAGGATGAGGAGCTACGTCAGGTGCTGACGCAAATCGCCACCGGGGTGTTTAGCCCAGACGAGCCAGGGCGCTATCGGGACCTGGTGGATTCGCTGATTAACTTTGGCGATCACTATCAGGTGCTGGCGGATTACCGCAGCTACGTGGATTGTCAGGACAGGGTGGACGAGCTTTATCGTCAGCAGGAGAAGTGGACCTGCGTCGCGATGCATAACATCGCCAATATGGGGTATTTCTCGTCCGACAGGACCATTAAGGAGTATGCCGAGAATATCTGGCATATTGATCCGGTGCGGTTGTAAAAACAAAGCCCGGTGGCGCTGCGCTTACCGGGCCTACGGGATCGAGTAGGCCGGGTAAGGCGGAGCCGCCACCCGGCTTTTTTACATCACGACGCCAACGACAGCTCACGCTTCCCCGCATGCTGCAGCAACCACTGCGCAACACGCGACTGCTGTTCGGCATTCAGCCACATACCCTCTTTGGTACGACGCCAGATGGCATCATCCAGACGGCGAACCCACTCATGTTCCACCAGATAGCGCAGTTCGGCTTCGTACAGCTCGTGGCCAAAATGTTCGCCCAGGTCGGCAATCTCTTTCGCGTCACCCAGGATCAATTCCGTGTTGCTGCCGTAGGTACGGGCATAGTGGCGCGCCATGCCTTCTGTGATGAATGGATAGCGACGACGCAGCTTCGCGGCGTAATCATCGCGGTTGTCGCCGATATCACCGCCAGGCAGTACCGCGCCTTTGGTCCATGCCGGGCCAATGCCTTTGTAGTACGGCGCCAGTTTTTCCAGCGCGTGCTCGGCCAGCTTACGGTAGGTGGTGAGCTTGCCACCAAACACGGAGAGCAGCGGTGCCTGACCGTCCACGTCGTGAATATCGAGCGTATAGTCACGGGTAATCGCCTGCGGTGAGTCAGATTCGTCATCGCACAGCGGACGCACGCCGGAGTAAGTCCAGACCACGTCATCACGGGACAGCTGTTTCTTGAAGTGCGCGTTATACACCTTCAGCAGGTAGTTCACTTCGCTCTCGTCGATCTCGACGTTTTTCGGATCGCCTTTGTACTCCACGTCGGTGGTGCCGATGATGGAGAATTCGTCCATCCACGGGATCACAAACACAATGCGCTTGTCTTCGTTCTGCAGAATGTAGGCCTGCTTCTGGGTGTGCACGCGTGGTACCACAATGTGGCTGCCTTTGATCAGGCGGATACCGTACGGAGATGGCAGATGCATCCCCTCGTCGAAGAACTGTTTCACCCATGGGCCGGTGGCGTTCACCAGACCGCGCGCTTTCCAGCTGAACTTCTCGCCGGTATCCACGTCTTCCGCTTCGACGATCCACAGGCCGTTTTCACGGCGCGCAGCGGTGGCGCGGGTGCGGGTTTTCACTTCGCCGCCTTTCTTCTCAACCATCTGTGCGTTAGCCAGCACCAGACGCGCATCGTCCACCCAGCAGTCGGAATATTCGAAACCGCGCACGATTTCAGGCTTAAGGACCGATTCTGAGCCAAAACGCAAACCGTTTGAACCCGGCAGGCTGGTGCGTTTACCCAGATGATCGTACATAAACAGACCGATTCGAATCATCCACGCCGGACGCAGATGCGGGCGATGGGGCAGGCGGAAGCGCATCGGGATGGCCAGGTGCGGTGCCATCTTCAGCAGCACTTCACGTTCGGCCAGCGCTTCACTGACCAGACGGAATTCATAGTGTTCCAGGTAGCGCAGGCCACCGTGAATCAGTTTGGAGCTGGCGGACGACGTCGCGCAGGCGAGGTCGTTAGCTTCCAGCATCAGTACGGATAATCCGCGTCCTGCGGCGTCTGCCGCAATACCGGCACCGTTGATGCCACCGCCTATCACAATCAGATCTTTGGTTTCCATAACACCCTCACGCACTTTCGTTAAAGCTCAGAAATGTTCGATATCGCTCATAATAGCAAAGGAACGCGCTTTTGGTAACATCAAAAAAACAATTTAGAGTGATATGGATAACATAATGGCGTTTACCCGCCGCCAGGACGTACACTACGGGGTAAAATAGTGCGACTAACTTTTCTCCCTCTCCCCGTGGGAGAAGGCTGGGGTGAGGGCATCAGAGCGCACCCAACCTGAACAACAGAAAGAGAACACCATGGATCAGTTTGAATGTATTAACGTAGAAGAAGCCCACCAGAAGATGCACCAGGGAACGGCGGTGCTGGTGGATATCCGCGATCCGCAGAGTTTTGCGATGGGCCACACCCCGGGTGCGTTCCACCTCACCAACGATACGCTGGGCGCGTTTATGCGCGATAACGACTTCGATACGCCGGTGATGGTGATGTGCTATCACGGCAACAGCAGCAAAGGTGCGGCGCAGTACCTTATTCAGCAGGGCTATGATGCGGTCTACAGCGTCGACGGCGGTTTCGATGCCTGGCATCGTCATTTCCCGGCAGAAGTGGAATACGCTTTTGAGCGCTGATCCCGCTATACTGTCCCCTTTTGTGTGGAAATAAGCGACCGCCGCCCATGTTGATGATCACCTCTTTTACCAATCCGCGCGTCGCCCAGGCGTTTGTCGACTATATGGCAACCCAGGGCATCATCCTGACCGTTCAGCAGCACACGAAAACCGATGTCTGGCTGGCGGATGAAAGCCAGGCCGATCGCGTGAATGCGGAACTGGCCCGCTTTCTTGAGAATCCCGGCGACCCTCGCTATCTCGCCGCGAGCTGGCAGTCGGGGCAGACGGGGAGCGGACTGCACTATCGGCGCTTCCCCTTCCTTGCCACCATTCGCGAGCGCGCAGGTCCGTTTACGCTGCTACTGATGGCGGCCTGCATTATCGTCTTCATCATTATGAACGTGGTGAGCGACCAGAGCGTGATGATCGCGCTTGCGTGGCCGTACGGCCCGTCTCTCGATTTCGACGTCTGGCGCTATTTCACCCACGCGCTGATGCACTTCTCGGTGATGCATATTCTCTTTAACCTGCTGTGGTGGTGGTATCTCGGTGGCGCGGTAGAGAAGCGTCTGGGCAGCGGCAAGCTGATTGTTATCACCCTTATCAGCGCCCTGCTGAGCGGCTATGTGCAGCATAAATTCAGCGGCCCGTGGTTCGGTGGTTTATCCGGCGTGGTATATGCCCTGATGGGCTATGTCTGGCTCAGAGGCGAGCGCGACCCCGAAAGTGGCATCTATCTGCAGCGCGGATTGATAACCTTTGCGTTAATATGGCTAATTGCCGGATGGTTTGATCTGTTTGGTATGTCTATCGCTAATGGTGCACACGTCACCGGGCTTGCCGTCGGGCTGGCAATGGCGTTTGCCGACACGCTCCATGCGCGAAAACGAACATAATTCCCAGGGATATTTCATGAAACAAACACAACGTCATGACGCCATTATCGAACTGGTAAAAAAACAGGGATACGTCAGCACCGAAGAGCTGGTGGAACAGTTTGCCGTCAGCCCACAAACCATCCGCCGCGACCTGAACGATCTTGCCGATCAAAACCGTATTTTGCGCCATCACGGCGGTGCGGCGCTGCCGTCCAGTTCGGTTAACACCTCGTGGCATGACCGCAAAGCCACGCAGACGGCAGAGAAAGAGCGCATTGCCCGTAAAGTGGCGAGCCAAATCCCCAACGGGGCGACGCTGTTTATTGATATCGGCACCACGCCTGAAGCGGTCGCCCATGCGCTGCTGGATCACGAAAACCTGCGCATCGTGACCAACAACCTGAACGTGGCCAATACCCTGATGCAGAAAGATGATTTCCGCATCATCCTCGCCGGGGGCGAACTGCGCAGCCGCGACGGCGGCATCATTGGCGAAGCGACGCTCGATTTTATCTCTCAGTTCCGTCTCGACTTCGGCATTCTGGGGATCAGCGGCATCGACAGCGATGGCTCACTGCTGGAGTTTGATTATCACGAGGTGCGCACCAAGCGCGCGATCATTGAAAACTCACGTCACGTGATGCTGGTGGTGGACCACTCCAAATTTGGCCGTAACGCGATGGTCAACATGGGCAGCATCAGCATGGTAAATGCGGTTTATACCGATGTGATGCCACCGGCGGGCGTGATGCAGGTGATTAAAGATAATAATGTGCAGTTAGAGTTATGTTGAGAAGCCTTTCTCCCTCTCCCTGTGGGCTGAGGAATCCCCACTAATTTTTTATTAGTGGTTTCAGAGGATTAGAATGAATATTTTGCGAGCAGTTAGATTCACTCAGCTCGTAGACAGACAGAAAACGCTCATAAATGTGCATCTTCTGTCGAGTTATCGGTTGTTTTTAGCTCCATTTTTGAACAATAAACAACCATTTATCCATATCTAATTTTCTGGGGATTCCTCAGCCCTGTGGGAGAGGGCCGGGGTGAGGGCATCAGCCCGCACAAACCTACACCCCATACCCCATCATCTTCAACAACTGCTGCGCATGCTGCACCGCATCCTGACGGTGCGCCACGCCCAGCTTCTGATACAGATTGCGGATATGCGTTTTGATGGTGGTTGCCGCCACCGCCAGCTCACCGGCAATCTGCTCATTGCTGTAGCCTGAATAGATAAGCCCCAGTACCTGCCATTCGCGCTGCGTCAGCGGGCTGGTGCGAATAAGTTCAGGCACTTCCGGATGGTTCAGCAGGCGTTCAACGAAGTTCTCGTCGAAGTGGGCGAACTTGTGGCGATGGTGCTGGTTAATCTCGCGCAGGATGCGCTGGGCACGGTGCTGATCCAGCTCCGGCAGCGTGTTGAGCTGAATAAGCTGACGCAGCTGTTGAGCCATCACTTCGCCCTCAATCACAAAGTGACTGATAAACCCGGTACGGTTCGCCAGCTGCAACGCCTCCAGCAGTACGCGCTGGGCATCATTTTTACGCCCGGCCTGCCAGTAGAGCTGGTTAAGCAGCAGCAGGTTACGATTGAGATCGCTCATCAGACGCAGGCTGCGGGCGTTCTCGTTCAGCTCTTCCAGCACAATCTCAGCCGGTTCAAACTCACCGAGCAGGATCTGCGCGCGGGCAATGTTTCGCCACTGACTTTGCAGGAAGTGGTTATTTGCAAATTCAGGTTTTGGCGTCTGGCGCAGCCAGTTGGCGGCGGATTTCTTATCACCCGTCATCTGCCAGTAAATCACCCGCACCTTATCGGCGTTCGAAACCCAGTCGCTGTGATACTGACCATTGCCGAGCAGGTTCTCCAGACGGTTCAGGTGGTTGCGGGCATTATCCAGATCCCCGCGCGCCAGCGAGCATTGCACCAGCAGGGCCAGGCACTGCAATTGCTGCTGCGGCTGGAAGCCGGAAAGCACCTCTACGCCCTGACGGGCACAGCTCTCTGCTTCATCCAGGCGTGACCACGCCCACAGAAGCTGGGCGCGAATACGCAACAGGAACTCGTGCATTGGCAGCTGTTCAAGATGCTGTTCGCGAATCAGCTGGAACGCCTTTTCCTGATTCTCCCAGGCCGCCTGCAGGAACCCCTGAGCAAATAAAATTTCGCTTTGCTGGATCAGGCTCCACAGCGCGTAATGCCAGACATCATGACGGCGGGCCATCTGTTCGGTTTGTTGCATCAGCGACAGGGAGCGCGTCAGCTCACCCTTGCAGTGCAGTACCTCGCCGTGTACCGACGTCGCCACAATGCGGCTGTAGAAATTGGCCAGCGGCAACTCATCCAGCGCGACCATCGCCAGCCGCTCTGCTTCTTCCGGATCGCCATCGTTGATTGCTACCTGGGCCCGCAAGGCGTTAAATTCGCCGTGCAGGGTGGTATCCATATCGCTTTCCATCTCCTGCTCGGCACGCGCCAGCAGGGTATTCACTTCGCTGTAGCGGTGCTGGCTCTGCATCAGCCAGGCCTGCAGCAGCACCAGACGCGGGTTCTCCAGCAGGCTCTCCCACGGCAACGCTTTCAGCGACTCTTCCAGCAGTGTCAGTTCGCTGTGGTTAAACAACCCCCACGCGTGGTTGAGGAGGATATCGCGCAGCATGCCGGCATCACCGGCGGCGAGCGCATGATGGATAGCCTCGCTCGGGAAGCCTTGCGCCATCCAGCTCTCAGCGGCAGCCCGGTGGATATCCGGCAATTCAGTCGCCAGCTCCCACTGGCAACGCTGGCGCAGGAAACTGCCAAACAGCGGGTGATAGCTGAACCATTCACCGGGATCGTCCATCCGCGTCAGGAACAACCCCTGGCGTTCAATCTCTTCAAGCTGCAGCTGACCGTTTTCGCAGCCGGTCACGCGCACAATCAGCGCGTCGTTCATGGAACGCAGCAGGGAGCTCTTCAGCAGGAAATGGCGGGTCGAAGGATCGACGCTGTTCAGCACCTCATCCACCAGGTAATCGGAAAGATGGCTGGCGTTGATCCCCGCCAGGCGACGCGCGGACTGATGCGCCGGGCTGTTGTTTTGCCGGGCGGAGAGGGCAATCAGCTGCAGCGCTGTCGCCCAACCGGCGACATCGTCGCACAGGCGGCTGCTTTCAGCGGCCTCAATCGGTGAGTTCAGGCGGCAGTCGAAGAACTGTTTGGCTTCCTGATGGGTAAAGGCCAGCTGTTGGCTACCCACTTCCAGCAGCTGATCGCGCACGCGCAGGTTGGCAATGCCCAACTGCGGCAGGTTACGCGACAGCACCACCAGGGTCAGGTTTTCCGGCTGATGGCGCAGGAAGAAGCGCATGGACTCATGGATCACCGGGTTAGTGATCAGATGATAATCATCAATGACCACGTAAAGCGGGCGGTGCCACTCAGCCAGTTCAATAAACAGCTGAGAGAAAAGGGAGGACAGGCTGGCGTACTGGCGCTTTTGCACCATCACTTCGCTGGCCACGCAGTGCCCGTTGGTGGCCTGCTGAATGGCGGCAATCAGATAGCTGGCAAAACGTTCTTGCTGGTTATCGCCCTCATCAAGGGAGTACCAGCCAAGATCGCTTTTACCTGCGGCCCATTGCGAAATGAGCGTTGTTTTTCCATAACCTGCAGGGCTCGTAACCAGCGCCAGTCGGAAATTATGCGCGCCGGAAAGTTTAGCCAACAGACGCTCGCGGACCACTGTATGGTCAAGACGAACCGGGCGACTTAATTTAGACGGAATCAACATAGGTTTCACTTCACTGTGGGGAACGAGAGAATTTATTTTTTTGCGCTTCGTAATTAATAGATATAAGGTCGGCCAGAAAGAGAACTATTGCAAGTTATGTCTGGTTTTGGTGGCTCTGAATTTGCACTCTGTCACAAAACATTCAGAGAGATGATGGAACTTTCTGGAAAGGGCTGTGATGCCGCGTCAATGCTGGCTTGTATGGCTGTGCTGCGGCTGCGCTGAAACTGGTTTCAGAAAGGTATAGTGACGTCAAATTTAATAAACGCGGGGTAAAGTTTAGTGAAATTAATAATCTTCTTCGTTCTGACCCGGTTGCAGAAATATTATTCTACGTAAGTAATCATTTCAGCGCGTTTTAATTTCACCCGAAACTGCATTTCATTTTCCTGACACGCTTCCCGGTTATCTTTTTATCTTCCTGACACACTCCGACTATGCTCTCAGAGTGGCCTCGATCACACTTTTATGCTCATCCCCGCTACTCCTCCCTGCCTAATCCCCTGCGGGAGGAGGAAGAGGAGAAATGAGCCAGGCACACTAGCGCCAACTTGTGTTTTCTTTCTAAAGGATGCCGATCCCCTATGTCACAGCCTACCTTCAACAAAGCTCAATTCCAGGCTGCCCTGACGCGTCAGTGGCAGCGTTTTGGCCTTCATGCTGCAAACGAGATGACGCCTCACCAGTGGTGGCAGGCGGTGAGCGGTGCGCTCGCAGAGCAGCTGGATGCTCAACCTCTGGCAAAACCGGTAAAAGGCCAGCGCCACGTCAACTATATCTCGATGGAATTCCTGATCGGTCGTCTGACCGGCAACAACCTGCTGAACCTCGGCTGGTATCAGGAGGTTGGGGATGTGCTGAAAGAACACGACATTAACCTGACCGACCTGCTGGAAGAAGAGATTGACCCGGCGCTGGGCAACGGTGGTCTGGGACGTCTGGCGGCCTGTTTCCTCGATTCGATGGCAACGGTTGGGCAGTCGGCCATTGGTTACGGCCTGAACTATCAATACGGTCTGTTCCGTCAGTCATTTGCAGACGGGCATCAGATGGAAGCGCCGGACGACTGGCACCGTAACACCTACCCGTGGTTCCGCCACAACGCGCAGCTGGATGTGCAGGTGAACATTGGCGGTAAAGTATCAAAACAAGGTCTCTGGGAACCGGCATTTACGTTTATCGGCGAAGCCTGGGACCTGCCGGTGCTCGGTTACCGTAACGGCGTGGCGCAACCGCTGCGTCTGTGGCAGGCGAAGCATGCGCATCCGTTTAACCTGACCAAATTTAACGACGGCGATTTCCTGCGTGCCGAACAGCAGGGCATCGACGCAGAGAAGCTGACCAAAGTGCTCTACCCGAACGACAACCATCTGGCGGGCAAGAAACTGCGTCTGATGCAGCAGTACTTCCAGTGCGCCTGCTCCGTGGCGGATATTCTGCGTCGTCACCACCTGGCGGGCCGCAAGCTGGCACAGCTGCCTGACTTTGAAGTGATTCAGCTTAACGATACGCACCCAACCATCGCTATTCCTGAACTGCTGCGTGTGCTGATCGACGAGCACCAGCTGAGCTGGGATGACGCCTGGGCGATCACCAGCCGCACCTTTGCTTACACCAACCACACCCTGATGCCAGAAGCGCTGGAGTGCTGGGACGAGAAGCTGGTGAAAACGCTGCTGCCGCGCCATATGCAGATCATCAACAAGATTAACGACCAGTTTAAAAAGCTGGTGGATAAAACCTGGCCGGGCAACAAAGCGGTCTGGGCGAAGCTGGCCGTGGTGCATGACAAACAGGTGCGCATGGCAAATATGTGCGTGGTGAGCGGCTTTGCGGTGAACGGTGTGGCGGCGCTGCACTCGGATCTGGTGGTGAAAGACCTGTTCCCGGAATATCACCAGCTGTGGCCGACCAAATTCCATAACGTAACTAACGGCATCACGCCGCGTCGCTGGATCAAACAGTGCAACCCGCTGCTGGCCGGTCTGCTGGACAAAACGCTGAAGAAAGAATGGGCCAACGATCTGGACCAGCTGATCAACCTGGAAAAATACGCGGACGACGCGAAGTTCCGCGAACAATACCGCGCCATCAAGCGGGATAACAAAGTGCGTCTGGCGGCGTTTGTGAAAGCGCGTACCGGTATCGAGATTAACCCGAACGCCATTTTCGACATCCAGATTAAGCGTCTGCACGAATATAAACGTCAGCACCTGAACCTGCTGCATATCCTCGCGCTGTACAAAGAGATCCGCGAGAACCCGCAGGCTGACCGCGTGCCGCGCGTGTTCCTGTTCGGCGCGAAGGCGGCACCGGGCTACTACCTGGCGAAAAACATTATCCTCGCCATCAATAAAGTGGCGGAGGCTATCAACAACGATCCGAAAGTGGGCGACAAGCTGAAAGTGGTGTTCCTGCCGGACTACTGCGTCTCTGCCGCAGAGATGCTGATCCCGGCGGCGGATATCTCTGAGCAGATCTCGACTGCGGGTAAAGAAGCGTCTGGTACCGGCAACATGAAGCTGGCGCTGAACGGTGCACTGACTGTTGGTACGCTCGACGGTGCGAACGTAGAGATTGCCGAGAAGGTCGGAGAAGAGAACATCTTTATCTTTGGTCATACGGTTGAAGAAGTGAAAGCCCTCAAGGCCAAAGGCTACGATCCGGTGAAATGGCGTAAGAAGGACAAAGTGCTGGATGCGGTGCTGAAAGAGCTGGAAAGCGGTAAATACAGCGATGGTGATAAGCATGCGTTTGACCAGATGCTGCACAGCATGGACAAACACGGTGGCGACCCGTATCTGGTGATGGCGGACTTCACGGCCTACGTGGAAGCGCAAAAACAGGTCGACGTGCTGTACCGTGACCAGGAAGCGTGGACCCGGGCGTGCATTCTGAACACCGCCCGCTGCGGAATGTTCAGCTCTGACCGTTCAATCCGTGATTATCAGGCTCGTATCTGGCAGGCAAAACGCTAAGGAAGCGCGATGGAGAGTAAACGTCTGGACAGTGCCGCGCAGGCGGCGGGGATCAGCCTCAGTTACATTAATGCTCACGGCAAACCACAGTCTATTGGCGCCGACACCAAAAGACGTTTGCTGGATGCCATGCACAAAACCGACGCGAAAGCGTCGGCCACGCCGGTACCGAACGTTAAAGTCTTCACCGCGGGCAAAAAGATGTCGCTGGCGGTGGAAGGACGCGGCGAGTTTACCTGGCTGCTGACCACCGAAGAGGGACATCAGCACAAGGGTCACGCCACTGGCGGCAAAGCACTCACCCTTCCGGCGAAGCTGCCGGAGGGTTACCACACCCTAACGCTCACCCAGGACGAGCTGCGCTTTCACTGCCGGTTGATTGTGGCGCCAAAACGTTGTTATGAGCCGCAGGCGTTGCTCGAAGGCAAAAAGCTGTGGGGTGCCTGCGTGCAACTCTACACCCTGCGTTCTGACAGCAACTGGGGCATCGGCGATTTTGGTGACCTGAAAAAGATGCTGGCATCGGTGGGGGAGCGCGGTGGTGCGTTTATCGGCCTCAACCCGATCCACGCCCTCTATCCGGCTAACCCGGAGAGTGCCAGCCCGTACAGCCCGTCGTCCCGTCGCTGGCTGAACGTGATTTACATCGACGTGAATGCGTTAGACGATTTCAAAAACAGCCCGGAAGCGCAGGCGTGGTGGGCACTTAGCACCACTCAGCAGGCGCTGAAGCAGGCGCGCGAAGCAGACTGGGTGGACTATTCCACCGTGACGGCGCTGAAGATGGCTGCCCTGCGTCTGGCGTGGAAAGGCTTTTCTCAGCGTGATGACGAGGAGATGGCTGCCTTCCGTCAGTTTGTGGCGCAGGAGGGCGAGAGCCTCTACTGGCAGGCGGCGTTCGATGCGCTGCATGCGTATCAGGTGAAAGAGGACGAAATGCGCTGGGGCTGGCCGGTCTGGCCAGAGGCGTATCAATCCGTCGACACGCCTGAAGTCAAAGCGTTCTGTAAAAAATACGCCGATGAAGTGGACTTCTACCTGTGGCTGCAGTGGCTGGCGTACAGCCAGTTTGCCGACTGCTGGCAGGTGAGCCAGGGCTATAAGATGCCGATCGGTCTGTATCGCGACCTGGCCGTTGGCGTGGCAGAAGGCGGGGCGGAAACCTGGTGTGACCGTGAGCTGTACTGCCTGAAGGCCTCTGTAGGCGCACCACCGGATATTCTGGGCCCGCTCGGCCAGAACTGGGGCCTGCCGCCGATGGATCCGCACGTGATGGCGGCGCGTGCCTACGAGCCGTTTATCGACCTGCTGCGCGCCAACATGCAGAACTGCGGCGCGCTGCGTATCGACCACGTGATGTCGGTGCTGCGCCTGTGGTGGATCCCCTACGGTGAGACGGCCGATCACGGGGCGTATGTTCAGTATCCGGTTGACGATCTGCTGTCGATCCTGGCGCTGGAAAGCAAGCGCCATCAGTGCATGGTGATCGGCGAAGATCTCGGTACCGTGCCGGTAGAAATCGTCAGTAAGCTTCGCGACAGCGGCGTTTACTCCTATAAAGTGCTCTATTTTGAAAACGACCATGAGAAAACCTTCCGCGCGCCGCAAGCGTACCCTGAACAGTCAATGGCAGTCGCGACGACGCATGACCTTCCTACGCTTCGTGGCTATTGGGAAAGCGGCGATCTGACGCTCGGTAAAACCCTGGGTCTCTATCCGGATGAAGATGTCCTTCGCGGCCTGTATCAGGATCGCGAGCTGGCGAAGCAGGGTTTGCTGGATGCACTGCATAAGCACGGCTGTCTGCCGAAACGCGCCGGGCATAAAGCGTCGCTGATGTCGATGACGCCGACGCTCAACCGCGGATTGCAGCGCTACATTGCCGACAGCAACAGCGCCCTGCTGGGCCTGCAGCCGGAAGACTGGATTGATATGGCGGAGCCGGTGAACATCCCGGGCACCAGCTATCAGTACAAGAACTGGCGCCGCAAGTTATCCACCACGCTTGAGACGATGTTTGCCGATGACGGGGTGAACAGGCTGATTAAGGATTTGGATAAGCGGCGAAAAGCAGTCGCGAAGAAGTAAAAAAAAACCCCGCCAGTGGCGGGTTTTTTATTATCCGGTAGCGCTCATGTAGGTCGGGTAAGGCGAAGCCGCCACCCGACTTATGGCATCAGACCACCATATTCAACAGCAGCACCCCGACCAGACCGCACACCGAAATAATGGTTTCCAGCGCGGACCAGGACTTGATGGTTTCACCGATAGTCAGGTTGAAGTACTCCTTGAACAGCCAGAAGCCCGGGTCGTTCACGTGTGAGAAAATCACGCTACCGGAACCGACGGCAATAACCATCAGCTCAGGGCTGACGCCCGTGGTGGCAATCAGTGGCGCAACGATACCGCCCGCGGTGATTGCCGCAACAGTTGCGGAACCCAGCGCGATACGCAGAACTGCGGCGATAGACCAGGCCATCAGAAGCGGCGACACGTTGGTTTCATGCATCATGGCCGCGATGTATTTATCCACACCGCTATCGACCAGAACCTGCTTGAACGCACCGCCACCGCCGATGATCAACAGCATCATGGCAATGATTTTGATGGAAGAGGTCAGCGTGTCGTTGATCTGATCCATGGAACGGCCGCGGTTCAGGCCGAAGGTGAACATCGCGATCAACACCGCAATCAGCGTGGCCATCACCGGGTCGCCGAGGAACTCAGCAACGGACAGGAACGCGTGACCTTTCGGCAGAACCATCTCTGCCACGGCGCGCATCGCCATCAGGATCACCGGGACCAGAGAGGTCCAGACGCTGACGCCAAAGCCAGGCATCTCTTCTTCGGTGAAGGTTTTCGCGCTGTACAGACCTTCCGGAATCGGCTTATCAATGCCTTTCAGGAAGCGGGCATAAACAGGGCCTGCCAGAATCACGGTTGGGATGGCCAGAATCGTACCGAACAGCAGGGTTTTACCCATATCGGCGTGGAAAATGGTGGCGATAGCGGTTGGGCCCGGGTGCGGTGGCAAGAAGCCGTGCGTCACGGACAGCGCTGCTGCCATTGGCACACCGACATACAGCAGCGGAATGCTCGCCGCCGCCGCAATGGTGAAGACCAGCGGCAGCATCAGCACGAAGCCCACTTCATAGAACAGTGCGAAACCGACGGTAAAACCGGTTAACACAACTGCCCACTGGATGTTCTTCTTACCAAACTTGTCGATAAGCGTGGTGGCAATACGCTGTGCACCACCGCAGTCCGCCAGCATTTTGCCGAGCATGGCGCCAAAGCCCATGATCAACGCCAGGCTGCCGAGCGTGCCGCCGACACCCGCTTTAATGGAGCTAATAACTTTGACCAGCGGCATCCCTTGCATCAGACCGACTGCAAGTGCCACCAGAACCAGAGCGATAAACCCGTTCATTTTGAAACGGATCATCAAGAGCAGTAATAACACAACACCGATAGCAACGATGACTAATGGCATGATTTACCTGGCCTTTGAATTGTTATGGGTAACGTCATTGTTTCAACGACACGTTCCGGTTGTCCCAACTGGGAACAGAGTGGTTAACGGCACTAAGACTGATACCTTGGAAACTATTTAGTTTAGTCGGCTGTTATGAGTGTGTTTAGTGCCCATGAGAATGATACGGGTAACATGGCGTGATTGAGAATCACCCTGGAGGGCAAAATTTAAATTATGAGACGCAGGTCAACATATGGAGGTAAACGCAAAACGGTAACCGCAAGGTTACCGTTTTTAATGTTTTCACCCTCTCCCGTGGGAGAGGGGCGGGGTGAGGGCATCAGACCGCACTATTTTTGTAGGCCCGGTAAGCGCAGCGCCACCGGGCAATACAGACGGGCAATGAATCAGTAGTAAGAGTGCTCGCCGCGCTGGTGTTCGGTCAGGTCACGCACGCCTTTCAGTTCCGGGAACTCGTTCAGCAGCTGCTTCTCGATCCCTTCTTTCAGGGTCACATCGACCATGGAACAACCGTTACAGCCGCCGCCAAACTGCAGAATTGCGTAGCCTTCGTCGGTGATTTCCATCAGGGAAACGCGACCACCGTGACCGGCCAGCTGCGGGTTGATCTGGGATTGCAGCAGATACTCTACGCGCTCCATCAGCGGGGCATCGTCAGATACTTTACGCATTTTGGCGTTTGGCGCTTTCAGCGTCAGCTGCGAGCCCAGCTGGTCGGTGACGAAGTCGATCTCCGCATCTTCAAGATACGGCGCGCTCAGCTCATCAACATATGCCGTGAGCTGGTCAAATTTAAGGGCAGTGTCAGTTGCTTCCACCGCGTCTGGCGGACAATAGGAGACACCACATTCTGCATTCGGAGTGCCTGGATTGATCACAAACACGCGGATCTGCGTCCCTTCTTCCTGATTTGCCAGCAGTTTGGCAAAGTGCGCTTGTGCAGAATCGGAAATACGGATCATAGCTTTGGCCTAATAGTTGACTAAATTACCTGGGTATAATCATACGCCCATTGGAGAAGGGCTACAAGGTACGGCACAGACACCATACCTGAACCGACGCGGCGCCGCTTTGCAAAAGCAGTCGGGAAAGTTCAGCAACGGTACTGCCTGTGGTGACGACATCATCCACAATCGCGATATGGAGCCCTTTGACGGCGAATTCAAGGCGAAAGGCGTTTTTGAGGTTCCTTTTGCGAAGCCGGGCGCTCAGCTGATGCTGAATGGCGGTGGCATGGCGGCGCGTCAGCGCAGCGGCTGGGTACTGACAGCCGAGCCACCGGGCGAGCGGGCGACAGAGCAGGTCGCTCTGGTTGTAGCCGCGTCGCCAGTGACGGCGCCGGTATAAGGGCACATTCAGCACCATATCCACTTTCGGCAGCGCGCGCGTGTGCCGTGCCTGCAACACCGCCAGCAATAACAGGCGGGCGAGAGGGCGAGCCAGCGCAATCTGGCCGGAAAACTTCAGCGCGTGGATAAGCCTGCTTAACGGTGGAACGTAATCATCGACCGCCACCAGGGCGCTCCACGGTGGTGGCTTTTTCAGGCAGCGACCGCAGGGAAACTGTGGACTGTACGCCGGTAAACCGCACTGCGGGCAGGTCATGATGCGGCTTGCCAGCGAACGCGTGCAGACGGAACAGACTCCCCACGCGCTCAGCGCAAGTGGCATTCGACATAGCCAGCACAAGCCGGGCACTGTTAGCATAGACAACCTCCATGTAAAAAAGAGAACAGTAACTGATGAAGACGCTGTGGTGGCAGACCGTAGGGACGGGAAATCGCCATCTTGTGCTGCTGCACGGATGGGGACTGAATGCGGAAGTATGGCATTGCGTAAATGAGGAACTTGCCTCGCATTTCACGCTGCATCTGGTGGATTTACCCGGTTTTGGCCGCAGCCGCGGCTATGGGGCGATGTCGCTTGAAGAGATGGCGCAGCAGGTTCTGGCCGCCGCACCGCAACAGGCCATCTGGCTCGGCTGGAGTCTGGGCGGGCTGGTGGCAAGTGAAGTGGCATTAACAAACCCTGAACGCGTGCAGGCGCTGGTAACGGTGGCCTCGTCGCCGAACTTCAGTGCGCAGGAGGAGTGGCCGGGTATTAAGCCGGACGTACTGAGCAACTTCCAGCGCCAGTTGAGCGAAGATTACCAGCGAACGGTAGAACGCTTCCTGGCCCTGCAGACGATGGGGACAGAGAGCGCCCGTAAGGATGCCCGTCTGCTGAAGCAAACCGTGCTGTCGCTGCCGATGCCGGATGTGGAGGTGCTGAACGGGGGACTCGAATTACTGAAAACGGTCGACCTGCGTGAGCCGATGACCGTGCTGGCGGTGCCGCACCTGCGCATTTATGGTTATCTGGATGGGCTGGTTCCACGCAAAGTGGTGCCACTGCTGGATGAACTGTGGCCAGAGAGTCAATCGCTGACAATCGCCAAAGCGGCCCATGCGCCGTTTATCTCGCATCCTGCCGAGTTTTGTTCAGCGTTGATCGCCTTCAGTCACGAAGTGCCCACCACTCCCTGAGACAGGCTTTCCCTTCCGGGCAATGTTTACAACTGCCGGACAGACAACCGTCCGGCTCTTCCTGAATACGTATGGCTTTCCCCATCGCTTCCAGTCTTTCCAGCATGGCATCGATCATCGGCTGCGGCGTATGCAGGCTGAGGCTCAGCTGTTTTGCCTCCATACGCCCCTGCAACGCCAGTAAATCACGAACCTGAATCAACGATGCCATGGCTCCCCCTAGTGACAGTCGCCCGCCGGGCTGTTGCAGCAGGTCGCGGCGGTTTTACGGTTTGCCAGCAGGTTGATATCGACGCGGCTGCGTGCCCGGCGTAGCAGACCGAGAACGAGCACGTTAAACAGCACAACCGCCAGGATGCAGACCAGGCTGTAGCGCGGATACTGGCTGAAGTTAACGGTCTGGTAAAAGAGCGTCGCCAGCGAGTAGGCGATGTTTAAGCCCCACAGGATGGAGAACCCCATCCAGCCGCGGCTGGACTCACGGGCTATCGCCCCCATCACCGAGATGCACGGAATATAGAGCAGGACAAAGATGAGGTAGCTGTAGGCCGCTGACGCGCTGCCAAATTTCTCGCTCATCACGCCCATGGCACCGGTGGCCATTTCGCCGTCGCCTTTGCTGGCTTCAATCGGGTTCGCCAGTACGCTCAGGCTGAAGGTGTCTTTCAGGCTCTGCCAGGTCTCTTCCACCGCGCCGAGCAGTTCATCACCGAGGTGGAACGCCGCCGGGTTAAACTCTTCTTCCTGGATATTCTCAGCGGTGTAAAGCGTGTTCAGGGTGCCGACCACCACCTCTTTTGCCATCGCGCCGGTGAACAGGCCAACGGTCGCCTGCCAGTTGTCTTCATGCACGCCAATCGGTTTAAACACCGGGGTAATGACGCGGCTGACGGAGGCGAGGGCGGAGTCGTTGATGTTATCCGCCGCCTGCCCGCTCAGGGTGAAGCTGTTCAGCGCGCTCAGGAATATGCTGACGATGACAATCACTTTACCGGCGCGCAGCACAAAACCTTTCAGGCGCTGCCAGGTCTGGATCGCCAGGCTTTTCAGATGCGGCACGTGATACACCGGCAGTTCCATCACAAACGGCGACGCTTCCCCGCGCATGATGGTGTGTTTAAGCATGAGCCCGGTCAGGATCGCCATCACGATGCCCAGCACATACAGCGAGAAGACCGCCAGCGCCCCTTCCTGTCCAAAGAAGGCCGCGGCGAAGACCGCAAAGATAGCCAGTCGCGCCCCGCAGGACATAAATGGCGCCATCATGATGGTCATCAGACGTTCGCGGGGGGCATCAAGCGTGCGCGCACCCATTACCGACGGCACGTTACAGCCGAAGCCGACAATCAGCGGGACGAAGGATTTACCCGGCAGACCCAGGGCCTGCATCAGACGATCCATCACGAAAGCCGCACGTGCCATGTAACCGGAGTCCTCAAGGAACGAGAGGAACAGGTACATCATGCCGATTTGCGGTACCAGCGGCAGAACGGTGTTGATACCACCACCGATCCCCTGGGCGAGAAAAATGGTCAGCCATTCCGGGAAGTGCAGGGTGTAGCCCAGCCACTGAATACCGTGGACAAATATCGCCACAGAACCAGCATCGAAAATAGGCTGTAGCGCGCCACCGATGTTAATGGCGAGCAGGAACATCAGGTACATGACCAGTAAAAAGATCGGCAAACCGAGGAAGCGGTTAAGCACAATCTTGTCCACGGCGGCCGTAAAGCGGCTTGGCTCGGCCGTCAGGGCATTACTGACCACGTCGCAAATGGCGGCGATGGCCTGATAGCGCGCGTCGGCGATGTGCAGGGCCGGGTCATCGAGCTCATCGCTCAGACGCGCCAGCGCCACGTCCAGTTTGTCTGCGGCATGGCTCGCATAGGCGCGGCTGTAGATATCGCCTTCCAGCATCTGCAGGCCGAGCCACAGGCGCTGTCTGGCGGGCATGCTGTTGTCCATCTCCTGCGCCAGCAGACCGGCTTCGCGCAGCAGCGGTTGCGCATAGTGCACCAGCTCAACGTCGGCGTTGCCCGCGTGGCGGTCAATGGCCAGCTTCAGCGCGTCAATTCCGCGGGCACGGGTAGAAACCAGCGGCACTACCGGGCAGCCCAGACGCGCGGAGAGGGCATCGACGTCGATACGCAGCTTTTGTTTCTCTGCGATGTCGAGCATGTTGAGCGCCACAATGCAGGGGATCCCCAGCTCAAGCAATTGCAGCGTCAGATAGAGGTTACGCTCCAGGTTAGACGCATCGACCACGTTGATTAACAGGTCCGCATCACCACTCAGAATATAGTGACAGGCAATCTGCTCATCGAGCGAGGTTTGTGACGAAATGGTGGTTAAGGAGTAGGTGCCGGGCAGATCCACCAGGGTGACTTGATTGTCTGTCGTGGTGAACTGGCCTTCTTTACGTTCAACCGTTACGCCCGCCCAGTTACCCACACGCTGGCGTGCACCGGTGAGCTGGTTAAATAACGTTGTCTTGCCGGAATTAGGATTGCCAATTAAGCCAATAGTTAATTTTTTCATTGTTTTCGACTCACTGAAACCGCTGGCTTGTTATTGGGATAAGGCTTCGACTTCAATTAATGCGAGGTCTTTTTTACGCAGTACCAGATTCACGCGCCGGGTTTCGATATGAACGGGATCACCTAACGGGGCCACGCGCACCACCTGGAATGACGAGCCGGGGAGCATGCCCAGCGACAGCAGCTTTTGCCGATAGGCCGGGCTAATTTCGCGGGTAAAACCGGTAATTTTCCATGCACTGTCTGGAGTGAATTGCATAATGCCTGATTCCACGGAAGGTTAAATTATCTACTATGGGATGATAATGAGAATAGTTTTTATCAGCAATATGAAAACTGTGACGGAATGTTGTTAAGCGTATTAATTTACGGCCTGTTTGACCTTGCTCAATATTTGCTGAATTACGGGGCAGGGAATAATAAATGTATTTGTTAACGGAGTGATAAATGGTGGTTTAAATATGGATATGCAATCGGTTTCATATTTTGCGATATAATTTGTCCCCTCACCCCGGCCCTCTCCCCTTTGGGGAGAGGGTTAGGGTGAGGGGCATTTACAACCTTAGCGTTTCTTACCCATCGCGGCCGCCAGCGCATCCATCATCGCGCTGTTGCCCGCAGGCTGCGCATCACGCCCGCGCGGCTTCGCGCCTTTGGCGGCAGGGCGCTGCTGCTCACGGCTACCGCCGTTACTGCCGCGGCGCGCATTGGTTTCACCTGGCTGCTCGTCCAGACGCATGGTCAGCGCGATTCGCTTGCGCTGCAGGTCCACTTCCAGCACTTTCACCTTCACGATATCGCCCGCTTTGACCACCGTATGCGGATCTTCAACGAACTTGTCGGCGAGCGATGAGATATGCACCAGACCATCCTGATGCACGCCGATATCGACAAAAGCGCCAAAGTTAGTGACGTTGGTGACGGCGCCTTCCAGCACCATGCCCGGCAGCAGGTCGTTCATGGTCTCGATGCCGTCGGCAAAGGTCGCGGTTTTGAACTCAGGACGCGGATCGCGGCCCGGTTTTTCCAGCTCTTTGATGATGTCGGTCACGGTCGGCACGCCGAACTGCTCGTCGGTGAAATCGACCGCTTTCAGGTTGCGCAGCGCGTTGCTGTCGCCCATCAGGTCTTTGAGTGCCTGCTGGGTCGCTGCCAGTATGCGCTCAACCACCGGGTAGGCTTCCGGGTGAACGGTTGAGGCATCCAGCGGGTTATCGCCGTGGTTGATGCGCAGGAAGCCCGCACACTGCTCAAACGCTTTCGGCCCCAGACGGCTTACCTTCAGCAACTGCTGGCGGTTCTGGAACTGACCGTTCTCATCACGCCAGGCAACGATGTTCTGCGCCATCATGCGGGTTAAGCCTGCCACGCGGGTCAGCAGAGGAACGGAGGCGGTGTTCAGGTCCACGCCCACGGCGTTTACGCAATCTTCCACCACCGCATCCAGCTTACGCGCCAGCTGCGTCTGGCTCACGTCGTGCTGATACTGGCCCACACCGATGGATTTCGGGTCGATCTTCACCAGCTCCGCCAGCGGATCCTGCAGACGACGGGCGATAGAGACCGCACCGCGCAGGGAGACGTCCAGGTCCGGGAACTCCTGGGCCGCCAGCTCAGACGCAGAATAGACGGACGCACCGGCCTCGCTGACGATCACTTTCTGCGCCGTCACTTTCGGGAACTGTTTCTGCACGTCGAGGTAGAAACGTTCGGTTTCGCGGGAGGCCGTACCGTTGCCGATAGCCACCAGCTCAACGTTATATTTCTCGCACAGTGCGGCCACCACTACAGCAGCCTTCGCCGCCTGACCGGTATGCGGGTAAATGGTTTCGGTTGCCACCAGCTTGCCGGTACCGTCAACCACCGCCACTTTTACGCCGGTACGCAGACCCGGATCGAGACCCATGGTCGCACGCAGGCCAGCAGGTGCGGCCATCAGCAGATCATGCAGGTTACGGGCAAAGACGTTGATTGCTTCGTCTTCCGCACGCTCACGCACGGTGCCCATCAGTTCGGTTTCGAGGTGCATCAGCACCTTAATGCGCCATGTCCAGCTCACCACGCCTTTACGCCAGCTGTCCGCCGGGGCGTTATTCAGGCGCAGGCCGAGGTGATCGGTGATGATCTGCTCGCAGTGGCTCTCTTTTGGCGGCTCATCAAACTGCGGGTCGGCGTTGAGAGAGAGCTGCAGCACGCCTTCATTACGGCCGCGGAACATGGCCAGCGCACGGTGAGAAGGCACGGTTGAAATCGGTTCATGGTGATCGAAGTAGTCGCGGAATTTCGCGCCTTCCTCTTCTTTGCCTGCCACCACGGTAGAGACGATGTGGGCGTTCTTCCACAGATAATCACGCACACGGGAGAGCAGGGCGGCATCCTCGGAGAAGCGCTCCATCAGAATGTAGCGTGCGCCATCAAGGGCCGCTTTGGCGTCTGCCACGCCTTTGTCAGCGTCGATAAATTTGGCCGCTTCGGTTTCCGGGTCGTGTGACGGTTCGTTCCACAGCAGCTCGGCCAGCGGCTCCAGACCTGCTTCAATTGCAATCTGCCCGCGCGTACGGCGCTTCGGTTTGTAGGGCAGATAAAGGTCTTCGAGTTCAGTTTTGCTCAGGGTGCCGTTAATGGCCTTTTCCAGATCGCTGGTCAGTTTGCCCTGTTCGCCGATGGATTTGAGGATTGCCTGACGGCGGTCTTCCAGTTCACGGAGGTAGCCCAGACGGGTCTCCAGGTTACGCAGCTGCGTGTCATCCAGACCGCCGGTGACTTCCTTACGATAACGTGCAATAAACGGCACGGTGTTCCCTTCATCAAGCAGGCGAACGGCAGCTTCTACCTGTTCGGCTCTGGCCTGAAGTTCACCCGCAATAATGCGGCAGAGCGAATCTTTCATCATGGCTTTATCATCTTGTGGGTCAAAAATCAGGGGATAGTTATACGGGCTGACACGGTAAAATGCCAGCCGTGGAGGGCGCTCTCGGACTATTTTACGTAGGTGATCTCATTGACGTACCAGCTCGCTTCTCCGGCAGGCGTCTGGACGACGGCTAAATCACCCACCTCCTTTTTCAGCAGCGCGCGGGCCATCGGCGAGTCGATGGAGATGTAATCCTTACGGCCAAAAATTTCGTCGTACCCGACAATGCGAAAGCGCAGGGTATTGCCATCATCATTCTCGATCTCTACCCACGCGCCGAAGAAGACTTTGCCCTCCTGCTGCGGTGAATAATCGACAATTTTAAGATTCTCGAGACATTTGGTCAGATAGCGTACCCGACGGTCGATCTCACGCAGCCGCTTTTTGTTGTACTGGTAGTCAGCATTTTCGCTGCGGTCGCCCAGGCTTGCCGCCCAGGTAACTTTTTTGGTCACTTCCGGACGCTCTTCGCGCCACAGATAATCCATCTCTTTTTTGAGTTTTTCGTACCCTTCGCGGGTGATCAGGGGCGTTTTCATACTGTGACCTTCAGACTCGACTTCATTGCAAACATTGCGCACATTACGTATCACGTAGTCTATCAGACAGCGTTAATAATCATTTATGTGATGAATTGTGCAGATAAGCTGCTGTTAAATATGCTTTGTAACAATTTCGACTAGAATTTATACCAGAATTCGCTGGTCGAACCCGTGCACTTTTTTAGAATACGCTGTTATTAGACTATCCGAACCTTTGGGAGTACACACAATGCAAGAGAACTACAAAATTCTGGTCGTGGATGACGACATGCGCCTGCGTGCGCTGCTGGAACGTTATCTGACCGAGCAGGGCTTCCAGGTTCGTAGCGTCGCGAACGCTGAGCAGATGGACCGCCTGCTGACCCGTGAATCCTTCCATCTGATGGTCCTCGACCTGATGCTGCCGGGCGAAGACGGGCTCTCTATCTGCCGTCGCCTGCGCAGCCAGAGCAACCCTATGCCAATCATTATGGTGACGGCGAAAGGGGAAGAGGTTGACCGTATCGTGGGCCTCGAAATTGGCGCTGACGACTACATTCCTAAACCGTTTAACCCGCGTGAACTGCTGGCGCGTATTCGTGCCGTGCTGCGCCGTCAGGCGAACGAACTGCCAGGCGCACCGTCGCAGGAAGAAGCGGTGATTGCGTTCGGGAAGTTCAAGCTGAACCTCGGTACGCGTGAGATGTTCCGTGAAGACGAGCCAATGCCGCTCACCAGCGGTGAGTTCGCGGTACTGAAAGCGCTGGTCAGCCACCCGCGTGAGCCGCTCTCCCGTGACAAGCTGATGAACCTGGCGCGCGGCCGTGAATACTCGGCAATGGAACGTTCTATCGACGTGCAGATCTCTCGTCTGCGCCGCATGGTGGAAGAAGATCCGGCGCATCCTCGTTATATTCAGACCGTATGGGGTCTGGGCTACGTGTTCGTCCCGGACGGCGCTAAAGCATGAGGCGAATGCGCTTCTCACCGCGAAGCTCGTTTGCCCGTACCCTGCTTTTGATTGTCACCTTGCTGTTTGTCAGCCTGGTGACAACCTACCTGGTGGTGCTGAACTTTGCGATCCTGCCGAGCCTTCAGCAGTTTAATAAGGTCCTGGCGTACGAAGTGCGTATGCTGATGACCGATAAACTGCAGCTGGAGGACGGCACGCAGTTAGTGGTTCCTCCGGCGTTTCGCCGTGAAATCTACCGTGAACTGGGCATTTCGCTCTATTCGAATGAAGCGGCGGAAGACGCGGGTCTGCGCTGGGCGCAGCACTATGAATTCCTCAGCCAGCAGATGGCGCAGCAGCTGGGTGGCCCGACGGAGGTGCGTGTTGAGGTCAACAAAAGCTCGCCGGTCGTCTGGCTGAAAACCTGGCTGTCGCCCAATATCTGGGTGCGCGTTCCGCTGACAGAAATCCACCAGGGCGACTTCTCGCCGCTGTTCCGCTACACCCTTGCCATCATGCTGCTGGCGATAGGCGGCGCGTGGCTGTTTATCCGTATACAGAACCGACCGCTGGTCGACCTGGAACACGCTGCGCTCCAGGTCGGTAAAGGGATCATTCCGCCGCCGCTGCGTGAATATGGCGCATCGGAGGTGCGTTCGGTGACGCGCGCGTTTAATCATATGGCGGCTGGCGTCAAACAGCTGGCGGATGACCGTACGCTGCTGATGGCGGGCGTCAGCCATGATCTGCGTACGCCACTCACGCGTATCCGACTGGCGACGGAGATGATGGGCGAAGAGGACGGTTATCTCGCCGAGTCCATCAACAAGGATATCGAAGAGTGTAACGCCATCATTGAGCAGTTCATTGACTACCTGCGTACCGGGCAGGAGATGCCGATGGAGATGGCTGACCTGAACGCGGTGCTGGGCGAAGTGGTGGCGGCTGAAAGCGGCTACGAGCGTGAGATTGATACCGACCTTCAGGCCGGTGAAATTCAGGTTCGTATGCACCCGCTCTCCATCAAGCGCGCGGTGGCAAACATGGTGGTGAATGCGGCCCGCTACGGTAATGGCTGGATTAAAGTCAGCAGCGGATCGGAACTCAACCGCGCCTGGTTCCAGGTGGAAGATGACGGTCCGGGTATCAAGCCCGAGCAGCGTAAGCATCTGTTCCAGCCGTTTGTGCGCGGCGACAGCGCGCGCAGCACCAGCGGAACCGGTTTAGGCCTGGCGATTGTGCAGCGTATTGTTGATAACCATAACGGGTTGCTGGAGATTGGTACCAGCGAGCGGGGTGGGTTGAGCATTCGCGCCTGGTTGCCGGTGCCGGTGACGCGGGGGCAGGTGAAAGAGGGGTAATCGGGGTGCGGCCTGATGCCCTCACCCCGGCCCTCTCCCACGGGGAGAGGGAGAAACCATTAAAAAAGGCAACTTTCGTTGCCTTTTTGCTTTTACCTACAGCTTCGGTCCCGCACTCACCAGCGCTTCACCCGCCGGGGTATCGGTATACTTCTCGAAGTTCTCAATAAACAGCTTCGCCAGCGTTTCCGCTTTCTCACGCCACTGTTCCGGGGATCCGTAGGTGTTACGCGGGTCAAGGATATGCGTATCCACGCCCGGCAGCGCCGTTGGAATAGCCAGATCAAACATCGGCAGGGTGAAGGTTTCAGCGTTATCCAGAGAACCATCCAGAATGGCGTCGATAATGGCGCGGGTATCTTTGATGGAGATACGCTTGCCGGTACCGTTCCAGCCGGTGTTAACCAGGTACGCCTGCGCCCCGGAGGCCTGCATGCGTTTTACCAGCACTTCTGCGTACTGCGTCGGGTGCAGCGACAGGAAGGCCGCGCCGAAGCAGGCGGAGAACGTTGGGGTTGGCTCCGTCACGCCCCGCTCGGTGCCCGCCAGTTTGGCGGTAAAACCGGAGAGGAAATGATACTGCGTCTGGCTGGCGGTCAGGCGGGAAACCGGCGGCAGCACGCCGAACGCATCCGCCGTCAGGAAAATCACCTTCGTCGCATGACCCGCTTTCGACACCGGCTTCACAATGTTGTCGATGTGGTAGATCGGGTAGGAAACGCGGGTGTTTTCGGTTTTGGATGCGTCGTCGAAGTCGATAGAGCCGTCGGCACGTACGGTGACGTTTTCCAGCAGCGCATCGCGGCGGATGGCATGGAAGATATCCGGTTCAGCTTCTTCAGACAGACGAATGGTCTTCGCGTAGCAACCGCCTTCGAAGTTAAACACGCCGTCGTCATCCCAGCCGTGCTCGTCATCCCCAATCAGACGACGTTTTGGATCGGTAGACAGGGTGGTTTTACCGGTGCCGGACAGGCCGAAGAACACCGCCACATCCCCTTTTTCACCGACGTTCGCTGAGCAGTGCATAGAGGCGATACCGCGCAGCGGCAGCAGGTAGTTCATGACCGAGAACATGCCTTTCTTCATCTCGCCGCCGTACCAGGTACCGCCAATCAGCTGGATACGCTCGGTCAGGTTAAAGGCGATAAAGTTCTCGGAGTTCAGGCCCTGCTCTTGCCACTGTGGGTTGGTGCATTTGGCACCGTTCATCACGATGAAATCGGGTTTGAACGTCTGCAGCTCTTCGTCGGTTGGACGAATAAACATGTTTTTCACGAAATGCGCCTGCCAGGCCACTTCGGTGATAAAACGCACGGAAAGACGGGTGTCGGCGTTAGCGCCGCAGAAAGCGTCAACAATGAACAGACGCTTGCCGGAAAGTTGTTGGGTGACGAGCCCTTTCAGATGCTGCCAGGTTTCTGGGGAGAGCGGTTTGTTATCGTTCTTCCCTTTGCCTTTGTCAGCCCACCACAGCGTATCGCGGGTGGTTTCGTCTCGGACGATATACTTATCTTTCGGCGAACGACCGGTAAAGATACCGGTATCGACGGCGATAGCACCAAGGTTAGTCAACACACCTCGCTCGTATCCTTCCAGTGCTGGATTGAGCTCTTCCTGATACAGCGTATCGTAATCGGGGTTGTAGACGATTTCCTGGACGTCGTGAATACCATAAGCCTTGAGATCTTGCGGGGTTAAACCAGTAACACGCATATCACTGCTCCTTAGCCAATATGTACTGCCTGAAATTGTAGGGTTTTTCTGAGGTTGTTAACCGCGACGGGGCTCATAGATTTACGTATCTGGTCAAAACCCTTACTAACGGAAAACGCTGCGACTCCAGTCACAGGGCAGGCGGATTATCGCAGGAATCGCTTTTTTGTTGGGGAAAATGTTCCGAAAAGGTTAATGGCTGGTGATTTTATCGGAAAGAATGTGAATGTAATCGCATACACGTAGGAAAATTACGTAAGGGTTACAGTATGAAAACGATTCATGTCGTCCGCGGATTGATGAAACAATACGCTTTTCTGGAAAAGGGATGAGAGATGGAAAACAGTGAAACGTTATCCCCTTCAACGCGCCTGGCCATCGTGCTGGTGGGCGCTTTACAGGGGCTGATTTGCTACGGGATCAGCGAGTACATCGCGTATGCGAAATTGCCATCCGATACGGTGTGGTCTTTGTGCGTGATGCCTGCAACGGTGGCGATGACCGCCACTGTCGCGCTTTCCGTGACGTCATTCAGAAAACCGTTATTCTGGCTGGCGCTCGTGATCGTTGGCGCTGTTGTCGCCGGTATGGGGGCCTGGCTTAAGTGGAGTGTGTCCGGGCTTGAACACTGGCAAATTAAAGAGGCCGTGCTCGTCTGGGGCTTTCATCTTCTGTTGATGATGCTATTGATGTTGCCATGGCTGCAAAGGCGTCTGTCGCCTGCGACGACGGCCTCGTTCTACAGTGATTTTTACGATAAGCACTGGCACAACGCGCTGACTATACTCACTATTTTTATCTCCAACGGCCTCTTCTGGCTGGTGCTTTTCCTCTGGGCTGAACTCTTCAAACTCATTGGCATTCAGTTTTTTGATCGCCTTTTCTTCCAGTCTGACTGGTTTATTTCAGTGGCGATTGGCGTGGTTTCTGCCAGTGTCGCCGTGCTGGCGCGTATGCAGGTGCGCTTGATGCGCGCATTACAGAACCTGCTTACCCTGATCGCCACCGGCCTGTTGCCTCTGATGGCGGCCTTAGCCCTGCTGTTTATTGGCGCATTGCCCGTGATGGGCTTTGAGGCCATTTCCGCACGGATATCCGCGGCGGGCCTGCTGACCGCCTTAGCGCTACTGCTCCTTTTTCTGGTGACGATTGTCTGGCATCCGCAGCGTCAGACGCTACCTTACTATGCGCTTCTCAACGGGATGGTTCGTCTCGCCATCGCTATCGTTCCCGCCTATCCGGTGTTAGCAGGGTGGGCGTTATGGCTGCGCATTTCGCAATATGGCTGGTCGCCGGAGCGTCTGTATGGCGTGCTCATTACGCTGGTGGCGCTGGTCTGGGCGGTAGGATTTTGCATAAGCGTTGTCTTCTGTCGCCGCCAGGCACAAAAACTGCAGGCGTCCGTTATCCCGCTAACGGGGTTAGTTGCGCTTATTCTCCTGATCCTGATTCATACGCCGGTGCTTGATTCGTGGCGTATCAGCGTTGAAAGCCATATGTCCCGTTATCATGACGGGCGCATCAACGCGGATCAGGTCAGCCTGTATATGCTCAGCAACAGCGGGCGTAAGGGACGCGAGGCCATGCAGACGCTGCAATACGATCGGCAGTTTATGGCTGAGCCAAAGCGCCAGCGTGAGCTGTACGGCCTTCTCAGCGGAAACCGGGACGGAGCAGGGAAGATGACAGCCGGGATGCTTGAGAAGCAGTTCACACTCGCACCGGGTACGTCTCGCCCCGACAAGGGGTTATGGCAGGCGATGCTGAATAACCAGTACCGATTTGATTCCTGCAGCCGCGAGCGGAAAACCTGTTTACTGATGTCGCTGGATCTGAACGGCGACGGCAAGCCTGAAGCGGTGATTTATCAGTTTAGCGACCGCACGATTGTGGTATACACGCAAACCGGTACCGGCTGGAAGCTGGCAGGCGATACCTGGAAAATGCCTGATGGTTTATCACGGGAAGAGCTGGAACGCGCAGTGCAGCAGGGGAAGGTGAAACCCGTTGTGAAGCCGTGGGCAGATATTGAGATCTTCGGTGAACGCGTAGAGATAAACTACGATAATGCACTGGTGCGTTAACAAAACGGCTCCTTGTGGAGCCGTTGCTTTATGATCAGTGAACCTGCGGATCCGCCGGAGAGGCGTTGTTGCGGATTTCAGCGATATCCATCGAGTTGAACACATAGTGCGTACCGCAGTAGTCACAGTGCATATCGATTTCACCGTCTTCAGCCATAATGCTGTCGATCTCTTCATCCGGCAGGGTTTTCAGTGCGCCAGCGCAGCGTTCACGTGAACAGGTACACTTAAACTCCACGGCTTGTGGATCGTAAACCGTCACCTCTTCTTCATGATACAGACGCCACAGCACATCGGTCGCCGACAGGTTGAACAGCTCTTCCGCCTTGATGGTTTCGGTTAGCGTCGCCAGGTGCTCAAAATCATTGGTCTGTGCATCCTGTGCAGGCAGAACCTGCAGCAGCATACCGCCTGCAGCGGGTTGCCCGTCTACTTCACCGGTACGGATGAACAGGCGAGTTGGCAGCTGTTCTGAACGCATGAAGTAATCTTCCAGGCAAGCGGCCAGGGTATCGCCTTCCAGACCGACCACGCCCTGATAGCGTTCACCTTCTTCCGGGGAGATGGTGATCACCAGGTAGCCATTCCCCACCAGCGTTTTCAGGTCGGCATTTTCAGGAACGTCGCCCTGAACGCGCGCGACGCCGCGCATCTGCTGCAGATTGTTACCGTTGATCACGGCCAGCGACATCGGGCCATCACCCTGCAGCTGCACGGTGATATCACCGGCAAACTTCAGCGTGGCGGTCAGCAGGCTGGTGGCAACCAGCAGTTCGCCCAACAGGGTTTTCACCGGCAGCGGGTAGTTGTGGTTTTCCAGAATCTGTTTCCAGGTTTCGGATACGGTGACCAGCTCGCCACGCACGGCGAATTGTTCAAACAGATAGCGGTGTAATTGGTCGTGTTGGGCCATAATAGTCTCTCGTGCAGGTGAGGGTTATTCAGTCTCACCGTGTTTAAATTTCATCAGATCGCGGCGCTCTTTTTTATCCGGTCGCCGGTCCGGGTGGGGCATGGTCAGCGCATTCATTTTGCGCGCCAGCGCGGTCTTTTCGCGCTTTTCAATGCTCTCAGCCGTCTCTTCATAAAGCTGTACGGCTTCAGATGCGGGCCGTCGTTGTTCGGTAATGGCTTTAATCACCACCGTTCGTTCATCGTTGCCCTGACGCAGCGTTAAGGTGGCATTCAGTTCAACCAGCTTACTCGGCTTGCTACGCTGGCCGTTGTAATGCACCTTTCCGCCGTCGATCATCTCGCGGGCAAGGGCGCGCGTTTTATAAAAACGGGCTGCCCACAGCCATTTATCCAGTCTTACCCCATCTGAGGGTTTTTCTTTCATGGCGTCTCCTTCACGGTCAGTGAGGGGATCATCTGACGATAGTCACCCAGCCCCGGATGCCGCAGATAGCTTTTGTCCGCCAGACCGGAGTCAGGATTGGTCACGCCCAGGCAGTAGCGAATGCCAAACGCCGCGGCGGAATCCAGAATGGGCTCGTTGTCATCAATGAACAGCGTGCGTTCCGGCTGTAAACCGGTCTCTTCCTTCACCGCATGCCACAACCGCTGATCCTCTTTCGGATAACCAAATGTGTGGGTGGAAAGTAATAAATCAAGGTGTGACGCAAGACCCGTATGTTCCAGCTTCACGGCCAGATTATGCGGATGGGCGTTGGTCAGCAAAATACGGCGCTTGCCGCTTGCTTTCAGCGCATCCAGGAAGGGCACGGTGTCCTCACGCAGTACGGCGCGCGGGCCCTGGGCGGTGGTCATGGCACAAATATCCAAACCGAGTCGTTCGCTCCAGTAGTCCAGACAGTACCAGTTTAGCGTATGTTGCACCGCGCTATATTGCGAACGAATGAATTCCTGCGCTTCTGCCGGGGAGATACCCTGCTGTTCGCCATAGGTCTCCGGGACCAGCTTTTGCCAGAAGTAATTATCGAAGGCGAGATCGAGCAGCGTGCCGTCCATATCCAGCAGGACGGTATCAACCTCCTGCCAGGCGATATCAAGATGCATAGGGGAACTCCAGCCAGAAGAAACGTGCGCGACAGGGTAGCACAACTTGTCGCGCAGCGATGTTATCCGATCAGGCTCTCAGAGGAGGGGACCAGCTTAGGATTAAGGCAATTTTCGTAGTATTGCTGGATCTCAGCAAGCCGGGTGCGCGAACGCTGGTAACGGCGCAGGGCCATGATGCCGTTCCAGAAAATAGACACCAGCATGGCGATCATCAGCAGTGATGTACCGATATAACGCCATAAACCCGCGCTGTCAGGCATCCGGTGCAGGCCGATATGGCGCGTACCGTTGGCATCGGTAAAGATACTGGTCACAATCCCTTCGGCACTGAACGGCGTTTGCATCAGCATCTGCGCCAGGCGCTGGAACTGCCCCCATTGTTCCTGAGCCGGGTAGTCGTACAGGGCAATCTGCGGATAAGGCTGATCGACCAGGTCGCTGCCTTCATCGCTGACAATCACAAAGCCGCCAGGCGCCGGGCTATTCAGCGCCTGGGCCGCACGGGTGGTTTCACGCATCACAAACGGCGCGGTAGAGGTCGCCACCAGGTTATCCAGCGATTCGGCACTCACCGGGCGCAGCAGCACGTTCACCCCGTCCAGACGACCCGCTTCGGCGCGCTTCACCAGCGAGTCCCAGTCTTTGCTGTTACCCAGGTTCACGAGCGCATTTTTAAGGCGAACGCATTCATCCTGTGCAGAACATAAATCCTGCGTTTTCAATACGATTTCGCCAAAGTCATCCAGCAGTACCATCCCGGATTTCTGAATGGCAGAACGCAGGGCAGGGCTGACGCGTGAATCATCATCGGTTTTCGGGTGCAGCTGGCGGTTGAGCGTCTGGGTGAGCGCAGTGGCTTTATTGACGACATCCGATTCTGGCAGCGGCAACGGCGGCGCATCGTTCCAGACGATTTGCGAGCAGTCGAACGGCATGAACGGCGAGTTCTGACGGGTATTCCAGGCCCCTGGGGTGTGGATGTTACACATCCCGGTCCCCTTCAGACGGAGCGTATCACCCACCCGCACGCCAGCGTCATCCAGCTGCTTAACGCTGGTGGCTTCTACGGTTTGTGCCCCTTTGATCCACGACAGGGTGAATTTGATGGGCATATCCAGCGGCACGAACAGCAGCAACAGAGCAAAGACCAGCGCTGCGCCCCCGGCGATAACCGTACTGCGTAGCCAGTGCTGAAGCGGGAAGTTTTTCACTTCATCGTGCAGGGAGAGGAAGCGCCCCTGACGCACAACATGGCGGTCAAGGTAGATATCAATATCGGTTTTATGCCCCAAATCCTGTGCAATCCATGGCTGCCAGTGGCGCGGATAGATAAGGTCAATAATCCCGAGGGAGATATTGTTGATATGTTCCTGATCGTTCTCACCGAACAGGCCCCAGCGCTTAGGGGTGCCGCGCAGGCAGTGAATTTCACGCAAAGAGGTTTTGGCCGGAGGCGCAAAAAGCCCCCACAGCCCGGCGGCTAACAGTAGCAGCGCACCGCCCGCGAGCCATGGGACAAACACATCCGGCGTCAGCAGACAGAAGAAAAAGAGCAGGAAGGCGGCCACAATCAGGACCGCCTCGCGAATGCCATCCGGACGACTCAGGGCGTGCTCTTCATGCGTCTCCTGACGAATGTTCAGCAGTTCAATTTGCTCGGTCTCTTCACCGCGAATGGAGGCCTGCTTTGAACTCGCGCGTTCCAGCGCAAAGCGCGGTGCTTCATGAATGTATTCATTCAGCGTATGGCCGTTCAGGGAGATGACCAGCGGCAGCGAATCGGTATGGATAAGCTCAACGCTGTTTTCGTCATTAATGTACTGCTCCCAGGAGGGAGGCAGATGCACTTCAACGGAGTCGAGGTAGTAACGCCATTTATTGGGATCGTCAGTCGTGATGCCATAACGGGTGATGGAGCGCGTCACGCAGAGCACGGTGTCGCTTTGTGCGTTCAGATTGAGGGTGACAGGCGCAGCCGTAGCCCCCGTTGGCCCGGGCGTTAACTGGGAACGGTTGAGGGTTTCGAGATAGTTCTCAACAGCATCGCGCTCTTCTTGCGTGAGTTTACGCGTTGTGGCACCGGCAAAGGCCGTTAAAAAGGGCAGCCTGAAACGACGCTGTACGCGACGCCTGTATACCCACCCTGCAACTAAAGCGCCGGCCAGCATAGCAGCGAGAACGATCAAAATGGTGCTCATGCTTTCCCCATCTTACTTTATCTTCTTACAGGTGTAGTCAGTGCACCTTTAACAATGAATGAGAGTCTGTGGTTGGCTATCGGCAAGCATGGAGTCGAACTTGAGCATTCTGCAGCGCATCCCAGTGACCGATGATGATAGCAAAGCCTGTCATGGCGCGATATCAGCAAATTCCTGGAAACATTTCAACCTCTTGACATTTGTTTTGATTTGAGGATTGATTCCTGTCAGGTTGCACAAATGTAAATAAAGAACAATTGACATTGCCGAAACCGTGCGGCGTATCGCACAATAAAGTCAGTTCACACTTCAAAGACCCGTCAAGATGAGCAAACCACTACAAAAACCCACCATTCTGAGTGTTGAAACTGTCGCGAAATCCCGGCTGTTTAATGTCGAAAGTGTGGACCTGGAGTTCAGCAACGGCGTGCGTCGCGTTTATGAACGTATGCGCCCCTCATCGCGTGAAGCGGTGATGATCATCCCCATTGTTGATGACCATCTGATTTTGATCCGCGAGTATGCAGTGGGCACGGAATCTTATGAACTGGGTTTCTCGAAAGGGCTTATTGACCCGGGTGAAACGGTCTTTGAAGCAGCAAACCGCGAGCTGAAAGAAGAGGTTGGGTTTGGCGCGAAAGAGCTGTCGTTCCTGAAAAAGCTGAGCATGGCTCCCTCCTATTTTTCCAGCAAAATGAACATTGTGGTGGCTGAAGATCTCTACCCTGAATCGCTGGAAGGTGACGAGCCGGAGCCGCTGCCCCAGGTTCGCTGGCCACTGGCGCACCTGATGGATTTGCTGGAAGATCCTGACTTCAATGAGGCGCGTAACGTGAGCGCGCTGTTCCTGGTGCGGGAATGGCTGAAGGGGCAGGGGCGGCTGTAGTGGCCTGATGCCCCAACCCTCTCCCACGGGAGAGGGAGCAAACACAAAAACGGCAACCCGAGGTTGCCGTTTTGCTTTGTTGTCAGAACAGCTCGTGCGTCTCGCCGTTATCAATAATCTCTGTACCCACCTCATGCACCGCCTGCGTGGTTGGCTGCGTACCTTCGATGAAATACTCCTCACGGCTATTGCCACCGTTGGCTAACTGCCCGGTGCTGCGGTCGATATTGACCGTGACCACGCCCGGCGGTGGCGTCAGCGGCTGCTCCGGCACGCCCTCAAGAACGGATTTCATATAGGCATCCCAGGCCGGTTGCGCACTTTTGGCCCCGCCTTCGTAGCCGGAAATCTGATCTTTAATCGCGCCAGACGCCGTGGTGCGGCCTAAATCGCGGCGGTGATCGTCAAAGCCGATCCAGACCGAGGTCACCACGCCCGGGCCGTAGCCGGAGAACCAGGCATCTTTCGAGCTGTTGGTGGTCCCGGTTTTACCGCCGATATCGTGGCGCTGTAAATCACGCCCGGCACGCCAGCCGGTACCCTGCCAGCCCGGTTCACCGAAGATGTTGGTATTCAACGCGCTCTTGATCAGGAATGACAGCGGGGTGTTGATCACATGCGGGGCATACTCCTGCGCACCGCTCTGCGCCACCAGCGCCTGGTTTGCCTGTTCCAGCTGTGGCTGCGGCACCACGCCGTTCGGCTGCTCCTGCGACACGGCGACATCTTCCATGTCCTTGTTTTCAAGCACGTCAGACTTCGGCGTATTGCCGTAAATCACCGGAATATCGCACTCCGCACAGGCAATTTTCGGTTTCGCTTCGAACAGCACACCGCCCTGGTCGTTTTCGATTTTACTGATGAAGTACGGGTCGATCAGGAAGCCGCCGTTGGCCATGACCGAATACCCCCGCGCCACCTGCAGCGGCGTGAACGATGCCGAGCCTAACGCCAGCGATTCGGTGCGCACGATGTTCTGTGCCGGGAAGCCAAAACGTTGCAGATACTCTGCCGCGTAATCGACGCCCATCGCACGCATTGCACGCACCATCACCACGTTTTTCGACTGACCCAGCCCCTGACGAAGGCGAATAGGGCCTGCGTATTCCGCCGGCGAGTTCTTCGGCTGCCAGTCGGAACCGGCACCGGCATCCCAGCGAGAGATCGGCACGTCATTGAGGATACTGGCAAGCGTTAAGCCTTTATCCATCGCCGCCGTGTAGAGGAACGGTTTGATATTCGAACCGACCTGACGCAGCGCCTGCGTCGCGCGGTTGAATTTGCTCTGGTTGAAATCAAACCCACCCACCAGCGCCAGCACGGCACCGTTTTGCGGGTTAATGGAGACCAGCGCGGAGTTGACGTCTGGCACCTGCGCCAGCCACCAGGCATCGCCCACCTGACGCACCCAGATTTGTTGTCCGGTTTGTACGACATCGGTAACTTTGCGTGGTGTTGGTCCCTGTAAGGTGTCAGAGCGGTACGGACGCGCCCAGCGGATCCCGTCCATACGCAAGGAGACTGAGGTGCCATCCGCAAGCGTTGCTACGGCTTCCTGAGGCGTGGCCTGCGTCACCACCGCAGGCAGCAGCGGGCCGTAGGTAGGCAGCGCTTTCAGCGTACTGGTGATTTTTTTACTGTCCCAGGCGCTTTCGCCCACCTTCCACAGCACGTTGGACGGGCCGCGATAGCCGTGACGCATATCGTAGTCCATCACGTTATTTCTCACCGCATCCTGTGCTGCCTGCTGCCCTTTACGGGTAACCGTGGTGTATACGCGATAACCATCTTCATAGGCCTTATCCCCATAACGGCTGACCATTTCCTGGCGAACCATTTCGGTCAGATACGGGGCAGAGAAGGCGATCTCCGGCGCATGGTAGTTGGCGTCGATGACATCGTTGCGTGCCTGCTCATATTCACTCTGGCTGATGTAGCCTTCGCTCAGCATACGTGACAGAACGACATTGCGACGTGCGGTGGCGCGATCGAGCGAGTAGAGCGGGTTAAACGTGGACGGGGCTTTAGGCAGGCCGGCAATGGTCGCCATTTCGCTTAAGGTCAGTTGCTCCACGGGCTTGCCGAAGTACACCTGTGCCGCAGCACCCACGCCATAGGCGCGATAACCGAGATAGATCTTGTTGAGGTAAAGCTCAAGGATTTCGTCTTTACTCAGCAACTGCTCAATGCGGATCGCGAGGAACACCTCTTTTATCTTACGGATCAGCGTCTTTTCAGGGCTGAGGAAGAAGTTACGCGCCAGTTGCTGCGTAATGGTACTTGCCCCCTGAGAGGCATGCCCGGAGAACAGCGCAACGCTTGCGGCACGGAAAATCCCCACCGGGTCAACGCCGTGGTGCTCGTAAAAACGGCTGTCCTCTGTGGCGATGAAGGCCTTCACCATCACAGGGGGAATTTGGTTTAAGGTCAGCGGGATACGGCGTTTTTCGCCGTACTGCGCCATCAGCTCGCCGTCGGCGCTGTAGACCTGCATTGGGATCTGGAGCCGCACATCACGAAGCGTAGCGACATCAGGTAGCTGCGGCTCAATATATTTGTACAAACCATAAATCGAGCCTGCTCCCAGCAGAATGCAACACACTGCAAGGATTAATAAATACTTTACGAACTTCACCGGAGATTTCCCATCTGGTTTCACTTGGGCAGTTTCTAAACAATCGCGCGGTAGTATAAAGGCAAGCCTGATTCATTGATATAGCCGTCACGGCGACGGGCGATAAGGAGATCGTGAAGCATGGCTTTCAAAACATGGCAAACGGGCGTTCATATTCAACAAGATAGGGTGCTGATTGTCGCGCTGGTTCGTGAGCGTCTCAGCTGGTGTCTGCGCCGCTGGTGGGCGATACCGCTGACGGAAGGCATCATCCTCGACGGGAAAATTTGTCAGCCAGAACAATTGCTTGACGCATTACGTGGCTGGCGGCGTACGTTGCCGCATCAGCACCGGGTGTTCCTCTCATTTCCGGCGGCGCGTACCCTGCAAAGATCGTTACCCCGCCCGGCTATCACCCTGCGCGACAGCGAACAGCTCTCCTGGCTAGGGGCTGCGCTCTCGCGTGAGCTGGAGATGTCCCCTGATGCGCTGTGCTTCGATTACGCACAGGACACGTTCAGCAACACATTTCATGTCACCGCTGCGCAAAACAAAGAGGTTGAAACACTACTGACGCTCGCGAAAACGCTGCATTTACGGCTGGTGATGATTACTCCGGATGCCAGCGCGCTGGCAAATTTTCTTCCTGCGGTGGCACCGGCGCAGTGTGTCGCGTGGCGAGACGAACATCAGTGGTTGTGGGCAATGCGCCACCAGTGGGGGCGCCGCTTCGCTACCGAGGCCAAAAGCGTGGCTGAACTGGCGGCACTGCTGGCTCTCGCGCCGGACGATATCGCGCTCTTTGATAGCCAGCGCGACCCGTGGGAGATCGTCTCTCGCTGTCAGCCCCCGCTGCCGGAGTGCGGTGCCGATTATACCATCGCGCTGGCGCTGGCCATGAGCGAGGTGCCTGAATGAGCATGACCAATCTTCTTCCGTGGCGACAGCAACGACGCGCGCGCCGCGTGCGTTTCTGGGGAGGGCTGTCTGCGGCCACCTGTATTCTGACGCTGGCAACGGTCTTCAGTCTGAGCATGCACGCCCACCTGAAACTGCACGCCCTGCAGGCTGAACTGGCGGGCATGCAGACCGTGCAGCGCGCGCTGTCTTCTCGTCTACCTCTTGCCACACCGGCTCCCACGCGCCAGCCACAGCGTATGGCGTGGCACCCGGTGCTGGCGTCACTCTCCGATGCCATTCCGGCGCAGGCCTGGTTCACTGAGCTTCGTTACCAACCGCCCTCTTTGATGATTAACGGCTATGCCTCAGCACTGCCCGCCCTGTCGGCAATGGGTGATGCTCTGCGACAAATAGCGGGTTTTACCCCAGGGTCAGCAGGAGAGATACGGCAGGATAATCACGGGCGCTGGATGTTCACTTTTCAGCTCACAGGCCAGGGGTAACGTGTGAACAGAATATTTGAACGCTGGTGTGAGAGCCGTCGCCGGTACCGGCTCCTGTGCGGTGGGCTGGGCGTTGCCTTGTTGTGGGGAACCGCATGGGGCCTGTTCCTGAGGCCGCTTAATTCACAGCTTGCTGCGCTTCAGAAGCAAATGGCCGACGCCGTACAGCACCATGCGACGCTCTGGCCTGTCGCCAGCAACGCGCCGCGCCGGACACCTGAGCCTGACGCACGCCCGGTGGTGCGCTTTTCCCCGCTGGATTTTCAGACTGATGGCGCAACGCTGGTGCACTGGAACCCCCTTCCGGGCGGTGGAGAGCTGGCGCTGGATGCCGAGTGGCCAGCAATCCTGACGGCTTTCGCCCGGCTGGCGCAGCAAGATGTCCGGATTGCCGCCTTTACGCTTGCGCCTCAGGGCGCGGCGTTACGTCTGCGAGTGCAACTGGAGCTAGACCATGCGAAATAGCCTGCGCTACCTGCTGGTTTGCTCAGTGCTGTTACTCACCGGGATGCGCGATCCGTTTCATCCGCCCGACGATCCCTGTGCCGTTGGCGAGCTGACGCAGTGGCACTATCGCGGCATGGTCGGCGGGGTTGGCCTGTTGCAGGACGGGAAACAGCGCTGGTATCGCCTGCACTTAGAGGAACGTTTACCGGCGGGCTGGCGGGTCAGCGCAATGAATGAGACGCAACTCGTCGTAGACGTGGGTGAAACCTGTGAGCCAGCGCAATGGACGTGGCAACGAGAAGGAACGAAAAAATATGAATTTAAGGATAACGCTGCTGTTACTGACGATCGTCACTCCGCTGGCCGCCGCACCGAAGCCGGTCACGCTGGTGGTGGATGACGTTCCTGTGGTTCAGGTCCTGCAGGCGCTGGTGGCGCAGGAGAATCGTAATCTGGTGGTGTCACCCGACGTAAGCGGCACATTATCGCTCAGTCTGACGCATGTTCCGTGGCGACAGGCCTTACAGACGGTGATCGCCAGCGCAGGGCTGGTTCTGCGCGAGGAGGGTGGCATTTTCTATGTCAATACGGCGGCCTGGCAGCGCGAACAGCAGGAGCGTAACGCACAGGACCGGGCCCGCAGGCAGCTTGAGGCTCCGCTGCTCTCGCAAAGCATTTCGTTTTCATACGCAGATGCCGGGGAGCTGCAAAACGCAGCGGAAAAACTGCTCAGTCCGAAGGGCAGTCTGTCTCTTGATAAACGCACCAACCGGCTGCTGGTCAGGGATAATAAAGCCGTACTGGAGACGCTACAGCGCTGGGCAACACAGATGGATATTCCCGTCGAGCAGGTCGAACTGGCGGCGCATATCGTCACCATCAACGAAAAAAGTCTGCGGGAGCTGGGGGTGAAATGGAATCTTGCCGAGGCCACTGAAGTGGGCAAGGTTGGGCAAATGCCAACCCTTGGCAGTGATTTGTCCGTGGCCAGCGCCACCAGCCATGTGGGGTTTAACATCGGGCGTATTAACGGCAGGCTGCTGGATCTGGAGCTGTCAGCACTGGAGCAAAAACAGCAGGTCGATATCATCGCCAGCCCACGACTGCTGGCCTCACATATGCAGCCGGCCAGTATCAAACAGGGCAGTGAGATCCCATACCAGGTCTCCAGCGGGGAGAGTGGGGCCACCTCTGTGGAGTTCAAAGAGGCGGTATTAGGTATGGAGGTCACCCCAGTGGTGCTACCGGGCGGGCGCGTGCGCATGAAATTACATATCAGTGAAAATATGCCGGGGCAGGTGTTGCAACAGGCTGATGGCGAAACGCTGGCTATCGACAAACAAGAAATAGAGACTCAGGTGGAGGTAAAAAGTGGAGAAACGCTGGCGCTGGGCGGTATTTTCTCGCAAAAGAATAAAACCGGGAGTGATAGCGTACCCGGGCTCGGTAAAATCCCCTGGCTTGGGCAGCTTTTTCGTCATGACGGTAAAGACAACGAACGGCGTGAATTAGTGGTGTTTATAACACCACGTCTGGTGGCTATTCACTGACGGGTAACGATCCCCGCAATGATTTTGCATTCAGTTTGTTGCAGATGTTTGACGTGGGGCATGAATTAGCATACAAGGAGTACCGATTTGAGTTGGACTGACGTCTTGTTGTCTTATGCGTCTGGTGCGGTGATTTAATCAGTTGCCAAACAAGCCGGAGTATTGAGATAATTTTTAGTCTGACTCTCGCTCTATTGCATATGAGGTTTCAGTTCATGTCCTGCTACGCCGGGTGTCTGCGAAGCGGGGATTACCATTAACGAATAGTCTTAGTAGTACCGAAAAAATGGCAGAGAAACGCAATATCTTTCTGGTTGGGCCTATGGGTGCCGGCAAAAGCACTATTGGGCGTCAGTTAGCTCAACAACTCAATATGGAATTTTACGATTCTGATCAAGAGATTGAGAAACGAACCGGAGCTGATGTGGGCTGGGTCTTCGATGTAGAAGGCGAAGAAGGTTTCCGTGACCGAGAAGAAAAAGTGATCAACGAACTCACGGAAAAACAGGGCATCGTGCTGGCGACCGGCGGCGGTTCTGTAAAATCTCGCGAAACCCGCAACCGTCTCTCCGCCCGTGGCGTAGTGGTCTATCTTGAGACGACCATTGAAAAACAGCTGGCACGTACGCAGCGCGATAAAAAGCGCCCGCTGCTGCAGGTTGAAACGCCACCACGCGAAGTTCTGGAAGCGTTGGCCGATGAACGCAATCCTCTGTACGAAGAGATTGCTGATGTGACCATTCGTACTGATGATCAGAGCGCTAAAGTGGTTGCAAACCAGATTATTCATATGCTGGAAAGCAACTGATTCTGGCTTTATATACACTCGCCTGCGGGTAAAAGCATTAAAGGTGGATGTCGCGTCATGGAGAGGATTACAGTTACTCTCGGGGAACGTAGTTACCCTATCACCATCGCGGCTGGTTTGTTTAACGACCCAGCTTCCTTTTTACCACTGAAAGCGGGTGATCAGGCGATGCTGGTCACCAATGAGACGCTGGCTCCGCTTTATCTTGACCGCGTTCGCCACCTGCTTGAGCAGGCGGGCGTGAAGGTCGACAGTGTAATTCTGCCTGATGGCGAGCAGTATAAAAGCCTGACGGTACTGGATACCGTCTTTACCGCATTGCTGCAAAAACCCCATGGTCGCGATACGACACTGCTTGCTCTCGGCGGCGGTGTTGTGGGCGATCTGACGGGCTTTGCGGCAGCAAGCTATCAACGTGGTGTCCGTTTTATTCAGATTCCGACCACCTTACTGTCTCAGGTCGACTCTTCCGTTGGCGGCAAAACCGCGGTCAACCATCCGCTCGGCAAAAACATGATTGGCGCGTTCTACCAGCCTGCTTCGGTGGTGGTGGATCTCGACTGTCTGAAAACCCTGCCAGCACGCGAACTGGCCTCTGGCCTGGCTGAAGTGATCAAATACGGCATTATTCTCGACGGCGAGTTCTTTAACTGGCTGGAAGAGAATATGGATGCGCTGCTGTGCCTGGATGAGGCTAAACTGGCATACTGCATTCGCCGTTGTTGTGAGCTGAAAGCAGAAGTTGTTGCAGCAGACGAGCGTGAAACGGGCTTACGTGCTTTACTGAATCTTGGGCATACGTTTGGCCACGCGATTGAAGCCGAAATGGGTTACGGAAACTGGCTCCACGGTGAAGCTGTCGCTGCTGGCATGGTGATGGCTGCCCGTACCTCCGAACGTCTGGGTCAGTTCAAACCGGAAGAGACGGCACGTATCATCGCACTGCTGGAACGTGCTGGCTTGCCGGTAACCGGGCCGCAGGAGATGTCGGCGCAAGCGTATTTACCCCACATGATGCGCGATAAAAAAGTATTGGCAGGTGAGATGCGTCTTGTACTCCCGCTTGCAATAGGGAAGAGTGAAGTGCGCGGCGGAGTGCCGCACGATGTCGTTCTTGGCGCTATCGCTGATTGTCAGCAGGCGTAACAACTAGAAAGGTCAGGCCACTGTTACCGGTGGTCGTTTAGCTTCAGGCGAAATGCAAAGTCGTAGGCATAAGCCTTTGAGTGGGGTGTTAAATGGATGAATTCAAACCAGAAGACGAGCTGAAACCCGATCCCAGCGATCGTCGTACTGGTCGTTCTCGTCAATCTTCAGAACGTGATAACGAGCCGCAGATCAACTTTGACGATGTTGATCTGGATGCAGACGATCGTCGCCCTTCACGTAGCCGCAATGCGCGTGATGAGCGAGAAGAAGAGGATTATGAGTCCGAAGAAGATTCAATGGACGAAGAGCCAGTAGAGCGTCGCCCGCGTAAACGTAAAAAAGCGGCCGCGCAGAAACCGGCCTCCCGCCAGTACATCATGATGGGACTGGGCGTTCTGGTGCTTGTGCTGCTGATTGTCGGCATTGGCTCCGCGCTGAAAGCGCCTTCCACGAATTCTGGCGAGCAAACGGCTTCCACTGAGAAGAGCATCAACCTCTCCGGTAACGATGCGGCAGATCAGGCAAATGGTGCACAGCCAGCGCCGGGGACCACCTCCGCAGAGCAGACCGCCAGTAACACAACGACGCCGCAGGATGTTTCCCTGCCGCCAGTCTCTTCTACCCCCGCTCAGAATCAGGCACCTGCCACGCCAGAAGGCCAGCAGCGTGTAGAAGTTCAGGGCGATCTGAACAACGCGCTGATGCAGCCGCAAAACCAGCAGCAGGTGGATAACGTCGTGGTTAACTCTACGCTGCCAACTGAACCTGCAACCGTTGCGCCTGTTCGCGGTGGCAACGCTCAGCCACAAACCGCAGCAACGGAAAGCAAGCCGCGTCAGACTCAGACTGCACCACGTCAGGAACGTAAGCAGGCGGTCATTGAACCTAAGCGTGAAACCAAACCTCAGGCTGTGGTAAAAGCACCAGAAGTCAAAGCAACCCCGGTGCAGCCGAAACGGACTGAAACCGCTGCGGCAAGCGAGCCTGCAAAAGCGCCAGTGACGCAGACTGCACCGAAAGCCACGGCCACCACCACTGCACCTGCGGCGACAACGGCTCCAGCTGCAACCGCCACAGCATCGGCTGGCACAACCGGTAAAACGACGGGTAACGTCGGTTCACTGAAATCTGCGCCATCCAGTAACTACACGCTGCAGCTGAGCAGTTCGTCCAACTATGACAACCTCAACGGTTGGGCGAAGAAATCGAATCTGAAAAACTACGTGGTTTATCAGACGACCCGTAACGGGCAGCCGTGGTATGTGCTGGTGAGCGGTGTGTATGCTTCTAAAGATGAAGCGAAACGTGCCGTGGCGACACTGCCAGCAGACGTTCAGGCGAAAAACCCGTGGGCGAAGCCCATTCATCAGGTTCAGGCCGATCTTAAGTAATGTTTAAAGCGCAGGATGCTGTCGGAGCTTTCTCCACAGCCGGAGAAGGTGTAATCAGTTAGTCAGCATGAAAAAAAATCGCGCTTTTCTGAAATGGGCAGGGGGGAAATACCCCCTGCTTGATGATATTAAAAAGCACCTGCCTAAAGGCGAGTGTCTTATCGAGCCCTTTGTGGGCGCAGGATCGGTGTTCCTGAACACCGATTTTTCTCGTTATATCCTGGCGGATATCAACAGCGATCTCATCAGCCTCTATAACATCGTCAAACTGCGTACCGATGAGTATGTGGAAGAGGCGCGCAAGCTGTTTACGCCCGAGAACAATCATCCGGATGTTTACTACCAGCTGCGCACTGAGTTTAACCAGAGCCAGGATCCGTTCCGTCGGGCGCTGTTGTTCCTCTATCTCAACCGCCATGGTTACAACGGCCTGTGCCGGTATAATCTGCGTGGGGAATTTAACGTGCCGTTTGGCCGCTATAAGCGCCCTTACTTCCCGCAGGACGAGCTGTATCACTTTGCTGAAAAAGCGCAGAATGCAGAATTCCACTGCCTCTCATATGAAGAGTGTATGGAACTGGCGGGGGTAGACTCGGTGGTTTACTGCGATCCGCCTTACGCCCCGCTGTCTGCGACGGCGAATTTTACCGCCTATCACACCAACAGCTTCAGTCCGGCCGAGCAGGCCCGTCTGGCGGAGATGGCGGAAAAGCTGGTCAGCAAAAGAATTCCGGTGTTAATTTCGAATCACGATACCCCTGATACGCGCGAATGGTACAAAGCCGCGAAGCATTTTCAGGTCAAAGTGCGGCGTAGCATTAGCAGCAACGGCGGCACACGTAAAAAGGTGGACGAACTCCTGGCTCTTTATCGCCCCTGAGCCGTTTTGCCCGCCGGTAAACACATTTCAAGGAGATGCGGATGAAACAGTTTTTGATTGCTCCCTCAATTCTGTCGGCCGATTTTGCCCGCCTGGGTGAGGACACTGCTAACGCGCTCGCCGCGGGTGCGGATGTCGTCCATTTCGACGTTATGGATAACCACTACGTTCCTAATCTGACCATTGGCCCCATGGTGCTCAAGGCGCTGCGTAACTACGGTATTACCGCGCCCATTGACGTCCATCTGATGGTGAAACCGGTTGACCGCATCGTGCCTGATTTTGCCGCGGCGGGCGCCAGTATCATTACTTTCCACCCGGAAGCGTCTGAACACGTTGACCGCACGCTGCAGCTGATTAAAGAAAACGGCTGTAAAGCGGGCCTGGTCTTTAACCCGGCAACGCCGCTGAGCTATCTCGACTATGTGATGGATAAGCTGGACGTTATCTTGCTGATGTCCGTTAACCCGGGCTTTGGCGGGCAGTCATTCATTCCTCACACGCTCGATAAACTGCGTGAAGTACGCCGTCGTATTGATGAGTCCGGCTATGACATCCGTCTGGAAGTGGATGGTGGCGTGAAGGTGAATAACATTGGTGAAATTGCGGCTGCGGGCGCGGATATGTTCGTTGCCGGTTCGGCAATTTTCGACCAACCGGATTACAAGAAAGTTATAGATGAAATGCGCCGCGAGCTGGCGAAGGTAAGTCATGGATAAATTGCAGGCAACCCGGGGTATTGCATTTGACCTCGATGGCACGCTGGTTGACAGCGCGCCGGGCTTAACGAGCGCCGTCGACCAGGCGCTGTACGCCCTTGAACTGCCCGTCGCGGGCGAAGATCGCGTCGTGACGTGGATTGGTAATGGCGCAGATGTCCTGATGGAGCGCGCCCTGACGTGGGCTCGGCAGGAGCGTGCGTCACAACGTTCCGCACAGGGTAAACCGAGCGTTGATCACGCGGATATCCCGCAGGAAGAACAGCTACGGATTCTGCGCAAACTGTTTGACCGTTTCTACGAAGAAACCGTTGAAGAAGGCAGCTTCCTGTTCCCGGACGTGAAGGAAACGCTGAGCGCGCTGCATGCGAAAGGCATTCCGCTGGGGCTGGTTACCAACAAGCCGACCCCGTTTGTTGCGCCATTACTGGACGCGCTGGATATCGCGAAATACTTTACCGTGATTGTGGGCGGTGATGACGTACAGAATAAAAAGCCGCACCCGGAACCGCTGTTGCTGGTGGCAGGAAAATTATCCTTAACACCTGCTGAGCTGCTCTTTGTCGGTGATTCACGCAATGATATTCTGGCTGCCAGAGCGGCGGGTTGTCCCTCCGTGGGGTTAACCTATGGCTACAACTACGGTGAGGCCATTACCCTGAGTGAGCCGGACGTCGTGTTCGATCGCTTCAAAGATTTGTTGCCCGCACTCGGGCTTTCATACAGTGAACATCAGGAATTGAAAAATGACTAAGCCCATCGTTTTTAGTGGCGCCCAGCCGTCAGGTGAATTGACCATTGGTAACTACATGGGTGCGTTACGTCAGTGGGTTAGCATGCAGGATGACTACCATTGCATTTACTGCATTGTGGATCTGCATGCTATTACCGCCCGTCAGGATCCTGAGAAGCTGCGTAAAGCCACGCTGGACACCCTGGCGCTCTATCTGGCCTGCGGGATCGATCCTGAAAAGAGCACCATCTTCGTTCAGTCTCACGTGCCGGAGCATGCACAGCTTGGCTGGGCGCTGAACTGTTACACCTACTTTGGTGAACTGAGCCGTATGACGCAGTTCAAGGATAAATCCGCGCGCTATTCCGAGAACATCAACGCCGGTCTGTTTGACTATCCGGTGCTGATGGCGGCTGACATTCTACTGTATCAGACTAACCAGGTGCCGGTGGGTGAAGACCAGAAGCAACACCTGGAGCTGAGCCGTGATATCGCCCAGCGCTTTAACGCGCTGTATGGCGAAGTGTTCAAAGTGCCAGAGCCATTTATTCCAAAATCCGGTGCACGCGTGATGTCGCTGCTGGAGCCGACCAAAAAGATGTCCAAGTCTGACGATAACCGCAACAACGTTATCGGCCTGCTGGAAGATCCGAAATCGGTGGTTAAAAAGCTCAAGCGTGCCGTGACCGACTCCGACGAGCCGCCTGTTGTGCGCTACGATGTGCAGAACAAAGCGGGGGTCTCCAACCTGCTGGATATCCTCTCCGGTGTGACCGGCCAGAGCATTCCTGAGCTGGAGCAGCACTTTGAAGGCAAGATGTACGGCCACCTGAAAGGCGAAGTGGCGGATGCCGTTTCCGGTATGCTGACCGAGCTGCAGGAGCGTTATCACCGCTACCGTAACGATGAAGCCTTCCTGCAGAAGGTGATGAAAGAGGGCGCTGAAAAAGCCAGCGCGCGCGCGTCAGAAACCCTGAAAGCGGTGTACGAAGCGATTGGATTTGTTGCGAAGCCGTAGGTAAAAGCAAAACGGTAACGGCGTTACCGTTTTTAGGGTTTGTACCCTCTCCCTGTGGGAGAGGGCCAGGGTGAGGGCATCACGCCGCATTTTTCAAAACAAAAAAACCGGGGAATCCCCGGTTTTTTTACACCTGTAAAACAGCTTACTGCTGTGCCGCCGGGCCACAACCCCCGATGATCTTCGAAATGGAGATCGCCGGGTGCAGCAGGTAATCGTAGCTGCAGTTATTTTTGGTGTTTTGCACGTGGCCGGTGCAGGCCGTCAGAGTCGATAACAGGCCTACCAGAACGGCAGCTTTAGCCAGTTTGAACATACGCATTCCTTGTCTTAAAAAAACTAAATTGGATGTAACACGAGGGAATAAATGGAAAAGTTCCATTTCGCGGGAGGTATGTTATCGACAGCAGTAACAGGGGAGTAGTCCGGTTAAGGACTACTCGAAGAAGGGAGAATATGCGCTAGTGATTTGAGAACCAGTTGAGTTTATCGCGCAGCTCGACCACGCGGCCGACTATTATCAGCGCCGGGCTTTCAACCTGCTGCGCCAGCTCACCCAGCTGTGTCAGCACGCCATTTACCACGCGCTGCTTAATGGAGGTGCCGTTTTCCACCAGCGCGACGGGCATATCCGCTTCCATGCCGTGTTCCAGTAATTTCGCCTGGATCGTAGCGGCCTGATTCAGCCCCATATAGAAGACCAGCGTCTGATTTTCGGCGGCCAGGTTGTGCCAGTCCAGTTCGCTGCCGGTTTTCAGGTGCCCCGTCACCAGACGCACGCTCTGCGCGTAATTACGATGGGTCAATGGAATGCCGGAGTATGCCGAACAACCGGATGCCGCCGTAATGCCAGGCACCACGGAGAATGGAATACCTGCGTTGCACAGGGTTTCCAGTTCCTCGCCGCCGCGACCAAAGATAAACGGATCCCCGCCCTTCAGGCGCACCACACGTTTTCCTTTTTGCGCTTCCCGCAGCAGGATCTGATTAATCTCTTCCTGCGGCACGCAGTGATAACCCGCACGTTTACCCACAAACACCCGGTCCGCATCGCGACGTACCAGATTCATGATCTCATCGGAGACCAGACGGTCATACACAACGGTATCGGCCTGCTGGATCTGCTGGAGTCCTTTCAGCGTCAGTAATCCCGCATCGCCGGGGCCTGCGCCTACCAGCACCACCTCGCCACGATGATCCAGCGGTTCAGAGAGTAACTGCTCGGTCGTCTCTTCAACCGCCTTCACGTCCTGATTGGCCAGCGACTGGGCCAGCCGGTCATTGACGAAGAATTTTTCCCAGAAGCGACGGCGCTCGCCCACGGTCGCGAAGGTTTGCTTCACCCGGGAACGCAGTTGCCCTGCATAGTGGGCAATTTGTCCAAGATGTTGCGGCAGCAGTGCTTCCAGTTTTTCCCGCAGCAGGCGGGCGAGAACCGGCGAGCGGCCACCTGACGACACCGCAATCATCAGCGGTGAACGGTCGATTATCGACGGCATGATAAAGCTGGCTTCTTTCGGCGCATCCACCACGTTGCAGAATATACGGCGCGCTTCGCAGGCATCGCTGACGCGCTGATTCACTTCATCGTCATCCGTCGCGGCAATAGTCAGCCAGCAGGTATCCAGCAGGGACTCGTTAAACTCCCCCTGATTCAGCGTGAGCATCCCTTCCTTCGCCCAGGCTTCAAACTGTGGTGCGAAGGCGAGGGCGTTAACCGTAAGACGGGCACCTGCCTCTAACAGCAAGCGGGCTTTGCGTTCAGCCACATCGCCGCCACCCACAAGCAGGCAGTCGCGATGGCGTAATTGACAGAAAATCGGCAGGTGGTCCACGACATTACCTCACAGCATTCATGGAGGGGGTAAGAATTGACGTCAGAATAACAGCAGGAATCGCCGGAAACATACGGTTTTTCCTGCCGTTACCCATAAGGGGTCATAAGCCTTTCCTATAGGAAAGGCGGGGGGTTAGGCTTTTAACTGCACTTGGCCGTCCTTCACGCGAACGTCGTAGTGCTTCACCGAGTAGCTTTCATCTTCCATGCACAGTCCGTCGCTTAAACGGAAACGCTGTTTTTTCAGCGGACTGGCGACCCACAGTTCACCCTGATGCTCGGCAATCAGCCCGCGGGAGAGGACGCTGGCCTCAAAAAACGGGTCGATATTGCTGATGGCAAAAACCTGTTCGTCGTGGCGAGGGCGGAAAATCGCGACCTGCTCGTTTCCCAGCAGCGCACAGACGCCGGTTGCCGGCAGAATGTCGTTAATGTTGCAGATGTTTACCCACTGGCTCATGCGTTTTCCTCCACCAGCGTCACCGGAATACGTTCATAAGGTGTCGCCGGACGATGCTGTTCGCGCTCTGCTACTACCTGCACGTTCGGGTCGCGCTGGGTGCTGTTGATGAAGTGTTTGAAGCGTGTCTGTGCCGCTGGCGTGTTGACGGTTTCCGTCCACTCGCAAATCACCGCCGCGCGCAGGCGCGCCATCTCCGCTTCCAGATGTTCGTTAAGCCCCAGCTTGTCGTCGATGATGACCGACTTCAGGTAGTCGATGCCACCCTCCAGATTATCCAGCCAGGAAGCGGTACGGGTCAGTTTGTCGGCGGTACGGATGTAGAACATCATGAAGCGGTCGAGATACTGAATCAGCGTGTCGTGGTCAAGATCGGCCGCCAGCAGGTCAGCGTGGCGTGGTTTCATCCCGCCGTTACCGCAGACGTACAGGTTCCAGCCTTTCTCGGTGGCGATGATCCCCACGTCTTTCCCCTGCGCTTCGGCACATTCACGGGTACAGCCGGAGACGCCGAACTTCATTTTGTGCGGGGTACGAATGCCTTTGTAGCGGTTTTCCAGCTCGACGCCGAAGCCCACGCTGTCGCCCACGCCGTAGCGGCACCAGGTGCTGCCCACGCAGGTTTTCGCCATGCGCAGCGCTTTGGCATACGCGTGACCGGTTTCGAAGCCCGCCTCAATCAGCTGACGCCAGATCTCCGGCAGGTCATCTTTCTGTGCACCAAACAGGCCGATACGCTGGGAACCGGTGATTTTGGTGTAGAGGTTAAATTCACGCGCGATACGGCCCACGGCCACCAGCCCTTCCGGGGTGATTTCACCGCCCGCAGAGCGTGGGATAACGGAGTAAGTCCCGTCTTTCTGGATATTTGCCAGGAAGTTGTCGTTGGTGTCCTGCAGCGGCGTATGTTCTGGTTTGAGGATGTACTCATTCCAGCAAGAGGCCAGCAGGGAGCCGACGGTCGGTTTACACACTTCGCAGCCATAGCCCTGGCCGTGCTTGGCCAGCAGTTCGTCGAAGGATTTAATGCCTTCCACGCGGATCAGGTGATACAGCTCCTGGCGAGAGTACGCGAAGTGCTCGCACAGGTTGTTGTTCACTTCGATGCCCTGTTTCGCCAGTTCGGCGTTCAGCACCTGTGTGACCAGAGGAATACAGCCGCCGCAGCCGGTTCCGGCTTTGGTTTCCGCTTTCAGCGCCGCAACGGTGTGACAGCCTTTGTTGATGGCGGAGATCAACATGCCTTTGGTGACGTCGAAGCAGGAGCAGATCTGCGCGCTGTCCGGCAGTTTATCGACGCCGATAGACGGCTTGCCGCTGGAAGCGTGCGCCGGGAGGATCAGCGCGTCCGGATTCTCCGGCAGTTCGATGGCGTTCAGCACCAGTTGCAGCAGGTTGCCGTAGTCGCTGGTGTCGCCCACCAGCACCGCACCGAGCAGGGTTTTGTTGTCCTGGCTGACGATCAGGCGTTTATAGATCTCTTTGCTCTCGTCGAGATAAACGTAGCTGCGCGCGCCCGGCGTGCGGCCATGCGCATCGCCGATGCCGCCCACGTCCACGCCCAGCAGCTTGAGCTTGGCGCTCAAGTCCGCGCCTTCGAAGGCGTTTTCGTTTCCGAGGATATGGTCAACGGCGACCTGCGCCATTTTGTAGCCCGGCGCCACCAGACCGTACACACGGTTATTCCAGCTGGCACATTCGCCGATAGCATAGATATCCGGGTCGGAGGTCTGGCAGGTATCGTTCACCATGATCCCGCCGCGCTGGGCAACCGCCAGACCGCACTGGGTGGCCAGCTTGTCGCGTGGACGAATACCGGTGGAGAAGACGATAAAGTCAACTTCGAGCTCGCTGCCGTCGGCAAAGCGCATGGTTTTACGCGCTTCGGTGCCTTCCTGCACAATCTCTTTGGTGTTTTTGCTGGTATGGACTTTCACGCCCATGCTTTCAATCTTACGGCGCAGCTGATCGCCACCCATGTGGTCCAGCTGTTCGGCCATCAGCATCGGGGCAAATTCGATGACGTGCGTTTCAACGCCGAGGTTTTTCAACGCTCCGGCTGCTTCCAGACCCAGCAGGCCGCCCCCGACCACCGCGCCGCGTTTACTGCGGCGTGCGCAGGATTCGATGGCGTTAAGATCTTCAATGGTACGGTAAACGAAGCAATCCTGCGTTTCCGAACCTTTGATAGGCGGGATCCACGGATATGAGCCAGTCGCCATGATCAGCTTGTCGTAAAAAACCGTACGGCCAGCGCTGGAGTGGATCACTTTCTCCTGACGGTTGATGGTGATAGCGCGTTCGCCCACCAGCACTTTTACGCCATGCTTCTCATAGAAACCTTCACGCACCAGAGAGAGCTCTTCGGCGGTATGATGGGAGAAGTAGGAAGACAAGTGCACACGGTCGTACGCCTTGCGGGGTTCTTCACAGAACACGGTAATATCGAACTGCTCAGCGCTGGCTTTATCGAGAAGATCCTCAATAAAGCGGTGGCCGACCATGCCGTTACCGATGATAGCGAGTCTGACTTTGCTCATTTTTGCCTCGATTTCTTTTCTATTACTGCCTACCTTAACGATTCAGCAGGGGCACTTATTGATGCAAATCAAATACGCCTTCGCCTACTCCCTAGGTGGTAGATGTATGATTTGTCAGGATTTTTCTAAGTTATGGAAATCGCTGGCTTTTCGTTGTCGTCGATTTTATGTACAAAAAGAGTGGCTATTTTTGGAAAAACAGGTACTCCTTAATTTCAGCCGCGTTTTTCAGGGGAAAGGTATGTCTACATCACCGCTTTGGCTTGTGCAGAATGTTCGTTTACCGGATCGCGAAGGGCTGTGGCAGATCGCCATCGAGAACGGTCGGTTTGGTGCTATCACGCCCATGGACGAGACCCACAGCGAAAGCTATGAGGTCTTGAATGCCCGCGGCGGACTTGCTATTCCACCGTTTATTGAGCCACATATTCACCTGGATACCACGCAGACGGCGGGCGAGCCACACTGGAACCAGTCCGGCACGCTGTTTGAAGGGATTGAACGCTGGGCGGAGCGTAAGGCGCTGCTCAGCCATGAAGATGTCAAAGCGCGCGCATGGAAAACGCTGAAGTGGCAAATTGCCAACGGGATCCAGTTTGTCCGCACCCACGTGGATGTCTCCGACCCGACGCTTACCGCCCTGAAGGCGATGCTGGAGGTTAAACAGGAGGTCGCCCCGTGGGTGACGCTGCAAATCGTGGCATTCCCTCAGGAAGGCATTCTCTCTTACCCGAACGGCGCGGCGCTGCTGGAAGAGGCATTAACGCTGGGCGCGGATGTGGTGGGTGCCATCCCGCACTTCGAATTCACCCGGGAATACGGCGTGCAGTCCCTGCATATCGCCTTTGACCTGGCGAAGAAATACGACCGTCCGCTGGATATTCATTGTGATGAAATCGACGATGAGCAGTCCCGCTTTGTGGAGACGGTCGCCACGCTGGCCTATGAAGCTGGCATTGGCGCGCGGGTCACGGCCAGCCACACCACCGCCATGCACTCTTACAATGGCGCGTACACCTCGCGGCTGTTCCGCCTGCTGAAGATGTCGGGTATTAACTTCGTGGCGAATCCGCTGGTGAATATCCACCTGCAGGGGCGCTTTGACGACTATCCGAAGCGTCGGGGCATTACCCGCGTGAAGGAGCTACAGGCGGCGGGCATTAACGTCTGCTTTGGTCATGATGATGTGTTTGATCCATGGTATCCGCTCGGTACCGGCAATATGCTGCAGGTGCTGCATATGGGGCTGCACGTCTGTCAGATGATGGGATATCCGCAAATTGACAGCGGCCTGAACCTGATCACCCATAACAGCGCCCGCACCTTTGGCCTGAGCGATTACGGTATTGAGACGGGGAACCCGGCGAACCTGGTGATTTTGCCTGCAGAGAGTGGGTTTGAGGCGGTACGCTGTCAGGTGCCGGTGCGCTGGTCCATTCGGCAGGGGCGGATTATTGCCACCACGCAGCTGGCGCAGACCTGGATCCAGATGGATAGCGGGGGAGAAGAGATAAGTTTTGCCAGAAACAGCCCCTCTGCGTAGCGCAGAGGGGCGCAGGGATTAGTGCGACGCCGCTGCAGCGTTATGCTGGCGGTGGCGGGTTACAAAGCCCAGGATGAAGCACATGATGAACACCACGGCGTACAGGCCATTAGCGGTGTGCAGCGCCGCCAGCGGACCGCTGTGGGCGACGATCGGGCCCGTCACCACAAAGGTCAGCATGGTGCCGATGGTGCCGCAGGTCAGGACGAAGTTCACCAGCTTCGGCGAGGCCACTTTGGTCTGCAGGGAGCCCAGGGTGATGATCGACGTATAAATGGCGCTGGAGAAGAAGCCCAGGGTCAGAATGAACCACGGCATGTGGTCCGGGGAACCGTTGATGAACAGATACATCAGCACGGTAGCCAGGCCTGCCAGCACGGTCAGGATGCGCTGCAGATCGAAGAAGCGCAGGATGAAGCTAAACGCCCACATGCCAAACATGTAAGACATCCAGAAATCGCTCACCAGTTTACCCGCGTCGTTCAGGCTCATGCCCAGACCTTTGGCGTATTCCGGCACCCAGGAGATAAAGCCCAGTTGACCCAGGATGTAGCACAGTGCGGCAATGGAGAGGAACAGTACGCCGATACCCCATTTCTCTTTCGCCACAGGCTCTGCCGTGGTCTGTGCTTTTTTACCCAGAACCGGGAATTCGCAGCCGAAGGTCAGGATGAAGATGGCCACGTAAACCAGGCCGATACAGGCGTAGACCCAGTACCACTCAATGCTGCGCGCCAGCAGAACGGCCGCGACCATCGGGAAAATCATCCCGGCCATGCTGAAGAAGGAGTCGGTAAACAGCAGGCGCGCGCCGCGCTGACGGCCTTCATACATATGGGTAATCAGGAAGGTACCAATCGACATGGTGATCCCGCTGACCAGACCGAGCACGAACATGGCGGCGGAGAACAGGGCGATGCTGTGGCTCAGCATCAGACCCGCCACGGCGGCGACCATCAGCACAAAACCAAAACGCAGCTGCGTTTTCAGCGGAACAATTTCCATCAGCCAGGCATTCAGGAAAATGGAGATCAGGATCCCCGCGTTGAGGAAGGTGAAGGTGTTACTCATGCTGGAAACGGGCAGCTGGAAGTAGTCTGCGATATTTCCCATCACCATCCCGGTGACGATCACCAACGCGCCGGTCAGGGCGTAGGAGAAGAAGCTGATCCATGTGAGCTTGATACGATTGCTGTTAGTCATGTCTGGCCTGTTCAGGAAAAGAAAAGCGCCGGATAGGCGCTGAGAGCGGGCAGATTTTAGTCGCGAAAGTGATCCATTCATATCTTTTAAAGAAAATATGATCTTCATTGCAGGTTTTTATGTGATCGTGATCACATAAAATTGCGTCATAACCAATCGTTTGCGCGGTAACAACTGTTTCAATTTCGTAAAATTAGGTAAAAGGCTGGTCTCCGTTCATACTGCTCTTTAGAATCAAGCCATTCGCTTTTTATACTGCGCTTTGTTAAGGAATTCTCATGCTCAAATCAACACTGGCGGCTGTCGCAGCTGTGTTTGCTCTTTCTGCCGTTTCCCCGGCTGCGCTGGCAGCAAAAGGGGACCCTCATGTTCTGCTGACCACCTCCGCAGGGAATATTGAGCTGGAACTGAATAGCCAGAAAGCCCCGGTTTCTGTGAAAAACTTCCTCGACTACGTAAACAGCGGCTTTTACAACAACACCACCTTCCACCGCGTGATCCCAGGCTTTATGGTGCAGGGCGGCGGTTTCAACGAGCAGATGCAGCAGAAACAGCCGAATCCACCGATCAAAAACGAAGCGGACAACGGCCTGCTGAACACCCGTGGCACCATCGCCATGGCGCGTACGGCGGATAAAGACAGCGCTACCAGCCAGTTCTTTATCAACGTGGCGGATAACGCCTTCCTCGACCACGGCCAGCGTGACTTCGGCTATGCGGTGTTTGGTAAAGTGGTAAAAGGGATGGACGTGGCGGACAAGATTTCTCAGGTACAGACCCACGACGTTGGGCCATACCAGAATGTGCCATCCAAACCGGTCGTGATCCTCTCTGCAAAAGTACTGCCGTAATCCTCTTTGACACGGGCGCGTCTCGCCCGTGTTGTTAGCCCTCCCTGCGAAAGCGCGTTTTGCTGCTTATACTTTGGCAAACGGACATATTCAGGGAGGCGTTAAGTGAAAAAACTCACCGATAAGCAAAAATCCCGTCTCTGGGAGCAGCAGCGTAACGTCAATTTTCAGGCCAGTTGTCTCCTTGAAAAGGGTCATGGTCCTTCAGATCCCCAGATTGAGACGCTGGAACTTGGGCCTTCAGCGCCTGGGTTGCCCCATCTGTGCCTTATTCACCGCCATCTGTATCGCAGAGAGATGAAACGGGCAGGTGAATACCGTACGGACGATATTTTCAAAGGGGACATTCCTTTTTGCCATTTCGAATACATTGAGAAGATGGGCAATGAATTGATGTCGGCACTGGAAAGCGACCGGTACCTGGTGGGTCTTCAGAAAGAGGAGTTTATCGAGCGGATAAGCCATTACTATTGTGAAATCAATATGCTGCATCCTTTTGCGAGCGGTAATGGCATTGCGCAGCGTGTTTTCTTTGAACAGCTGGCGATCCATGCGGGTTACCTGCTGGACTGGCGCGATATCGATCCTGAGCAGTGGGTCGCGGCTAACCAGAGCGGCGCAACGGGAGATTTGTCCGCCCTGAACGCTATCTTTGCCAAAGTAGTGAGCGAAGCGCGGGAATCTGAGTAGAATAGGGCGGCATTTTTTTCGGGAGCCGCCATGATTCTGCTGATTGATAACTACGATTCCTTCACCTGGAACCTTTACCAGTATTTTTGTGAACTGGGTGCAGAGGTGGTTGTCCGCCGTAACGACGACATCAGCCTGACCGAGATTGACGCGCTGGCCCCAAAGAAAATCGTTATCTCGCCGGGGCCGTGTACCCCATCGGAATCGGGAATCTCTCTGGATGTGATCCGCCACTACGCCGGCAGGCTGCCGATTCTTGGCGTCTGCCTTGGCCATCAGGCCATCGGGCAGGTGTTTGGCGCCACCATTGTCCGTGCTGCCAGGGTGATGCACGGTAAAACCTCACCGGTTACCCACACCGGCACAGGCGTGTTTAGTGGGTTAAATAACCCGTTAACCGTCACGCGCTACCATTCTCTGGTGATTGACCCGCCGACGCTGCCCGACTGCTTTGAGGTGACCGCCTGGAGCGAGACGCAGGAGATCATGGGCATTCGCCATCGTGAATGGGATCTCGAAGGGGTGCAGTTCCACCCGGAGAGTATTCTCAGCGAACAGGGGCACCAGCTGCTGGCTAATTTCCTCAATCGCTGAATATCTGTTGCCTTACTGTGATTTTTTATGCATATTTTGTGATTATATTTTCACAATCAATGTGACATAAAATGGATGGTCATGACATGGCAACTGAACAATCTGCAATTACCCGCGCGACATTCGATGAAGTCATTCTGCCGATTTATGCACCGGCCGAGTTTATCCCGGTAAAGGGAAAAGGCAGCCGCGTCTGGGATCAGCAGGGGAAAGAGTACGTGGATTTCGCCGGGGGGATTGCGGTGACGGCGCTGGGGCATTGCCATCCTGCACTGGTCGAGGCACTGAAAACCCAGGGCGAAACCCTGTGGCACACCAGCAATGTCTTTACCAACGAACCGGCGTTGCGCCTGGGGCGCAAGATCATTGACGCGACTTTCGCCGAGCGCGTGCTGTTTATGAACTCCGGGACCGAAGCCAACGAAACCGCCTTCAAGCTGGCGCGCTACTATGCTTCCACACGCCACAGCCCGTACAAAACCAAAATCATCGCTTTCCATAACGCTTTCCACGGTCGTTCGCTGTTTACCGTTTCCGTTGGCGGCCAGCCGAAGTATTCCGACGGTTTTGGTCCGAAACCCGCCGATATCATTCATGTACCGTTTAACGATCTGCATGCGGTGAAAGCAGTGATGGATGACCATACCTGCGCGGTCGTGGTTGAGCCGATTCAGGGGGAAGGCGGCGTGACGGCGGCAACGCCGGAATTCCTCAAAGGGCTGCGCGCGCTGTGCGATCAGCATCAGGCGCTGCTGGTGTTTGATGAGGTCCAGAGCGGGATGGGACGTACAGGCTCCCTGTTCGCCTATATGCACTACGGCGTGACGCCGGATATTCTGACCAGCGCCAAAGCGCTCGGCGGCGGCTTCCCGGTCAGCGCGGTGCTCACCACCCAGGAGATCGCCTCCGCGTTCCACGTTGGCTCACACGGCTCCACCTACGGCGGAAACCCGCTGGCCTGCGCCATCGCCGGTGCGGCGTTTGATATCATCAATACGCCGGAGGTATTAAGCGGCGTTCAGGCGAAGCGCGAGCTGTTCGTGAAACATCTGCAGCAGATCGACGAAACGTACGACGTCTTCAGCGAGATCCGTGGCATGGGACTGCTGATTGGCGCAGAGCTGAAGCCGCAGTACAAAGGCCGCGCGCGCGATTTCCTGCACGCCGCTGCTCACGAAGGGGTGATGGTGCTCAACGCCGGCCCGGACGTGATGCGCTTTGCGCCGTCGCTGGTGGTTGAAGAGAAGGATATTGAAGATGGATTAACCCGCTTTGCTGCGGCGGTCGCGAAGATCGTTAAAGGCTAATACTCGGTTCGTTTTAACCGCCGCGTTAACCAAATGCCGTGATGCGGACGCTGACGCCATGCCACCGACGAAATGGTGTGCATGGTGTTCAGATGCCCCAGAATGCGCTGCAGATGCTGCTCCAGCGTGCTCATTGGCCCGTGGGTGAGCGTTTCCGGCGCTTCCAGAATGTTCGAATCCCCTGATTCACCCGGCGCGTCATACTCCAGACGCTGCTGACACCGCTGCAGGGCAATCTCACACGACTGCAAATAGCGCTGCGCCAGGTCTGGCGTTAGCATGGTATGTTCACGCGCCAGCGTGGTCATCGCGTTGATATGTTCGACGATGAACTGGCTGTGCGTTACCCAGAGCTTCATATCCGCCAGATAGTGCGAGTTAAAGCCGGGCTCCTGCATCGCCTGATTCAGCGAGTTGAACAGGGCGTTATGTGCCTGGTTGACCTTCATCCGCTGATACGCCAGCGGGGAGGGCTGCGGATCGTCGCTCAGGATCAGGCGGATAGCCTGCTGGTCGGCCTCCAGCGCGTCGTGGGCGTTCTGCCTGAGCAGGCCGCTTTGCCATTGTGGCCACAGCCAGACCATACCACCAAAGGCAATCAGACAGCCAATCAGGGTATCGATAAGCCTGGCGACAATAAATTGTTCGCCATTGAGCGTAAGCAATTGCAGGGTGTATACCGCCGTGACCGTAAAGCCCACCATCGCCCAGCCGTAGTTTTTGCGGATGATCAGGTAGCTCACCAGGGTGATCAATAGCATGCCTGCCAGCGTATAGCCTTCCGGCACGTGGAAGTGCAGCGTTACGCCGGCGATAATCAACCCCGCCATGGTTCCGCCCGCCCGGTGCAGAATACGCACTCGCGTGGCGCCGTAGCCGTTCTGGGTGACAAACAGTACCGTCATTAATATCCAGTAGGGTTTGGGCAAATGCAGCGCCATGCCCATCAGGCTGGCGATGCTCAGCATCACGCTAATCCGGGCGGCGTTGCGCAGGGCGGAAGATTTAAACGAGAGATAGCTTTTAAGCGCAGGCAGCAGCGGCAGGCGCTTTTGCTTATCCGCCATCAGATCGCGGGGATAGAGCGGGCGCTGGGTACGCAGGACGCGGGCAATACGGCTGAAGTGCCAGGCGGCAAACTGGCCTACCGGGTTATCCTCATGCTGGCGGGCGATTTTGTCCAGTGCGCCGAGCTGCTTGTCCATGTTAAAGCGGGTGGGGTAACGGTGATAAAGAATGTCGTCGGCCAGTACCCGCAGGCGTGCGGACACGGTCTGCGCGTTCCAGCGGATCACCGCTTCGGCATGGCTGCGCTCCACCAGCTTTTGCACCTCCTTCGGGTGGTGCAGGCTCACGGAGATATGCTCCTGCAGATCCAGCCCCACCTGGAAGGTGCGCAGCAGCCGTTTATATTCGTGGTTCTTGTTGGCGGCCAGCATATGCAGTTGCTGGTAGCACTGGCTTATCAGATCCACCACCTTCTGCTGGCGCGTCAGCAGCGGCGGTAGCGATTTTTCCGGGTCGGTATGCTGGGTCAGCAGCGTATATTTGGCTTCGCAGTACTCCGCAAGCTGGACATAGAGCAGGCTCAGGGATTCACGCAGCGGCTGTTCCCGCCACAGCCAGAACCAGAACCAGTTAAACAGGCCATACCATAGCGTACCGAGGGCGTAGATCAGCAGCGGCTCCCACACCGGCATATTACCTGCGAGACTCAGGGTAAAGATGGCCGCGATGAGTGAGGCGGGCAGTAAACGCGCGTGCAGCGAACTGATTTCGGCGGTCACTCCCAGCGTCATCGCCAGCACGCTCAGGATCAGCGGCAGCGGAATATCGCGGGCCAGCAAAAGCTGCACGGCCAGGCTACACCCGGCAAACAGCGAACCGCCGATAATCAGACGTTTGAAAAAACGCTTATGCGGGGTGTCGAGACCGGCAATGTTGCAGCAGGCGGGAACCAGTGAAAACAGCAGCCCCTGCTGAAGATGCCCAAGGATCAGGCCCACGGCCACAGGAAGGCACAACACCAGCGTTTGTCGCAGTGCGTAGTTAACTTCCGGGTGATAAATCAGCCTGCGCCACATGGGGAGTAGAGACAAAAACGGCGTGACACCTTGCGATGGCACGCCGTTTTATCGGGATTAACGGGTTCCGTAAACCACGATGGTTTTACCGTGGGCGGAGATCAGGTTCTGATCTTCCAGCATTTTCAGGATACGGCCCACTGTTTCACGGGAGCAACCGACAATCTGACCAATTTCCTGGCGGGTAATTTTAATTTGCATGCCGTCAGGGTGGGTCATAGCGTCTGGCTGTTTCGCCAGGTTCAGCAGGGTCTGCGCGATACGGCCGGTCACGTCCAGGAAGGCGAGGTTACCCACTTTCTCTGATGTCACCTGCAGACGGCGAGCCATCTGCGAAGAAAGACGCATCAGGATGTCAGGGTTAACCTGAATCAACTGACGGAATTTCTTGTAGGAAATTTCAGCCACTTCACATGCTGTCTTTGCACGAACCCAGGCGCTACGTTCCTGGCCTTCTTCAAACAGGCCCAGTTCACCGATAAAATCGCCCTGGTTCAGATAAGAAAGGATCATCTCTTTCCCTTCTTCATCTTTGATCAGCACTGCCACCGAGCCTTTGACGATGTAATACAACGTTTCCGCTTTTTCACCCTGGTGAATCAGCGTGCTCTTCGATGGGTACTTATGAATGTGGCAATGAGACAAGAACCATTCGAGAGTCGGGTCTGTTTGCGGTTTGCCAAGCACCATGCGCTGTTATCCTCTGTTATAAGCTGTCACCAGAGTCATAAGATGCATCCGGACTCTGGGGTTGCAATCGAATTCTTACCCATACCTGGGAAGTCGGCTGTCGTAACGTTTCGCAGCCAGTAAAGTTTGATGTCCTCTGCATACATGTGTAACGTCAATGTATTACTGTAGCATCCAGAGTGTTTTAGCATAGCTTTCGCCGCGTGTCTCCTGGTGTCTCGCTTCAGCATGACGCAGGTCGCCTTCCATTGCGAGAAATGTAACGCACGCGTAATCTGTCACCAAAAATGCAACGTTGGAGCTAATGAATATGCAAGCGCGCGTGAAATGGGTAGAAGGTTTAACGTTCCTGGGCGAGTCCTCGTCGGGACACCAGATTTTGATGGACGGTAACTCCGGCGATAAAGCACCCAGCCCAATGGAGATGGTGCTGATGGCGGCAGGGGGATGCAGCGCGATTGACGTGGTGTCGATTCTGCAAAAGGGCCGTCATGATGTGACCGACTGTGAAGTCAAGCTCACGTCAGAACGTCGCGAAGAGGCGCCACGCCTGTTCACGCACATTAACCTGCATTTTGTTGTCACCGGGAAAGCGCTGAAAGATGCTGCCGTCTCACGCGCGGTGGATCTGTCTGCGGAAAAATACTGCTCTGTGGCGTTAATGCTGGAGAAAGCGGTAAAAATTACCCATTCGTATGAAGTGATCGAGGCGTGATTGATGGGGCATCGTGCGTGTTGATGCCCTCACTCTAACCCTCTCCCACCGGGAGAGGGAATATGATTATGCGATCTGTTTCCCTTCCATCAACCGCTGCACCAGCGGCGTCATGATCAGCTCCATCGCCAGCCCCATTTTTCCGCCGGGCACTACTAACGTATTCATGTGAGAAATAAACGAACCCTGCAGCATCGCCAGCAGCCAGGGGTAATCGATGCCGTCGAGATTGCGGAAATGGATCACCACAAAGCTCTCATCCAGCGACGGGATACTTTTGGCCGCGAACGGGTTGGAGGTGTCCACCGTCGGCACACGCTGGAAGTTGATGTGGGTGCGGGAAAACTGTGGTGTCAGATAATTGATGTAATCTTCCATTGAGCGCACGACCGAATCCATCACCGCCTCGCGTGAATGGCCGCGCTCGCTGATGTCTCGCGTCAGCTTCTGGATCCACTCCAGGTTCACGATTGGCACCACGCCGACCAGCAGATCCACATGTCGCGCCACGTCGTGATGCGGCGTCACCACGCCGCCGTGCAATCCTTCGTAAAACAGCACGTCGGTAGGTTCCGGCAGCGGCTGCCAGGGGGTAAAGGTGCCCGGGACCTGATTCCAGGGAACGGCTTCGTCGTAGGTATGCAAATATTTGCGGGACTGGCCTTTGCCGCTTAGGCCGTACTCCTGAAACGTTTGCTCCAGCAGGCCGAAGTCATTGGCCTCCGGGCCGAAGTAGCTGATGTGTTTGCCCAAATCACGCGCTTTGCGGATGGCCATATCCATCTCCGGGCGCGTATAGCGGTGAAAGCTGTCGCCTTCGACCTCCGCCGCGCGGAGATTCAACTGGGCGAAAATCTTGCGAAACGCGAGGCTGGTGGTGGTGGTTCCCGCACCACTCGACCCCGTAACGGCAATAACCGGATGTCTGGCAGACATAGCAACTCCCTGACTGGAAAGGTTGAAAGATCAGCCGTGAAACGCGTTGCGGGGCATGATATTGACCGTCTCATGCAGTTCAGACCACACCAGCACCACGTCGCCGCTTTTAAGCTGGCGTTTAACATCGTTGACCTTTTGCTCAAGCGAGCGTTCATGTTCACCATAATCGGTGCCTTCACGCAAGACAAAGCTTTCGATCAGATTATCGAGCGTTTCGGGCGCCAGATCCTGCCAGGGGATAATCATGTTGCACCGTCCAGGTAAGGGGTTAACCAGTCAGGAATGCGCGTCTCCAGCCACATTTTCGGGCGACGCAGCGTTCCGCCGACAAACCCCACGTGACCGCCGTGCTCGGTCAGCTGATAGTGGACGTTGTCGGGCAGAAATTCCTGTGCAGGGATGGAGTGATGATCCATAAACGGGTCATCTTTCGCGTGAATGATCAGCGTCGGCTGAGTGATCTTGCTGAGCAGCGGCATGGCGCTGCACTGACGATAGTAGTCAATGGCATCGGCGAACCCATGAATTTTGGCGGTGATCAGGTCGTCGAACTCACGAATGCGGCGGACCTTTTTCAACTGACGCAGGCTCACCGGCAGGGTATCCGGATAGGCCTTCAGCTTGCGCGCCGCATTGGCTTTCAGCAGGTTGAGCAGATAGCGCTGATAGACCCGGGAAAAGCCTTTCTCCATGTGGTAACTGCACTGTTCCAGCATGAAGGGGGCAGAGACAATCACCGCGGCATTCAGCGGTACCGCGTCTCCCTCTTTGGCCAGCAGACAGGCCAGCATATTTCCGCCGAGCGAATAGCCCACCGCCGCCGTCGGCACGGTGCCGAAATTATCCCGCAGCCAATGCAAAAACCAGGTGCCATCTTCGGTTTCGCCGGAGTGATAGATGCGTTTCTGGCGATTCGGCTCGCCGCTGCATCCCCGAAAATGCATTACCACGCCCAGCCAGCCGCGCGCTTTTGCCGCCTGGATTAACCCATGGGCATACGGGCTGTGCAGGCTGCCTTCCAGACCGTGAAACACCACCAGGCGGGGTTTATGGCGCGCCTGTTCGGGATCTTCGCTCCAGGCGAGATCCAGAAAATCACCGTCCGGCAAATCCAGCCTCTGCCAGTGCGGAGTGAACTGCACCTTGCGGCGGATCAGGCGCGGCAGCATGGTCTGCAGGTGGCAGTTGGCCACGCCGCGCATGGGCACGAAATCAGTGCTGTCTTCGGCGGTGAGGTCGAAGTCTGAGGGAATGATTTGGGTCATAAGGGCGATGCTGATTCTTGTCAGAAATTTACTATACCTTCCGAATTGTACCCCGTTTAGCCTGGTTTTCCGAAGCATGAACTGATCCCGATCACAAATATTTACCTTGATTATTACTCTCAGGCTAATGATTCCACTCTACGCTTAATTGATGCCTTTTCCGCCAGGGTGCAGACTTTACTCAGCGTTAAGCAAATCAAAATGATGTGCTGAATCAGGAGGTTAATAATGTTATCTGGGCAAATACCCACCCGGCAATGGAACACCCGACGCAGCGAAAAAGCGCGTCGTCTGGCCTCCGTACCGGTGCAGGGCAAGGTTCTGCCAACCGGCGACCTTGTCGCCATGCTGGAAAAGCTGATCGCGCCAGGCGATAAGGTCGTTCTGGAAGGCAACAACCAGAAGCAGGCGGATTTTCTTTCCCGCTCGCTGGCCGAAGTAAACCCGCAAATTGTGCATGACCTGCACATGATCATGCCAAGCGTTGGCCGCAGTGAACATCTGGATATCTTTGAGAAGGGCATTGCCCGTAAGCTGGACTTCTCCTTCTCCGGCACACAGAGCCTGCGCATCTCCCAGCTGCTGGAGGATGGTCAACTCGAAATCGGTGCTATTCATACCTATATCGAACTGTATTCACGTCTCTACGTCGACCTTTCACCAAACGTGGCGCTGATCGCCGGGTTTAAAGCAGACCGCAAAGGCAATCTCTACACCGGGGCAAGTACCGAAGATACCCCGGCGCTGGTGGAGGCCGCCGCGTTCCACGATGGCATCGTCATCGCACAGGTTAACGAGCTGGTGGACGACGAATGCGACCTGCCGCGTGTTGATATCCCAGGCTCCTGGATTGACTACGTGGTGGTGGCCGACAAGCCATTCTTTATCGAACCGCTGTTTACCCGCGACCCGCGCCTGATCAAACAGGAACATATCCTGATGGCGATGATGGCCATCAAAGGCATCTACGCTGAACATCAGGTGCAGTCTCTGAACCACGGGATCGGTTTTAACACCGCGGCAATTGAGCTGCTGCTGCCCACTTACGGTGAACAGCTCGGCCTGAAGGGCAAAATCTGTAAACACTGGACGCTGAACCCGCATCCGACGCTGATCCCGGCAATTGAAAGCGGCTGGGTGGAGAGCGTGCACTGCTTCGGCGGCGAACTGGGGATGGAAGAGTACATCCGCGCCCGTCCGGACGTGTTCTTCACCGGTGCTGACGGCTCCATGCGCTCCAACCGCGCCTTCTGCCAGCTGGCGGGCCAGTACGCGGTGGATATGTTTATCGGCTCAACCCTGCAGGTGGATGGTTACGCCAACTCCTCAACGGTGACCCGCGGTCGTCTCTCCGGCTTCGGCGGCGCGCCGAACATGGGCCATGATCCACACGGCCGTCGCCACGCCACTCCGGCCTGGCTGAACATGATCACCGAACCCGACCCGATGCAACGCGGTAAAAAACTGGTCGTGCAGATGGTGGAAACCTTCCAGGCGGGCGTGAAGCCTACCTTCGTGGAAAAACTGGACGCCGTTGACGTGGCGAAAGCCTCCGGCATGCCGCTGGCACCGGTGATGATTTACGGCGATGACGTCACCCACGTGCTGACGGAAGAGGGGATTGCCTACCTCTACCGGGCAAAAGATCTGGAAGAGCGTCGCGCCATGGTCGCAGCCGTGGCCGGTATCACCGATATTGGTCTGGGCGTGGATGCCAGACGCGTGGCGGAACTGCGCCAGAGCGGCAAGGTCGTGTACCCGGAAGACATGGGGATTCGCCGTACTGATGCCACCCGCTCTCTGCTGGCGGCGGGCAGCGTGGCTGACCTCGTTGAGTGGTCCGGCGGTCTCTACAATCCACCTGCGAAATTCCGGAGCTGGTAATGACACTACTGCCCCAGATTCAGGTTGAAGGCGGTGCCGAATGGCTGGCGCGAACCGCCACGCAGTGTCTGATTGACGAAGCACGCTTAAGCCCGAAACCCGGTCTGGTGGACAGTCGGGGGAACGGTGCGCACCACGATTTATCGCTTGCGCTGATGGAGCGCTCCGCGCACAGCCTGACCTCCACGTTTCAGGCGCTGGCGCAGCAGAGCTGGCAGCGTCCGGCGGATATTGCCCTACGGCATACCGTTGGCCGCCTTGGCCGTGAAGGCGAACGGCAGATGATGATCGCCACCGACGGCGTGAATACGCACCGTGGCGCAATCTGGGCGCTGGGGCTGCTGGTGAGCGCGGTGGCGATGCTGGGCGGCGACGCCCGCGCGCAAACCGTCGCTAACACCGCCGCACAGCTGGCGAAACTCCCGGACGACGCGGCACCGAAGGTGTTCAGTAAGGGGTTACGCGCCACGCACCGCTACCGCGTACCGGGCGCGCGGGAAGAGGCTCAGCAGGCGTTTCCGCACATCATGCAGCGCGCGCTGCCGCAGCTTCGCCTGAGCCGTCTCAACGGCAGCAGCGAAACAAACGCCAGACTCGACGCGCTGATGGCAATCATGACCTCGCTCACCGATACCTGCGTGCTGTCGCGCGCCGGAATGGAGGGGCTGGACGCCATGCAGAACGGCGCCCGGGCGGTACTGAATGCCGGAGGATGCACAACGCTCGCGGGGCAGCAGGCGCTGGCGCGGTTAGATCGCCAGATGCTGACGCTCAATGCCTCACCGGGTGGTGCCGCCGACCTGCTCGCCGCCACGCTGTTTCTTGACCGTGTCGAAACGCCCTATTCAAAGCATTAAGAGGATGTTATGGAAAAAATCACATTGACCATGCCAGCCAGCCGCACGTTAAGCGGCCGGGCGCTGGCAGGGGTAGTTGGATCCGGGGATATGGAGGTGCTGTTCACCGCCGAACCGGGCCAGACCTTAACCATTGATATCACCACCTCCGTCGACAACAGCCGTGGGCGCTGGGAGGCGTTATTCAGCCGCCTGGAGACCGTCAGCAGTCTGCCCGCAGGCAAACTGACCATCCACGACTTTGGCGCGACGCCGGGCGTGGCGCGCATTCGTATCGAACAGGTTTTTGAAGGGGTGAGCCATGCGTGATGACAGCAGCTTTATCGAATTAAAAGCGCGCCAGCGTGCGCAGGCGTTGCTCGACGAGGGCAGCTACCGCGAACTGCTGGATCCGTTTGCAGGCATTATCTCTCCGTGGTTGGGGCCACAGGGCATTGTGCCGCAGGCCGATGACGGCATGGTGGTCGCGAAAGGGACTATCAACGGCCAGCCTGCGGTCGTCGTGGCGATTGAAGGCGCGTTCCAGGGCGGCAGCATGGGCGAGGTCTCCGGCGCGAAAATGGCAGCAGCGCTGGAGCTGGCGGCGGAAGATAACCGCAACGGCATTCCGACTCAGGCGGTGCTGTGCCTCGAAACCGGCGGCGTACGCCTGCAGGAAGCTAACCTCGGCCTGGCGGCGATTGCCGATATCCACGCGGCGATTGTTGACCTGCGTCGCTACACGCCCGTTATCGGGATTGTGGCCGGGACTGTGGGCTGCTTCGGCGGGATGTCCATCGCCGCGGCGCTTTGCAGCTACCTGATTGTGACCCGCGAAGCGCGTCTGGGGTTAAACGGCCCGCAGGTTATTGAGCAGGAAGCGGGCATTGAAGAGTACGACTCCCGCGACCGTCCGTTTATCTGGAGCATGACCGGCGGCGAGGTGCGCTATCAGAGCGGGCTGGTGGACGCGCTGGTCGGCGATGGCGTGAATGCGGTGAAAGCCGCGATGAACGAGGCCATCGCCAAAGGCGTCCCGGCAAAACATCGCACCGATAACTACGACGATTACCTGAACCGCCTGATGAATTTCGACACCCGCAAACAGGCCGATGCCGAACAGATTAACGCGCTTTTTGCCCGGGAGGTGAAATGATGAGTAACGCAATGAGCCGTGGCGCACGCTGGCTGGAAACCCTCGCCCCGAAAGCCAAACGTATTGAGGGGCTGTGCCCGTCCGTGCAGGCGGCAGACGGTGAGCTGAACGGTGAAACGGTGCGTTTTATCGCCGTAGTGCCGGATGCCAACAACCACTTCCCGCGCGCGGCGAAAGGGGAAGTCGGCCTGCTTGAAGGCTGGACGCTGGCGAAAGTGGTCAGCGAAACCGTCGCGGCAGATGCTGATAAAGCCGTTAAGCGCCCGATTGTGGCGGTGATCGACGTCCCAAGCCAGGCTTATGGCCGTCGCGAAGAGGCGTTTGGTATCCACCAGGCGCTGGCAGGCGCTGCGGCCGCCTACGCCAACGCGCGCCTGGCGGGTCATGCGGTGATTGGCCTGATTGTGGGTAAAGCCATGTCCGGCGCGTTTCTGGCGCATGGCTACCAGGCCAACCGCCTGATTGCTTTTAACGATAAAGGCGTGCTCATCCATGCCATGGGGAAAGCGTCTGCCGCGCGGATCACCCTGCGCAGCGTGGAGGCGCTGGAAAAACTGGCCGCCACTATCCCACCTATGGCGTATGACATCAGCAACTACGCCACGCTGGGGCTGCTCTCCAGCCTGCTGGATATCAGCAACCCGGATGCCCCATCCGATAGCGACCTGACGCTGGTGAAAACCACCCTGCAACAGGCCATCAGTGACGCTCGTCAGGATCCGACGCTGAAAAGCCGTCTGGGTGCTGACAATCGCCGCAGCTCGGCGCTCGTACGCGAACGTATGCGCGCCAGCTGGTAAGTAAAAAGAGACCTGCCAGATGCACAACCTCACGGGCGTATCCGTTACGCCCGTGCGGGAAACTGCATCCTGAAAATAATAATCATCGCGCCAGTGCTACTTCTTTTTAATCACAGGTGATTTATGACTTACGTAATTGTTCATGCTCTCGCACCGATTTTCGTCATCATGCTGCTGGGATTCTGGGCCGGTAAGGCAAAGATGGTCGATAACAAAAATGTTTCCCTGCTCAACATCTTCGTCATGGATTTTGCGCTGCCTGCCGCGCTGTTCAGCGCGACCGTGCAAACCCCGTGGACCGGTATCGTGGCGCAGTCGCCGCTGATCCTAGTACTGACTCTGGCGATGTGGATCACCTACGCAGCCATCTATTTCCTTGCCACGAAGGTCTTTAAAAAATCCCCTCAGGATGCGGCCGTGCTGACGCTCACCGTCGCGCTGCCAAACTATGCGGCGCTTGGTCTGCCGATTCTGGGCAGCGTGCTGGGTGAAGGATCTACCACGTCTCTGTCTGTGGCGGTCTCTATTGCCTGCGGGTCCGTGCTGATGACGCCGTTCTGTCTGCTGATCCTGGAGCGGGAAAAAGCGCGCGCTGAGGGCAATACCTCCGGCTCAACCCTCTCTATGCTGCCGGTGCTGATGTGGCGATCCATTAAAAAACCGATCGTGATGGGGCCTCTGCTGGGTGTGATTTTATCCGCCATCGGTATCAAAATGCCGGAACTGGTCCTCTCTGCAATTAAACCGTTGGGGCTGTCCGCCACCGCTGCGGCGCTGTTCCTGACTGGGGTGATCCTCTCTGCCCGTAAGCTGCAGATCAACACCATGGTGATCACTTCCACCATCGCTAAGCTGCTTATCCAGCCAGCCATTGCCTGGGGTATCGTTTTAATCTTCGGTCTGCACGGCTCCGTGGCGATCACCGCCATTCTGATGATTGCGCTGTCCGCGGGTTTCTTCGGGGTCGTGTTTGGTAACCGCTTTGGCGTGCAGTCACCGGATGCAGAAGCGGTACTGCTGTTAAGCTCAGTCCTGTGTATCCTGTCGCTGCCGCTGTTTATCTCGCTGACTTCAGGAATGTAATCATGACCACAACATTACGCCCCCACGACCTCATCTGGCTTACCTCGCGCGACGCGCTGGAAGGTATTACTGAAACCTGGGTGGATGCCGCCTGGCATACCGGCCTGCCGGTGGTGGTGCGGCGTGATGTTGATAACGATGACCGAATCCCCGTTGGCGTGCGCGGACTGCGCCGCGACCAGCGGGCGGCTGGATGGGTGAAGCCCGGGAATGTGTTACGCGTGGTGTCACCTGAAGAGCTGTGCGTCACCGCCGATCTGCTGCGTTCGCCGTTTGTCACCCAGCCACCGGTTCAGGTGGCGTTACAGCTTGCGCAGCAGTCGTGGCCTTGGACATGGGGCATAACCGGCAGCACCGGCTATGCGCTGGCGACCGGCATTCCGGTGATCCATGCCGACAGCGATCTTGATCTGCTGATCCGCGCCCCGCAGCCGATATCTCCCGACGCGTTTACCGCCTGGCAGTCGCAGTTGAGTGGTGCGCTGTGCCGGGCTGATACCCAGGTGGATACACCAGAGGGGGGATTCGCGCTGGCGGAGTGGCTGCGCGATGGCAAAACGCTGCTGAAAACCCGCCGTGGGCCACGCCTGGTGGCAGACCCATGGCGCAGGGAGGAGTGATGAAAATACTGTTTACCTTTCCGGGGCAGGGTACGCAGCATGAAGGTATGCTGCAAAACCTGCCGGGAACGGAACTGGCTCAGGCGCGTGAGGTGCTGGGTGCCGAAGTTGATACGCTGGATAGTGCCGCCTCGTTAACCCATACCCGTGCGGTTCAGCTTTCTCTGCTGATTGCTGGCGTGTCCTGGGCGCGCGAGCTGGAGCGACGTGACGTGTCGCCTGACATCGTCAGCGGTTTATCGATTGGTGCTTATCCCGCGGCGGTAGTGGCAGGGGCGCTGGAATTTACGGACGCGCTTAAGCTGGTGGCGCTGCGTGGCGACCTGATGGAGCAGGCCTGGCCCCATGGCTACGGCCTGACGGCCATCATGGGCTTAACCCTGCCGCAGGTGGAACAGCTTATCGAGGGTAGCGGAACGTATATTGCTAACCTGAATGCCGAAACGCAGATCGTGATTGCCGGAAGCGATGACGGGATGGCGCAGGTGGCAAAACGCGCCCTGGAAAAGGGGGCGAGCAAAGTGCAAAGGCTGGCAGTCAGCGTGCCATCCCATTGTGAACTGCTGGCGGAGCCGGCACAAAAGCTGGCGGCGGCGTTTGAGTCCGTCACGCTGGCTCGTCCACGCTGTGCGTACCTGAGCGGCAGCACCGGGCGCGTGCTCTGGCAGCCGGAAAAGATCGCGGACGATCTGGCGATGAACATGGCGCGTACGGTGCGCTGGCAGGAGGCGATGATTTCCGCTAACGAACGCGAAGCCCGGCTGGCGATCGAGATGCCGCCCGGTGGCGTCCTGACCTGCCTGACACGTCAGGCGGCGTGGGAAGGGGAGACCCTTTCACTTGAGCGCAGCGGTGTGGATGTGGCGGTGCATCTGGCAGGAAGGCTTCGTGCGTGAATTTTTAGCCCGGTGGCGGCTGCGCCTTATCGGGCCTACGGGTTCGGTTGCCTTGTTTTGTATCACACACTTTCCTGCAGGCTGCGCGCATACATCCGCCCTTCGGCGGCTAATGCCCGCAGGCTCGGGTCCTGCTCGCGGTTGCGGGCAAAGACAATCGCGATAAGCTGCTGCATCTGGTACGGTTCTGCCAGCTTCAGTAGCTGCACTGAATTTTCGTAGACCTTCTTCATCCTGCCCGGCATCAGCGTAAAGCCGACGCCCGCCTGAACCAGGCTGAGCATTGAGAAAATGTCATTCACGCGGGTGACGATTTCCGGTTCAAATCCAGCGATATGAAATGCTTCCTGGAACCCCGCATAGGTGGCAAACCCTTCTGCCAGCGAGACAAATTTCTGATCTTTGTAATCGCGTAAATCCGCCAGCCCGCTGGTATTCAGCGTGGCAGAGGCAGGCGCGGCCAGGAAAATGTCATCATGAAACAGGGGGAGGACTTCAAGGCTGTTGCGGTCGATATTGCTTTCGGAAATCGAGATGAGGATCGCGTCCAGCGTACCGTCGTCAAGCATATGCAGCAACGTATCGTTAGAGCCCATCGTCAGATCCATCTCCAGATCCGGGCGACGCAGCTTCATGCCCATGATCAGGCGCGGCACGGTTTCCAGCGTCAGCGAGTAGAGCGTGCCGACGCGCAACCGTCCCTGACCAATACCGGCGACTTTACGGGACTCTTCCAGCCCGCGCTCCATCACCTGCATAACTTCCTGACAATACTCCAGCAGCGTCCAGGCGGACGGAAGGGCAATCAGGTTACGTCCCTTATGGGTAAAGAGCGGACAGCGAACGTTCTCTTCCAGAGTATGCAGTGCACGATGCACGCTGACGCCGCTCAGACCCAGCGTTTCGGCAGTACGCGCGATATTGCCCTTCTCCATAAACGTCATGAAGATGCTGAGCTTACGGAATGTAATGTCGCTCGTGATATCGAAACCCATAACCCTCCCGGCGTGTCAGTCAGCCTGCAGCATCGCTTCCAGCTGTTCCTGGGCATCCAGCCATGCCATTTCGCACTCTTCGAGGCTGGATTTGGTCTTCGCCTGGGTTTGCAGACAGTCGGTCAGCTCCGCTTTACGGCTCTGGTCATACAGTTCGCTGTCGCCCAGCTTCTCTTCAACGGCGGCAAGCGTGGCGTTGAGCTTTTCCATCTCTTTTTCGAGACGGGCAATTTCTTTACGCAGTGGTTGAGTCTGAGTACGCAGTTCAGCTTCACGACGCTTCTGATCTTTACGCGCCTGCGCGCTGTTGGCGTTCTCTTTCGCCGGCTCTTCCGGCTGGTTCTCTTGCTTCTGCTCGTCCGTCAGCCACTGCTGATAGTCTTCCAGGTCGCCGTCAAACGGCTCGACTTTACCGTCGTGCACCAGATAGAGATCGTCCGTGGTGGAGCGGATCAGGTGCCGATCGTGCGAGACCACAACCAGCGCGCCCTCAAACTCAATCAGCGCTTCGGTCAACGCCTGACGCATGTCGAGGTCGAGGTGGTTGGTCGGTTCATCGAGCAGCAGCAGGTTCGGGCGCTGCCAGACGATCAGCGCCAGCACCAGACGCGCTTTTTCGCCGCCGGAGAAACGCTCTGTGTTTTCAGTGACCTTATCACCCTGGAAGCCAAAGCCGCCGAGGTAGTCGCGCAGCTTCTGCTCCATCTCCTGCGGCGCCAGACGCGCCAGATGCTGGATAGGGGACTCGTCCGCGCGTAAAAATTCCAGCTGATGCTGGGCGAAGTAGCCCAGCTTGATGCCTTTCGCCAGACCGATTTCGCCGCTTACGGGGTTAAGCTCGCCCGCCAGCAGTTTGATGAGCGTTGACTTACCGGCACCGTTACGCCCCAGAAGACCAATGCGCGAACCCGGCACCAGGTTGAGTTTGATGGAGTCGAGGATGATGCGATCGCCGTATCCGGCGCTCACTTTTTCCATCTTCAGCAGCGGGTTTGGCAGGCTCTCCGGCTCGCGGAAGCTAAAGTGGAACGGGTTATCCACATGCGCCGGGGCAATCATCTCCATGCGTTCCAGCATCTTGATGCGGCTCTGGGCCTGCTTGGCCTTCGAGGCTTTGGCCTTGAAGCGGTCAACAAAACTCTGCAGATGCGCCACGCGCTGCTGCTGACTTTCGTACATCGCCTGCTGTTGAGCGAGGCGCGTTGCGCGCTGGCGTTCGAAAGAGCTGTAGTTACCGGTGTACTCGAACATATTTTGCTGTTCGATATGAATGATTTTATCCACCACCGGATCGAGGAAGTCGCGGTCGTGGGAGATCAGAATCAGAGTGCCCTGATAGCTCTTGAGCCACTTCTCCAGCCAAATGACCGCATCGAGATCGAGGTGGTTGGTCGGTTCATCGAGCAACAGCAAATCGGAGCGGCAGATCAGCGCCTGCGCCAGGTTAAGACGCATACGCCAGCCACCGGAGAAGTCGCTGACGGGACGTTCAAGCTGTTCGTTGCTGAACCCCAGGCCGTGGAGCAGGCTGGAGGCGCGGGAGCGAATGGTCCACGCGTCGATGGCGTCCAGCTTGCCGTGGACGGTGGCGATGGCGTGGCCATCGTTGCGCTCGTTGGCGGCGTTCAGTTCCGCTTCCAGCTTACGGTATTCACGATCGCCATCAATAACATAGTCGAGCGCCGGCTCACTCAGGGCGGGCGTCTCCTGGTTTACCCAGGCGAGCTGCCAGTTTCCCGGATACGTAAAGTTACCGCCATCCGCGCTAATCTCGTTTTTCAGCAGCGCCAGCAGGGTGGATTTACCGCAGCCATTTTTGCCGACCAGACCCACTTTTTGACCTGGATTAATGGTGGCGGTGGCGTTATCCAGCAGGACGCGCACGCCGCGGCGAATTTGTAACGAGGAGAAAACAATCATAGAAGCGCCGTATGTTCCGACTATGTTAATTTGTCATTATGATAATGTAAGGTGTGGGCCATTTTCCGCACCGGGCCGCCATGGTAGCCCAAAACAACGACGATACACAAAAACAGAAACAGAACCGGGAGGGGAGTGATGTCTCAGACAGCAAAAGTGCTGCTGCTGTATGCCCATCCGGAATCTCAGGACTCGGTGGCAAACCGCGTCCTGCTTAAGCCGGCTACTCAGCTCAGTAACGTGACGGTGCACGATCTCTACGCGCACTACCCTGATTTCTTTATCGATATTCCGTACGAGCAGGAATTGCTGCGTCAGCATGATGTGATTGTGTTCCAGCATCCGCTCTATACCTATAGCTGTCCGGCCCTGCTGAAAGAGTGGCTGGATCGGGTGCTGAGCCGGGGGTTTTCCAGCGGGGTGGGGGGCAACCAACTGGCGGGAAAGTACTGGCGTAGTGTGATTACCACCGGTGAGCCGGAGAGCGCCTACCGCTACGATGGCCTTAACCGTTATCCGATGAGCGATATCCTGCGACCGTTTGAACTGACGGCGGCGATGTGCCGAATGCACTGGATGAGCCCGATTATTGTCTACTGGGCACGGCGTCAGGATCCGAAGGCGCTGGCGAGCCACGCCAGAGCGTATGGCGAATGGCTGGCATCACCGATTCCGGCAGGAGGGCGTTAATGGAAGGATCGAATTTACTCCTCGCCGGGGTGCTGTTTTTGTTTGCCGCGGTGGTGGCTGTACCGTTGGCCGCACGGCTCGGTATTGGCGCGGTACTCGGGTATCTGCTGGCGGGGATCGCGATTGGCCCCTGGGGGCTGGGATTCATCAGCGATGTCGATGAAATTCTCCATTTCTCCGAGCTGGGCGTGGTTTTCCTGATGTTCATCATTGGCCTGGAGCTGAATCCGTCAAAGCTGTGGCAGCTCCGGCGCTCTATCTTTGGCGTTGGCGCGGCGCAGGTGCTGTTCAGCGCGGCCATTCTGGCCGGGTTGCTGATGCTCACTGACTTTTCGTGGCAGGCGGCGACCATCGGCGGTATTGGCCTTGCCATGTCCTCAACGGCGATGGCATTGCAGCTGATGCGGGATAAGGGCATGAACCGCAGTGAGTCGGGGCAACTGGGCTTTTCGGTGCTGCTGTTTCAGGATTTAGCGGTGATCCCGGCGTTAGCGCTGGTGCCGCTGTTGGCTGGGCCGGGTGACGATCACTTTGACTGGGCAAAAGTCTCCATGAAGGTGCTGGCTTTTGCGGGCATGCTGATTGGGGGGCGTTTTCTGCTGCGGCCGGTGTTCCGCTTTATCGCCGCGTCAGGCGTGCGCGAGGTGTTTACCGCCGCAACGCTGCTGCTGGTATTAGGCTCTGCGCTGTTTATGGACGCGCTGGGGCTGTCGATGGCGCTGGGTACGTTTATCGCCGGGGTGCTGCTCGCCGAGAGCGAATACCGCCACGAACTGGAAATTGCGATCGAACCCTTTAAAGGGCTGCTGTTAGGGCTGTTCTTTATTTCGGTGGGCATGGCGCTCAATCTCGGTGTGCTCTATACCCATCTGCTGTGGGTTATTGTGAGCGTGGCTGTGCTGGTGGCGGTGAAAACGCTGGTGCTGTATGTCCTGGCGCGTATATCCGGGCTGCGCAGTTCGGAACGTATGCAGTTTGCCAGCGTGCTAAGCCAGGGGGGAGAGTTCGCGTTTGTGCTGTTCTCTACGGCATCGTCCCAGAAACTGTTCAAAGACGATCAGATGGCGCTTCTGCTGGTGACGGTCACGCTGTCGATGATGACCACGCCGCTGCTGATGAAGCTGGTGGATAAACTGCTGTCGCGCCGCTTAAACCCGGCTGACGATGAAGATGAAGCCCCGTGGGTGGAAGACGATAAGCCGCAGGTGATTGTGGTGGGGTTTGGCCGCTTCGGGCAGGTGATTGGTCGTCTGCTGATGGCGAACAAAATGCGTATCACGGTGCTCGAGCGGGATATCAGCGCGGTCAACCTGATGCGTAAATATGGTTATAAGGTTTACTACGGCGATGCGACGCAGCTCGAACTGCTGCGATCCGCAGGTGCCGAGGCGGCGGAGTCGATCGTCATAACCTGTAACGATCCGGAAGATACGATGAAGCTGGTCGAACTCTGCCAGCAGCATTTCCCGCATCTGCATATTCTGGCGCGTGCGCGGGGACGTGTTGAAGCGCACGAACTGTTGCAGGCGGGTGTGAAACACTTCTCGCGTGAGACGTTTTCCAGTGCGCTGGAGCTGGGGCGCAAGGCGTTGATTTCGCTGGGTATGCACCCGCATCAGGCGCAGCGGGCCCAGATGCACTTCCGACGGCTGGATATGCGAATGCTGCGCGAGCTGATGCCGGTACACACGGATACGGCGCAGATTTCCCGCGTGCGGGAAGCGCGTCGCGAGCTGGAGGAGATTTTCCAGCGCGAGATGCAGCAGGAACGACGCCAGCTGGACGGCTGGGACGAATTTGAATAAAGGGTAACCAAATATGGCTGTACGTAAACGCTTTATTGCGGGCGCAAAGTGCCCCTCCTGCCAGGCGCAAGATACTCTGGCAATGTGGCGTGAAAATAATATTGATGTTGTTGAGTGTGTTAAGTGCGGCCACCAGATGCGTGAGGCCGACAAAGAAGCACGCGATCATGTACGCAAAGAAGAGCAAGTGATCGGCATTTTTCATCCGGACTAGCGATATGCCCTGAGTTTTTTTAAGCTAAAGGGTACACGGGTGCAGATTTCCGCTACAATCTGCGCCAGCAATTTTCCCACGCTCAGGAGATATCATGAAAGTAGCAAAAGACCTGGTGGTCAGCCTGGCCTATCAGGTACGTACAGAAGACGGTGTGTTGGTTGATGAGTCTCCGGTGAGTGCGCCGCTGGACTACCTGCATGGTCACGGTTCCCTGATTTCCGGCCTGGAAAACGCGCTGGAAGGTCATGAAGTTGGCGATAAATTTGACGTTGCTGTAGGCGCGAACGACGCATACGGCCAGTATGACGACAACCTGGTTCAGCGCGTTCCTAAAGACGTGTTCATGGGCGTTGACGAACTGCAGGTTGGCATGCGCTTCCTGGCGGAAACTGACCAGGGCCCGGTTCCGGTTGAAATTACTGAAGTTGAAGACGACCACGTTGTGGTTGATGGCAACCATATGCTGGCTGGCCAGAACCTGAAGTTCAACGTAGAAGTTGTCGCTATCCGTGAAGCAACCGAAGAAGAGCTGGCTCATGGCCACGTTCACGGTGCGCACGGTCACGACCATGACCACGATCACGGCCATGACGGCTGCTGCGGTGGCCACGGCCACGACCATGGTCACGACCACGGTAAAGGTGGTTGCGGTAACGGCGGCTGTGGCTGCCACTAATTCCGTATAACGGAAAATAAAAAAGCGGGATTATCCCGCTTTTTTTTCGCCTCAATAGTGAGGTGGTGGCGTCTCTTCAGACTGTGAGGCGATGTTTGATGGCTGCGTAGCCTTCAGCTTTTCCGTCAGCAGGCGCATATGATCCCGCAGTTTCGCCATTTCGAGTTCATGCGCGGTCACGGTCTGGTTAAGCTCTTCGATGGTGATGTCCTGAAAAGCCAGGCGGCTTTCCAGTTCAGCCAGTCTCGCTTCAATCGTTGTGTCCTTCATCATTCACCTCGTCTGTTTCTGATTCGCCATAATGGGCCAGCGGCGGCGAAGTTTAACTGAGTTTGTTCCTTAGTGCAGTATCCATCCCTTTGGCAAGAAACTTATTTAAACAAAAATAGTCTTAAAAGTGGCGAGAATCGGGAGAGTCTGTCTGTAGATTTCTTCCACAACGTTTTATAGTACGTAGCTCATTTACGTTTAATGCTGGGGTGAGAGTCCCCAGGCCCTGGAGATATGGATGAAATCACTGTTTAAAGTAACGCTGCTGGCGACGACGATGGCTGTTGCGCTGAACGCGCCGCTGTCCTTCGCTGCTGATACTGCTGCGAAGCCTGCTGCAACTGCAGACAGCAAAGCGGCGTTCAAAAATGACGACCAGAAATCTGCCTACGCACTGGGCGCATCTCTGGGTCGTTACATGGAAAATTCTCTGAAAGAACAAGAGAAACTGGGCATCAAACTGGACAAAGCTCAACTGATCGCGGGTGTTCAGGATGCGTTTGCTGATAAGAGCAAACTGTCTGACCAGGAAATTGAACAGACTCTGCAGGCGTTCGAAGCGCGTGTGAAAGGTGCCGCTCAGACGAAGATGGAAGCGGACGCGAAAGACAACGAAGCGAAAGGCAAAGCCTACCGCGATACCTTTGCTAAAGAGAAGGGCGTAAAAACCTCTTCTACCGGTCTGGTATACAAAGTTGAGAAAGAAGGTACCGGTGATGCACCGAAAGACAGCGATACTGTCGTGGTGAACTACAAAGGTACGCTGATCGACGGTAAAGAGTTCGATAACTCCTACACCCGCGGTGAGCCGCTCTCCTTCCGTCTGGATGGTGTGATCCCAGGCTGGACCGAAGGTCTGAAAAACATCAAGAAAGGCGGTAAGATCAAGCTGGTTATCCCACCGGATCTGGCCTATGGCAAAACCGGCGTTCCGGGTATCCCTGCCAACTCTACGCTGGTGTTTGACGTAGAGCTGCTGGATATCAAACCGGCACCGAAAGCCGATGCGAAACCAGAAGCGCAGGCAGATCAAAAAGCTGCCGCAGACGCGAAGAAGTAATGTGATGAAAACCGCCGCCTTTAAGGCGGCGGTTTTTTTTATTGTGGGGCAGATATAATTAACACTGGAAAGTGCCAGGTACGCTGTATTAATTTAGTTGTCCGTGTAGATAATGAGCCTGCCCTGAAAACCTAACGACAGGCTCCTGAAAAGGAGTGTTTTTTTCATGTCCAGGTCGCTTTTAACCAACGAAACCAGTGAACTTGATTTGCTGGATCAACGTCCTTTCGACCAGACCGACTTCGATATTCTGAAATCCTACGAAGCGGTGGTGGACGGGTTAGCGATGCTCATTGGGTCCCACTGCGAAATCGTATTGCACTCCCTGCAAGATCTGAAGTGTTCCGCCATCCGCATTGCTAATGGTGAGCATACTGGCCGTAAAATTGGTTCGCCAATTACCGACCTTGCATTGCGTATGCTGCATGACATGACCGGCGCGGACAGCAGCGTCTCCAAATGCTATTTCACTCGCGCCAAAAGCGGCGTGCTGATGAAATCAGAAACCATTGCTATTCGAAATCGCGAGCATCGTGTGATCGGACTGCTGTGCATCAACATGAACCTTGATGTGCCATTCTCGCAAATCATGAGCACCTTTATTCCGCCTGAAACGCCAGACGTGGGCTCTTCTGTTAACTTTGCCTCTTCAGTTGAGGATCTCGTCACGCAGACGCTGGAGTTCACGATTGAAGAGGTGAATGCCGATCGCAACGTATCGAACAACGCCAAGAACCGTCAGATCGTGCTGAATCTCTATGAAAAAGGCATTTTTGATATCAAAGACGCCATCAATCAGGTGGCTGACCGCCTGAACATTTCCAAACATACGGTCTACCTCTATATTCGCCAGTTCAAAAGCGGTGATTTCCTGGGGCAAGATAAGTAATGCGTTTTGCGTTAATGGTGACAGGCCCGGCGTATGGCACGCAGCAGGCCAGCAGCGCGCTGCAATTTGCCCAGGCGCTGCTAAAAGCCGGACACGAACTGGTGAGCGTCTTCTTCTATCGGGAAGGGGTCTATAACGCGAACCAGTTTACGTCGCCGGCCAGCGATGAGTTTGATCTGGTGCGCGCCTGGCAGGCGTTAAATGAGACGCAGGGTGTTGAATTGCATATCTGCGTGGCAGCGGCCCTGCGTCGCGGTGTGGCTGATACAACCGAAGCCGCGCGTCTTGGTTTAGCCGGTTCCAACCTGCAGCCCGGATTTTCACTAAGTGGTCTGGGCGCGCTGGCGCAGGCTGCGCTCACCTGTGACCGAGTGGTGCAATTCTGATGAAACGCATCGCGTTTGTTTTTACCACTGCCCCGCACGGTAACGCATCGGGCCGAGAAGGACTGGATGCGCTGCTCGCGACATCTGCATTGACCGAGGAGATCGGCGTCTTCTTTGTAGGGGACGGGGTGTTTCAGCTTCTGGCGGGCCAGCAACCGCAGGCGATTTTGATGCGGGACTACATCGCCACCTTTAAAGTGTTGCCGCTGTACGACATTGAAACCTTCTATGTGTGCGCCGACTCGCTGGCCGCTCGCGGATTAGATGAGAAGACGCCTTTTGTTCTGGATGTCACGTGCCTGTCTTCTGCTGCGCTGCGCGAACAACTCTCTCACTACGACACTGTTCTGACTTTCTGAGGCTGCCATGCTCCATACCCTGAGCCGCTCACCGTGGCAATGTGATATCGACACGCTACTGAGCATGCTGCGCGAAGGTGATGACCTGCTGCTGATTCAGGATGGCGTACTTGCTGCGCTGGAAGGCAGCCGTTTCGTTGAAATCCTTACAAATGCCCCCATAACTGTCTCTGCGCTAAAGGACGATCTGGATGCGCGGGGTCTTTCTGGTCAAATTTCAGCCAAAATTGACGTGGTTGGCTATACTGATTTCGTCAATCTTACTGTGACGCACGCCAGTCAAATGAACTGGTGATTTGAGATCGCTGTATATTTCTTGACACCTTTTCGACGTAGCCCTAAAATTTCGCGTCCTCATATTGTATGAGGTCGTTTTATTACGTGTTTACGAAGCAAAAGCTAAAACCAGGAGCTATTTAATGGCAACAGTTAACCAGCTGGTACGCAAACCACGTGCACGCAAAGTTGCAAAGAGCAACGTGCCTGCGCTGGAAGCATGCCCGCAGAAACGTGGTGTATGTACTCGTGTGTATACCACCACTCCTAAAAAACCAAACTCCGCACTGCGTAAAGTATGCCGTGTGCGTTTGACTAACGGTTTCGAAGTGACTTCCTACATCGGTGGTGAAGGTCACAACCTGCAGGAGCACTCCGTGATCCTGATCCGTGGCGGTCGTGTTAAAGACCTTCCGGGTGTTCGTTACCACACCGTTCGTGGTGCGCTGGACTGCTCAGGTGTTAAAGACCGTAAGCAGGCTCGCTCCAAGTACGGCGTGAAGCGTCCTAAGGCTTAATGGTTCTCCGTTAAGTAAGGCCAAACTGATTTATCTTAATGTCAAACTAAACTCGTAGAGTTTTGGACAATCCTGAATTAACAACGGAGTATTCCCATGCCACGTCGTCGCGTCATTGGTCAGCGTAAAATTCTTCCAGATCCGAAATTCGGATCAGAACTGCTGGCAAAATTTGTAAATATCCTGATGGTAGATGGTAAAAAATCTACTGCAGAAGCAATCGTATACAGCGCGCTGGAGACCCTGGCTCAGCGTTCTGGTAAAAATGAACTGGAAGCTTTCGAAGTCGCTCTCGACAACGTTCGCCCAACTGTAGAAGTTAAGTCCCGCCGCGTTGGTGGTTCTACTTATCAGGTTCCAGTTGAAGTTCGTCCGGTTCGTCGTAATGCCCTGGCAATGCGTTGGATCGTTGAAGCTGCTCGTAAACGCGGTGATAAATCCATGGCTCTGCGTCTGGCGAACGAACTTTCTGATGCTGCAGAAAACAAAGGTACTGCAGTTAAGAAACGTGAAGACGTTCACCGTATGGCAGAAGCCAACAAGGCGTTCGCACACTACCGTTGGTAATCCCTTCGGAGTATTAGTCACCAGGCGGGCGCTTCAGAGAAGCTGCCCGCTCTGGGTTACTTAACTGAACGCCTAAAGAAACAAACGAGGAATCAAATGGCTCGTACAACACCCATCGCACGCTACCGTAACATCGGTATCAGTGCGCACATCGACGCCGGTAAGACCACTACTACCGAACGTATTCTGTTCTACACCGGTGTAAACCATAAAATCGGTGAAGTTCATGACGGCGCAGCCACCATGGACTGGATGGAACAGGAGCAGGAGCGTGGTATTACTATCACCTCCGCAGCGACTACTGCATTCTGGTCAGGTATGGCTAAGCAGTACGAACCGCATCGCGTAAACATCATCGACACCCCTGGGCACGTTGACTTCACCATCGAAGTAGAACGTTCCATGCGTGTTCTTGACGGCGCGGTAATGGTTTATTGCGCAGTTGGTGGTGTTCAGCCACAGTCTGAAACCGTATGGCGTCAGGCGAACAAATATAAAGTTCCACGCATCGCGTTCGTTAACAAAATGGACCGTATGGGTGCTAACTTCCTGAAAGTTGTTGGCCAGATCAAAACCCGTCTGGGCGCGAACCCTGTTCCGCTGCAGCTGGCAATTGGTGCTGAAGAAGGCTTCACCGGCGTTATCGACCTGGTGAAAATGAAAGCCATCAACTGGAACGATGCAGACCAGGGCGTTACCTTCGAATACGAAGATATCCCGGCTGAGATGCAGGACCTGGCTGACGAATGGCACCAGAACCTGATCGAATCCGCTGCTGAAGCTTCTGAAGAGCTGATGGAGAAATACCTGGGTGGTGAAGAACTGTCTGAAGAAGAGATCAAAAAAGCTCTGCGTCAGCGTGTTCTGAACAACGAAATCATCCTGGTAACCTGTGGTTCTGCGTTCAAGAACAAAGGTGTTCAGGCGATGCTGGATGCGGTAGTTGACTACCTGCCATCCCCGGTTGACGTTCCTGCGATCAACGGCATCCTGGACGACGGTAAAGATACTCCGGCTGAGCGTCACGCAAGCGACGACGAGCCGTTCTCTGCACTGGCGTTCAAAATTGCTACCGACCCATTCGTGGGTAACCTGACCTTCTTCCGCGTTTACTCTGGTGTGGTTAACTCCGGTGACACCATCCTGAACTCCGTGAAAGCGGCGCGTGAACGTTTTGGCCGTATCGTACAGATGCACGCTAACAAACGTGAAGAGATCAAAGAAGTTCGTGCGGGCGACATCGCTGCAGCTATCGGTCTGAAAGACGTGACCACCGGTGACACCCTGTGTGACCCGGATCACCCGATCATTCTGGAGCGTATGGAATTCCCTGAGCCGGTAATCTCCATCGCGGTTGAACCAAAAACCAAAGCTGACCAGGAAAAAATGGGTCTGGCTCTGGGCCGTCTGGCGAAAGAAGACCCATCATTCCGCGTATGGACTGATGAAGAATCTAACCAGACCATCATCGCAGGTATGGGTGAACTGCACCTGGACATCATCGTTGACCGTATGAAGCGCGAGTTCAACGTTGAAGCGAACGTGGGTAAACCTCAGGTTGCTTACCGCGAAGCGATTCGCGCGAAAGTTACCGATATCGAAGGTAAACACGCTAAGCAGTCTGGTGGTCGCGGTCAGTACGGTCACGTTGTGATCGACATGTACCCACTGGAGCCGGGCTCTAACCCGAAAGGTTACGAGTTCATCAACGACATCAAAGGTGGTGTAATTCCTGGCGAATACATCCCTGCCGTTGATAAAGGCATCCAGGAACAGCTGAAAGCGGGCCCTCTGGCTGGCTATCCGGTTGTTGACATGGGTATCCGTCTGCACTTCGGTTCTTACCACGACGTTGACTCCTCTGAACTGGCGTTTAAACTGGCTGCGTCTATTGCCTTTAAAGAAGGCTTTAAGAAAGCAAAACCAGTTCTGCTTGAGCCAATCATGAAGGTTGAAGTAGAAACTCCTGAAGAGAACACCGGTGACGTTATCGGTGACTTGAGCCGTCGTCGCGGCATGCTGCGCGGTCAGGAATCCGAAGTAACTGGCGTTAAGATCCACGCTGAAGTTCCGCTGTCTGAAATGTTCGGATATGCAACTCAGCTGCGTTCTCTGACCAAAGGTCGTGCATCATACACTATGGAATTCCTGAAGTATGATGATGCGCCTAACAACGTTGCTCAGGCCGTTATTGAAGCCCGTGGTAAGTAATCCACAGGATTAAAACCTAAGTCCCGTGCTCTCTCCTGAGGGGAGAGCACTATAGTAAGGAATATAGCCGTGTCTAAAGAAAAATTTGAACGTACAAAACCGCACGTCAACGTTGGTACTATCGGCCACGTTGACCATGGTAAAACTACCCTGACTGCTGCAATCACTACCGTTCTGGCTAAAACCTACGGTGGTTCTGCTCGTGCATTCGACCAGATCGATAACGCACCAGAAGAAAAAGCTCGTGGTATCACCATCAACACCTCTCACGTTGAATATGACACCCCGACTCGCCACTACGCACACGTAGACTGCCCAGGCCACGCCGACTATGTTAAAAACATGATCACCGGTGCTGCGCAGATGGACGGCGCGATCCTGGTAGTAGCTGCGACTGACGGCCCAATGCCTCAGACTCGTGAGCACATCCTGCTGGGTCGTCAGGTAGGCGTTCCTTACATCATCGTGTTCCTGAACAAATGCGACATGGTTGATGACGAAGAGCTGCTGGAACTGGTAGAGATGGAAGTTCGTGAACTGCTGTCTCAGTACGATTTCCCAGGCGACGATACTCCAATCGTTCGTGGTTCTGCTCTGAAAGCGCTGGAAGGCGAAGCAGAGTGGGAAGAGAAAATCATCGAACTGGCTGGCTACCTGGATTCTTACATCCCAGAACCAGAGCGTGCGATTGACAAGCCATTCCTGCTGCCAATCGAAGACGTATTCTCCATCTCCGGTCGTGGTACCGTTGTTACCG